>NZ_JAHXBH010000040.1:0-61557 GCF_020103775.1 Allostigmatella hybrida
CCCACTCTCCATGCCCGGACGGCTCTTTGACTCGCTCGTCCGGGGACTACCCCCTCCATCACCTTGAAAGGGGTGGCCGTGAGGACCCAATTTGCAGAACGGGTAGGCACCCGTAATAAGGAGCCGCGCAGGAACAGATTTTGCTCTGGGAGAGAACACCCAGCCCGGGAGGCAATCCCTATCCTGAAAACTTATTCTTGCGCAGTTCCGTCTGACAGCAGAAAGGCGGCGAGGTCATCTGCAAGCCCTGGGGCAGCCAGAACGGAGAGCTATTCGCCAAGTCCGCTTTCCCTCTGAACATGAGCCGACGGATGGTGACGTGTCCTGGTGGGCAGAGCCAGCCCTTCACATTGGGCAGCGTGGTGGAGTTTGAGGCCCAGAAGTGCGCGGGCTGTCCGCTTCGAGAGAAGTGCACGAGCGCGGCCCCCGGCCAAGGCAGGACGGTGTCCATCGCTGAGAACGAGCCTCTTCAGCACCAGTTGCGCAAGCTGACGAAGAGCCCTGCGGGGCGAGCGCGCTTGCGCCAGCGCGTCAGCGTCGAACACCGATTGGCTCATCTGTCGCGAAGGCAGGGGCCTCGCGCCCGGTATCGAGGCATTCGCAAGAACGTCTTTGATTTGCGTCGCGCTGCCGCCCTTCAGAACATCAAGTCGTGGCAACGGCTCTCAGCGCCCATTCAGCAGAAGGGTGGGTCGGTGACGGGCTCCTAAACCGGTCGGTGTTCTAGGCTTTCGCCTGCGGCGCCCAAATGACATAGCAAAGAATGCCGGAACGTTTTGCCCGTTCTTCCGCCGGAGAAATGGCAATTGCGCCGGTATGCCAAGGGGTTTCCCCACATCCACCGCATTTTTGCTCTCCTCCATTACTACCGCAGCATCGGATCGGTTCCCGCCAAAGTCCGGCAGTGCGGGCGGCGCGAGGTTCAATTCCCGGAAAATGTCGGAAAAGTCCTCACCGAGTCCGGAAAAAAATCGTACGATAGGCATTTGGCATGGTCTGGCGGGAGCCGAGATGGAACGGAGGGCTTCCATCCGTTATCGAAAGTCCATGCGAAACGTATTTCGGGACACGCATGGGAATACTCAAAGATTCGCTGAAGGTGGTGAACGAAATTGTCACCCTGGGCGGGGCAAGCAGGCTGGAAGAGTCGAAACGGGCCTACCAGGAAACGTACGATGGATACCTCGGCCTGTACAAAAAGGCGGAAGGGTACAAGAGAGAAGTCGAAGAGAATGTGAAGGCCATCGGGCTCGCGCTGACCGAGGCGAAGGCCTACCTCGAAAAATCGGAAAAGCTCATCGAGCCGAGCGTACGAGACAAAGGCGGGCTGAACGTCGGTTACAGGATGCAGGCCCTGGACAAAGTCGGCCGGTTCAATTCCGGATTTAACTCGGCGATAAACGTCGGAGCGGGATCGATAGCCGGGGGAAGCATGGCGGTCGGATCCTGGGCATTGGTTACGGCACTGGGTTCCGCCTCCACCGGGGCCGCCATTTCCGGGCTGTCGGGTGTGGCCGCGACCAACGCGACCTTGGCTTGGTTCGGCGGCGGTGCTTTGGCCGCTGGCGGGGCCGGCATGGCCGGCGGCGCCGCGGTGCTCGGTGGACTCTTCGCGATCCCCCTCGTTTATTTTGCAGCCAAAGGATCCCACAAAAGGGCCAAGGAACTCGAGGAGGCAAAAACGGAACTTGAGGAGACCATCGTACGAATCCGTGAGCAGATCGTTGCGTTCCCTGACATCCTCGCGGACGCGAAGGACAAGAAACGCCAGACCTCCAAGCTCTGCAAAGACTTTATTACCGACGTGATCAAATACTCGGGAGACATCCGGCCGTATGGGATCTTCAGCGCGGCGAAACAGAAACTTCGCTCGCTCGTCGGCAAGGATCCCTATACCCGGGAGCAGGCCGAGGCGCTCGAGCGCCTGACCCAGTCTGTAACGGGGTTCCTCGCCGAATTGGGAATCCGCGCAGGTGCGTAAACACTGCTGTGCTTTGGATTCAGGAAGATCCTTTTCAGGTGCGGGCACCAGATGGTGAGCGCCGATCGGCGGTACGCGTAGGTATCGTCGAACCCTGAATCCGTCAGCCAACGCTTGAAGGCATCGATGAACTCCATGGAGGCCGCAATGGCCTGAGACACGAGGCCTGCATAATGCAGGCCGGGGCCGCGCAGGAATAAAGTTTCAGTTTGCGGGTGCCCAATGCCGTGCCCATCAATGTAGGCATGGACATAGAGGAAGTCATCGCGACGAAGTACCAAGCGCTTGAGGGCGGACTCACCGAGTCCGTCCGGCGGAGGTGGGCGGCCGCGGAGGCGCGAGCGATCGGTCGAGGCGGAGCGACGCGCGTCTCGCGTGCGACAGGGGTTTCCTTGCCGACTATCCGCAAGGGCATCCGTGAAATAGGCAAGGGGCTCAAGTTATCACCCGACCGGCAGCGCCGTCCTGGCGGTGGCCGAAAGCCTCTCACGAAGGGGGATAGGAGTCTCACGAAGGATCTGCGCCGTCTTGTTTCACCTGTGACGCGCGGTAGCCCCACCTCGCCGCTGCGCTGGACGTGCAAGTCCACGTACCACCTGGCGGAGGAACTCCAGCAGCAGGGGCACCCGGTGAGTGCACGCACTGTGGCCGCCCTGCTCCACGGCATGGGGTACAACCTGCAGTCCAACCGCAAGGTCCATGAGGGCGCACAGCACCCGGACAGGGACGCGCAATTTGGCCACATCGCCGAAGAGGTGCAGCATTTCCAATCGAGGGGGCAGCCGGTCATTTCTGTGGACACCAAGAAGAAGGAGTTGGTGGGCCTGTTCTGGCAAGGAGGAAGGGAGTGGGAGCGGAAGGAGAAGCCCAAGGAGGTTGGCGTCTACGACTTCCCTGACGAAGCGGCGGGCAAGGCCATCCCCTATGGAGTCTATGACGTGGGTGCCAACTCAGGCTGGGTGAATGTGGGGATGGACCACGACACACCTGCCTTCGCCGTTGCCAGCATCCGCGCTTGGTGGCAGCACATGGGGCACCGACGCTATCCGAAAGCCCGGGAGGTGCTCGTGACGGCGGACGCGGGGGCAGCAACAGCGCGCGCGCTCGGCTGTGGAAAGTTGAATTGCAAAAGCTGGCAAGCGATACCGGCCTCTCCATTTTCGTCTGTCATTTCCCACCGGGCACGAGCAAGTGGAACAAGATCGAGCACCGTATGTTTTGCCACATCGCGGAAAACTGGCGTGGGCACCCGCTCGTCAGCTACGAGGTGGTCGTCAACCTCATCGCCTCCACCGCGACACACCAAGGACTGCGCGTGCGCGCCGCGCTCGACAAGCGCTCCTATCCAATAGGCGTCGACGTCAGCCGCCAGCAAATGGCCGCCCTTCACCTCGAGCGCTCCAACTTCCACGGCGAGTGGAACTACACCCTCCGGCCAAACTGAAACTTTATTTCTGCGCGGCTCCATTAGAAGGTGTTCCGCTGTAATTGTGAGGTGTTATGGCTCATCCGAGGTATTGGGTCGTTCACGTGCAATTACTGGCACATAACAGAAGCCCTTCCACTCGAACCAATCGTTTCCACAAGGGGGAGAGACCGTTCCGACTTGCACCCAGCAGGCTCGACTGATTTCCACCTCCCCCTTCGGACGGCAGGGCGCCCGCTTCTGCCCTTTGAGCGGCTCCTTGGGCATATCGAGTGCCACGCTCTGCCAGGAGTTTCTCTCCTCAACGTGCTCCAGTCTTGCGATGGGCACCATTTCTACGGCCGCATCCGCCAGCCCGACTCTTCCTGCGTCTTCCTGGCCTGCATCAGCCACGGGCTTCAATGCCTCATCGGGAATGTATCGCGCCGAAAGAGCCACCAAGAGGTAAGCCAGCAGCACCACCCCCGCCGGAACGACCAGGGCCAGCCCCCGCCAGGGGGGCGTTGTACCGAATGGGGATAAGACAGGGACGGTCGGCGCCGAGTGCTCCACCGGGCCGTTCAAGGGAAGGTCTGCGGCCATCCCCGCCCCCGCCGCGGCCTGCTCCAATACTTTGGCCCATACGTGCGCATCCCCTCGTTTCCCGGGCGCGTCCGCCAGCATCCTTTCGATGAACCCCGACAGCTCCGCGCTCACCCGCCGGTTCAGGGCATGCGCGGGGGCTCTCACCCACCGGGCAGCGTGCCTCCTGGCTTGCTTCGCCTCCAGGTCCGTTCCCGGCGGGGGATACTCTCCCGTCACCAGCCGGTACGCCGTCACCCCCAGCGCGTAGATGTCGTCACCGGTGTCTGCCTCGTACGCCCGGCCCTCCTTGCGCTGCGCCCACAGGTGTCTCAGCGCCTGCGGGCTCCGGTAGGGCCTCGTTCCCGGCGCCAGCGGCCCCTCCGTCAGCGCCTTCGCCCCCGCGTACGTCCCGCACCCGAAGTCCATCAACCACACCTGCCCCCCAGGCCCCACCAGCACGTTGTCCCCCTTCACGTCCCGGTGCAGCCCCTGCGCCCCGTGCGTGGCCTCCAGCGCCCCGGCCAGCCTCGCCAGCACCTGAAGCACCTGCCGCGAGTTGGGGCTGCTCAGCCGGCCCCACTCGTACAGCGGCATCCCCTCCACCCACTCCATCACCAGGTACGGGTACGGCAGGTTCCACATCCCCCCGCACCACTCGCCCTGATCCAGCAGCCTCGGGACGCCCGGGTGGCGGATGCGCGACAGCAGCTGCGCCTCGCGCTCGAAGCGCTCATCCCGAGGGTGCAGCGCCAGCTTCAGCGCCACCTCCTCTCCCTCCTCCGGGCCCGCCCGCACCGCCCGGTACACCACCCCATAGGTGCCCCGGCCGCCCCGGCCTGTCAGGCGCCAGGGCCCTAGCAACGTGCCGGGGCCGAGGGCATCGGGGGACTCTTCTTCCATGGCATGTCTCCAGGCGCGGGCCGCTCATCTGCCCGCACCCTACGCCTTGAGTCCCTCTGTGTCAGCACCCCCTCTTGGGTAGTGCTCCCGGGCCCCCTGAGTCCTCAGGGGGAGAACGAGGCACAGACCCGCACGCCAATCGCGGCGTCGCGCGCCGTCGGGTCTCCCACGGAGATGTTCGCGATGTGTGCGCCAAACGAGTCGTAGTACCAGGCGCCGCCCCGGAGCACGACGCGCCCGAACTCCGGCGTGGTCGACCGGGTGATTTCAAAGGCATTGCCCGCCACGTCCTCCAACCCGAACGGGCTCACCGTGGCCGGATAGGAGCCCACGGCGTCGGGCCCGAAGGCCGTGGGCTGCCGGTCATAGGTCGTGTCGATGTTGGCGTCATCGGGCTGCAGCTGGTCCCCATGGGGATAGCGGCGGCCATCGGCGCCCCGGGCCGCGTACTCCCATTCGTTCTGGCTGCACAGGCGCGCGCCGGGCAGACGCCCCGAGCGGTCCAGCCAGTAGAAGTAGCCCACCAGGTCCTCCGCGGAGACGCCGGACAGGGGGAACTGGCGCCAGTCCGCCGTGTTTCGCACCGTCCGTCCCGGATACCGGAACGTCTCTCCCTCCTTCGCCGAGAAGACATCCTCGGGCGACCGGTAGAAGGAGAAGACCCACCCCACCCCGGGTTGATGCCTCAAGGTCACGGCCCCCGTGGAGCTGAAGCGGGGCTGTTCGAGCAGCCGCCGCACGGGGGCATCCGCGGGCAGGGCATTGAGATAGGCCAGCCAGTCCCCGAACGTCACCTCCCGCTGCCCAATCACATACCCCTCGGTGAGACAGAACCGGTGCAACGGAGGGCTGAGCATGAAGACCCGCACCTCCTCGGGCTCGGCGCTGCCCATCAGGAAACAGCCCGGCGGGATGTAGACATGGCCCGCGGGGACCTCGGTGGGGAGCGTGAGGCGGACCTGCTCACGGGCGCCATGCTCCAGGCGCAGCGGCAGCCGCACCGGCACGCGGCCCGGCGCCGTGACTTGCAGCAGATAGGAGCCCTCGGGCAGGAGCAGTCCCGAGAGGGGCGTCTGGCCCCAGCGGCGGATCCCCGGCACGGGCTCGCGGTGCAGCGTCCCCTGCACCTGGGTATACCGCTCGATTTCCACGTGGGCCCCGGGAGGCTCCGTCACGAGCATGAGCTCCGCGGGGGCCTGGAGCCGCTTCAGCCACGCCTCTCCGATCTGCCCAGCGCCGGTCACCTGCTCCAGGCGCCGGAGCCATTCGCTGTGCTCACGCCGCTGGTGGAAGCGCTCGGCGAGGAGCACCTGCTCATAGACGACCTCCGCGATGAGCCCGCGCGTGGCCCCATCCCCGCGATCGCGATCGAGCGCCTTCTGGAGAAGTTGGCCCGCGTGGGAAAAGGCCCCCTCGGCCTGCTCCCGCAGCGAGAGGGCCTCGGCCCATCGCCGCTCGGCGGCGGCCCTGCGGCCATGAGGGCCCGGCAAGGTCTCGGTCCCCGAGGACGGAGAAGGCCGGCCGTCGAACAGCGCCAGCGCCTCCTCGCGGCGCGCCCGGGCCTGCTGCGCGAGGGAACGGCCCACCGCGAGCCCTTCCCCCACCTGCCGTACCTGGGCGTCGACGAAACGCGTGTCCTCCAGGTACGTCTGCAGGCGAAGGCTGCCATAAGAGGCGACGACGGCCAGGGGAACCGCGAGCACGGCCAGCCGGCGGCCCCACCGCTGGCGTGTCACGGCGCCCCGGGAGGCCGCCAGGAAGGTCTGCTCGCGCGGCCCCAGGGAGGCAAGCTCGAGCAGGGACGCCTCATCGAGCTGACGCTGTCCCCAGAGCGCCTCCCGGGCGTGCCGCAGGCGTTCCCACTCCGCGCTTGCCACCTCGAGCCGCTTGCGCACCGCGCGGTGTCCAATCCCGTCGTCCAGCCAGCCCCGGAGCGTGCCCCAGCTTGCGATGAGGGAGTCATGGGCCAGCTCGCAGCGCGGCTGCCCCCCGGCCATGCGCGTGTGCAGGAGACGGCCTTCGATGAGTGCCCGGAGGGCGGCCTGGGACGCCTCATCCCCGGCGCGGGTGAGCTCCGCCTCGCTCCGCTCGATGCGCGTGCCCTCCTCCGTGACGAGTTGGAGGAGCAGGCGCCGCGCCGCCTCGCGCTCAGGAACACTCAGGCGCGCGAGCACCTCGTCCGCATGCCGGGACAGCGCACCCGCCACGCCCCCCATCGCGTCGAGCGCCTCCCGGGTGATGCGGCCTTGCGCCGGGTTGCGCCGCTCCCACAGCTCGGCGAGCGCGAATTGGAGCGGGGGCAGGCTTCCCACCCCGTGCGCCGTGGACTCGACGAGCATCTGGACGAACTCACCGGACTCGAAGGCCACCCCCCGGCTGCGCGCGGGACCGACGATGGCCTCGCGCACCGCTTCGGGCGGCATGGGCCGGAGAATGTAGAGCGCCCGTTCGGCCTCTTCCCCCAGGCCCGGCAACGCGCACAGGCGCGTCAGGAAGTCGCCGCGCACCGTCAGCAGGACGCGCACCCCCCGCGAGGGCAGGGCCAGCTCCCCGAGGAGCCGGGCGAAATGGGCCGCCTGGGCGGGCTCGGAGAGGGTGATGAGCTCCTCGAGCTGATCGACGAAGAGGACCAGGCCCCGCCCTTCCTGGTGGGCCTCGCGCAACGTCCGTCCCAACCACGCGGGCGCGTCCGCGAACGTGGTGGCGAGCTCTGCCTCCCCGAGGCCCAGGACCGGCGCGAGCTCGGCGGCCAGGGCATCGAGCGGGCGGCGGCCGGGCCACATCGTGAGGATGATTCGCTCACGGGCCCCTCCCAGCATCCCAGCGTCCACCCGGGGCAGCACGCCCGCGCGGCACAGCGAGGACTTGCCCGTCCCCGAGTCTCCGGCGACGAGCACCAGCGGCCGGTGGCGAAGGCGTTCGAGCACCGCGTGAATGTCGGCATCGCGTCCGAAAAAGAGGGCCCGGTGCTCGGCCTCGAAGGGCGCCAGGCCCCGGTAGGGATTGCTGTCCCCCAGGGGAACCGGGGCGCAGATCCGTTCGAGGCGTTCAAGCGCCTCACAGAGCGCCTCGGCCGAGGCGAAGCGCTCGAGCGGGTCATGGGCGAGGCACCGGGCGATGATCGCGGAGAAGTCCGGATCCAGCTCCGGTCCGCCTCCCTCCCGCGGAGCCGCCTCCTCCGGTCCGGGGGGCGCGGCGCGGGGAAGCGCTCCCGTGCACAGCTCGTGGAGCAAGACGCCCAGGGCATAGAGGTCACTTCGAGGGGTCGCGGGAGCCCGCTCCAGCAGCTCGGGCGCCATGTAGGGCCGCGTCCCCACGACAAGCTGCGGGTGGGAAGACGGGCCGGACACCCCAGGCCCAAAGCGCTCGGCCAGACCGAAGTCCAGCAGCTTCACCTCGCCGTCCCGGGTGACGAAGGCATTGGAGGGCTTGAGGTCACGGTGGAGCACGCCCTGGCGATGGGCCGCCGCGAGCCCCCGGGCCAGTCCGACGCCGAGCGTCAACACCCGGCGCCAGGGCACCGGCAGGGGCAGCTCCGCGAGGCTCTGGCCAATCACGTACTCCGAAACGATGTACGGATGCCCGCTCACCTCCCCTACGCGAAACACAGTGACAACGTTTGGATGCTGCAACCGGGCAATCGCGCGGGCCTCGGTGTCGAAGTAGGAACGGACCCAGGGGTCGGGCTGACCGGAGGCAATGAATTTCACCGCGACGTGCCGATCCAGCGACGTGTCGTGCGCCAGGTAGACAATGCCCATGCCGCCGCGGCCAAGCTCACGCTCGAGGCGGAACTCGTCGAACACGAGGGGCGGCTCCCAGACATGCCCCGGTGGCGCCGAGGGGGCACTGGCGGCGCCGGACCGTAGTGGGTTGACCGGCCCCCCCTCCAGGCCCCCGCGCGACACCGAGGCGAGGAGGGTCCGGCAGGCCTCACACCCCGCGGCGTGCTGGTGAACCAAGGCCAATGCCTCGTCCGGCAACCGGCCATCCAGCAGGTCGATCAAAACATCGTCGGTCAAGCACTCGGATGCGCTCAATCCATTGTCGAGGGAGGAGGACGGACGCATGGGGTCGAGGCGTTGAAGGCCTCGCGCAGCACATGATACAGGAACGCCCATGGAGCAGGTGCCCTCGTTGGCCACGGCGTTTCTCATGCACGCGAAGGCGCGCTTCGTTCCTCCCGAGCATGGCGCTGCTTTCGAGAGCCTGCTCGTCCATGCCTGGGAGACCGCACGCGCGCAGTGGCCCGCCGTGGCGCTCCCCGCCGAATCCTTCGTGGCGTACCTCGCCGAGCGGCTTCCCGAGACACCCCCTCAGAGTCCCCTCGAACCGCTCCTCGCGCAGATGTCCCTGGCGGAGCTCTTCCTCGCCTGTGCTTGCGTACGAGGGATTCCCTCCGCCCTGGAACTCTTCGAGCGCCATTACCTCGCGAGGCTGCCCGCGTTGCTCCGGAGCCCCAAGCAGCCCGATGCGATGATCGATGACGTGTGCCAGTTGGTGCGGGTGAAGATCCTGGTTCCCACGGGCGAAAGCGGCCCCAAGATCGCGGAGTACACCGGACGTGGCGCCTTGCTGAGCTGGGTGCGCGTCACCGCCGTGCGCATCGCCATCAAGCTGCAGGCCGTCGAGAAGCCCACGGCGCATGAAGACACGGACACCCTCTTCGCGGCGCTGCCGGCGCCTGGGGCCGATGCGGAGCTGGATCTCATCAAGCGGCGCCACCACACCGATTTCCGCCAGGCCGTGAGCGAAGCCTTCTCCGGGCTCTCGAATGACGAGCGCCATCTGTTCCGCCTGTACTTCGTCGATCAGCTGTCGATGTACGAGCTGGCCGCGCTCTTTCGCGTCAATCAATCCACGGTCTCCCGCTGGCTGAAGACCGCGCGGCAGCGGATTTATGAGGAGACGCAGCGCCGCTTGCAGGCACGGCTGGGCCTCTCCCCCCGCGACTTCAAGAGTTACCTGGCCGTGCTCGACAGCCAGCTCGAGCTGGGCATCAGCCAGCTCCTGCGCGCCGAGGACGAGGCGCCCCGGGCTCAGAAGCCAGATTGCCCCCCATAGGACTGGTTGCGCAGCAGCGCCGCCGCCGGGCTCAGGTCCACGCGCCGCACCGCGCAGCGGTCCCCCTCTCCCAGGTCGAGCACCGCGTCCGCGCTGAAGCGGCCGGGACACTCCTGAAGCACTGTCTCCAGGGCACGGCCATCGCGGGTCCGCGCCAGGCAGGTGGCGCCATCCGGCGCCCAGGCGGCCTCGAACGAGGCCCGCGCGACATCCCATTCCGCCGAGGACTCCGTCGTCCGGGCCAGCACCCCGAGCCGGTCGTACATGTCGATGGCGGTTTCCTGGCGCGTGTGGCTGCGGCCATTGCCGCAGTAGTCCGCGCGGGCCATGCGCGTACACGCCTGGTGGAGGGCCGCCAACGACTGCCCCTCGCGGTGCTCCCAGGGCTTGTAGCCCCAGCGAATGCACTTGGTGAGGGCGCCATTCTCGCAGGCGAAGGTGAGCTGGCCGGGCACGTCCTGACGGGCGCCGCTCGCATCCCAGACGCCTTGAATCGCCAGCGCCCGGGGGTCCGGCACGCGGTCCAGGGCGACGCAGGGGTTCTCCCACTCCTGGGCCAGCGCGTTCCAGGTCTCGATGCGGTACCAGACCATCCCGGGGTCCTCGGCGGAGGGCTCGGCCCCGCAGATGGCCACCTCCACCGGCTTGCCGTCGCCCGCCTTTCCCTGGAGCACGGTGCCGACCACCCCCCTGCCCACGGGGAGCCCAGACCCGGAGGTGGAGACGGCCACCAGGCGCCCACCGTCGAGCTTCAGGGCCTTCACCTGATCATCCGCCTGCCGCAGGGGCTCCAGGCTGGCGGAGACGAGCACGCTGCTGCGCTCATCGGCCGCCTTGCCGGCATCCCAGTCCCGCCGGGTGCCCCACAGCAGGGTCCCCTGGGGTTTGACGGTCCGCTGGGGCGCCCGCGACTGGCACCTCCGGTCGTAGCGCTCCGCGCCGGGCGCGGGCGGGCTCCCTCCGGCTGGCCGGGGACTCCCTGCGTGCGCCAGCAGGGAGAATGAGACACACGCCCAGGCCAGCAGCCACTTCTTCATCGCGATCATCGCGCTCCTCCACCTTCAGGCCGATGGGGACCGCTCGCGGGTCCGCCGCCGGAAGAGAGCCGGAGACCGGAACATTCATGCAGGGAAATTCGGCGGCGGGCCTCCCCCCACGGCCAAGTGCTTGTTCTTCCTGGCTGTTCAGTGGCCCACACTTTTTCTGCATCATTTGGCTGCTCCTTGCCTCCTCCAAGAGGGGGCGGGCCCGTCCCTTCAAAGGAGAAGCACGTGGAGAACCTTGCCGCGACGCAGACCGTGGAGCTCGAGTTCGATTCCGAGGTGGCCCACAGGGCCTTCCTGGCCGCCCTCAAGCTTCTGCAGGATGAGCAGACGCTGAGCTCCCTGCCCCTGCCCGCCGAGGGCGAGGCGGCGTGCGACTTCTGCTCGTGCACGTTGTAGGGAGGGGCGCCCGGCCCGTGGCCCGTTGCGGCGAACGCGGGCCCGGCACAGGATCCGCGAGGTGGACAGTCCCTCCGGAACCATTCGCGCCCTGATGCTCGCCCAGGAGCGAGGCACGCCCATGAAGCGCGTCCTCGAAGCCGAGGCCGTGGAAGGCCAGGGCTTCGCCGGCGACCGTCATGCCAAGAAGAAACCCCACGGCAAACGGCAACTGCTGCTGCTCGATGAGGCCTCCCTCCAGACCTTGAGGCTGACGCCGGGAGAGCTGAAGGAAAACGTGGTGCTCGCGGGGCTGCCGCTCGAAGCACTGCCCGCAGGCCAGCGCCTGGCGCTGGGAGCGCACGTGGTGGTGGAGCTGACGGAGCCATGCGTGCCCTGCTCAAAGCTGGAGCGCATCCGCCCAGGCCTGCTCAAGGAGTCCTGGGGCCAGCGGGGCCAGCTCGCCAAGGTGCTCCACGGAGGCACCGTGCGGGAAGGCGACGGCGTGCGGCTGCTCGACGTCAACCCAGACGCCCCCCGCCCCATTCGTCCCAAGCTTCCCTGAAACACAAACAAGCAGTCAGTAACGGCTGATTTTCAGTGCCGCGAGGCCATTACTTACCGATGAGCTGAGGGACTGCGTGAGCAGTGTCAGATTGCCGAAACCATTCAGAAACACTCGCCACAGCTTCGCGCGGTGATACCCGCGTCGAAGCTGTCATACGGCGCGGTGGTGGACGTGCAGATCAGGTGTCCGACGTTCACCGTCCAGGTGCAGCCCCGCTCGCATGTCCACTCCACGAACCCCGAATAGCCCGCAGGACAGCTCACCGCGGCCTGCTCAGCCTGCGGAAGGTTCTCGGCGGCCTCTTCCTCCGTCGCGCCACCACATCCCAAAGACAGCAATCCCGCCGCCAACACCACGCCCTGCATCAAGGTCTTGAAAGCCATGCGTCTCTCCTGGAATCCCTTCCGGGTTTATCCCAGTTTACACGATACGCTTCAGGCGCGCGGGTGCGCGGCGTCGTAGACCTGCTGGAGCTGCTCCACCGTGACGTGGGTATAGCGTTGCGTCGTGGACAGGCTTGCGTGCCCCAACAGCTCCTGGATGCTGCGCACGTCCGCGCCTCCGCCCAGCAGGTGTGTGGCAAACGAGTGGCGCAGCGCGTGAGGGCTCACCTTGCGCGTCAAGGCGCACTTCACCACGTACGTGTCCAGGTGCCGGGCGATGCTTCGCGGCGTCAGGCGCCCGCCCCGGTAGTTGAGGAACATGGCCTCCGGGTCTTGGCCCGCGTGCACCGTGGCCAGCAGCTCCCCCCGGCGCGCCAGATAGGCCTCCAACGCCCGGATGGAGGGCTCGTTCACCGGGCACAGGCGCTCCTTGCTGCCCTTGCCCATCACCCGGACGATGCGCCCGCTCCGGTCCACGTCCAGCAGGTTCAGGCCGCACAGCTCGCTGATGCGCAGGCCGCCGCCGTAGAGAATCTCCAGGATGGCCCGGTCCCTCAGCCCCAGCACCGTCTTGAGCGACGGCATCTCCAGGATGGCGAACACCTCGTCCACCGGCAGCACCTTGGGCAGGCTCTTGGGCAGCTTCGGGCTCTTCACCAGCTTGGCGGGGCTCGCCGGGAGCAGCTTCTGCCGCACCAGGTACCGGTAGAAGGACTTGATGCTCGCCAGCCGCCGTCCCCGGCTCGACGCGGCGTGGTCCACCGCCAGCGTGCCCAGGTACCCGCGGATCGCCGCGTGCGTGCCCGCCAGCAGCGTGAGCTTCATCGTCCCCACCAGGTACTTCTCGAAGTCGGTGAGATCGATGAGGTAGTTGCGCACCGTGTGCGGCGAGGCCCCCTTCTCGTGCTCGAGGTGGACCCGGAACTTCTCCAGCAGTGGCGACAGCGGCTCCATGGCGTGAAGCGTAGACGGCTTCGGGCCGCCCGCAAGCTTCCCCTCAGGCGGCGATGCTGCGCAGGAACCGGAAGTGCACGCCCTTGGGACGGATGCGCGGCGACATCGGCGTTGCCACCGGCGCATCGCCCAGGAACACCGAGGCGAAGAGCCGCTCCGCCGTGGCCCGGCTGACCGTCATCCGTTCGGCCAGCTGCGTATACGTGAACGTGTGCACCAGCCCGCCGCTCAGCACGTAGAACTGGAGCTGCGCCAGCTTCACACCCCGGGCCACGTGCCGGTACTCGCGCAGGAAGCCGTTCTGCGTGCCGAAGGTGGCGGGGCCCTCGGCCACCAGCTCGAACTGCTCCGTCACCTTGCGCAGCATCGGCAGCACCCGCGCCGCGTGCTGCACCAGCCCCTCCCGCGGCGCCGCCGGCTCGGACGACACCGCCAGGCTGCTGCGGAAGCCCTTCTCCATCGGCCCCACCGCGACGATCTGCGTCGCGTCCGACCAGCCCTCCGGCAAGGACATCCTCAGGTTGCCGTGCTGCATCGTTCGCGAACTCATGGGCGGGGTGTCCTTCTGGGCCGGGAAAGCCGCCCCGGTGCTCCGTGGCGGCCTTTTATCCACATTATCTCACCATGTGCTCCGTTGTTTCCGCTACACCTACCTTTGCCTTCACCTTAGAAGGCAAGAAACCTAGGGCTGGGCCGGGGCGGTGTACACGCCGGGCGCGGCGCCCTCGCTGATGAGGAAAGCGACGAGCGAGTCCCCCTCGCCCGCGAAGTAGGCGGGGATCTTCACCCGCTGCTCCAGCGTCTTCCGGGCCTGCGTCTTCACGTCGTAGACGGCCACGTCGTAGGAGTCCGAGTCCATGCGCGCGTAGGAGACGAGGACGCGCTGGCCATCCGAGGAGAGCTTGTAGCTGAAGATGCTCTGGAGCCACGTGACCGGCTCGGCCTGCGTCTTCGGCAGGGCCAGCGCCTTGAAGTCACACGCCCGGCCCTCGCGAATGCAGTTGGTGCGGAAGACGACCTCCTTGTCTCCCGGCGTGAAGCCGTAGCCGAAGACGCCCGGGTGCACCTTCTCCGAGGCCTCCGCCCCCACCTCGTAGATCATCAAGTCCACCGAGTAGATGGGCTTGAGGAAGCGCGAGAGGAACGCCACGTACTTGCCCTCCGAGCCCCAGGTGAAGTTGGGCACGCGGTTGCCCACCTGCTTCGTCGTCCCATCCGGCAGCTTCACCACGCTCATCAGCCCCGCGCGCGCCGAGGGGTCATACCGCTCCAGGAAGCCCAGCGCCCCAGAGTCCGGCGCGAAGGAGAACTCCTCCACGCGCTCGCCCACCTTGCGCCCGGCGCTCCCGTTGGCGGGGCCCACCGTCAACTCGCCCAGCTCCTCGGGCTTGCCGTTCTCCGTGCGCGCCAGCCACTGGCTGTCCGGCGAGAACCCGAACGCCTTCGTCCCCGTGGCCACCTGCCGGGGCTTCAGGTCCGCCAGGTCCGCGATGAACAAGTCGTACATGCCACGCACGGCCTCGCTGCGCACCTGCCACGCTACGTGGCGGCCGTCCTTGGACACCTCGTAGTCGCCCACGTAGTCGCCCAGCTTGCGCGGGGCCTCCGCGGGCTGCTCCACCCGCACCGCCGCCAGCCCGCCCGCGGCCACCAGCTTGCGCTTGAAGAACAGCACCTTGCCGTCCGGGGTGAACTGGGCCGTGGACACCTCGCCGCCCACGTCCTGGAAGGGCCCCTGCGGCAGCGGGCCCAGCTTCAGCACCCCGCCGTCCACGAAGGCCACCCGCTGCCCGTCCGGGCTCGGCAGCATGTACGTCACGTTCGTGCCCAGCTTCACCGGCTCGGCGGTGGGGTCCGCCAGCGGCTGCGCGTACAGCGCCCCGGACTGGCTCGCCGGGTTGTAGCCGCCCAGGAACAGCACGTACCCCGGCTTCGCGGTGAAGAGCAGGCCGCCCGGCACGTTGGTGACGCCCTCGCCCAGCTTGCGCGGCGTGCCGCCCGCCGCCGGGACGAGGTACAGCTCGCCCAGCACCATCTGCGGGGGAATCCCGTCGAGCCGGGGCTTCTTCGCCTCCAGCAGGTAGGTGAGGAACTGGCCATCCGGCGTCACCCGCAGGTCCACCGCCTTGCCCGGGGCCAGCAGCGTCCCCATGCCGCCCACCAGCGCGCCCTTGCTCCGGCTGGGGGCCGCACCGCCGCCCGCGCCGCTGGACTTGGACTCCTCGCGCTTGCACCCCACGCCGCAGAGCGCCGCGAGCGCTCCCACCATGACGAGACGACGAAACCGCATCACGCGCTCCTCTGCTGCAGGGTCTCTCCCACGGCCACGGTAGGCAGCCACGTGAGCAGGTCTTCCTGCGCCCGCGCCGCGTACCGCGCCCGCTTCTCCGCCTTCTTCACCCGCCCGGGCAGCGGCGGGAACAGGCCGAAGATGATGTTCGAGGGCTGGTGCGGGTAGTCCGGCGGGTGCGCCTCGCCCGTCACGTGCCGGTACAGCGAGCCCAGCGCCGTGGTGGCCGGGGGTGGGACGAGCTCCTGCCCCGTCAGCCGCGCATGCACCGCCAGCGCCGCCAGGTAGCCGCACGCCGAGGACTCCACGTAGCCCTCCACCCCGGTAATCTGTCCCGCGAAGAACAGCCGCCGCTCCGCCTTCAGCGACAAGTCCCTGTCCAGCAGCCGCGGCGAGTCGATGAACGTGTTGCGGTGGATCTGCCCCATGCGCAGGAACTCCGCGTCCTTCAGCCCCGGGATGCAGGTGGTGAAGATGCGCTTCTGCTCGCCCCAGGTCAGCCGCGTCTGGAAGCCCACCATGTTCCACGCCGTGCCGGCCCGGTCCTCCATGCGCAGCTGCACCACCGCGTAGGGCGCCTGGCCCGTGCGCGGATCCATCAGCCCCACGGGCTTCATCGGCCCGAAGGCCAGCGTCTCATCGCCCCGCTCCGCCATCACCTCGATGGGCAGACACCCTTCGAAGTACTTGGGTTCCTCGAAGCTGTGCGGGGTGAGCTTCTGGCCCGCCTTCACCTCGGCGATGAAGCGGTAGTACTCCTCCTGGTTCATCGGCAGGTTGAGGTAGTCGTCCCCATCGCCCTTGCCGTAGCGGCTCTGGCGGAAGGCGATGTCCAGGTCGATGGAGTCCCCGGAGACGATGGGCGCGATGGAGTCATAGAAGTAGAGCTTCTGCCCCACGTACCGCTCCAGCTCCCGCGTGAGCGCGTCCGAGGTGAGCGGCCCGGTGGCCACCACCACCAGCCCGTCCGGCAGCGTCTCCACCTCGCCGCCCACCACCTCCACCAGCGGGTGCTCGCGCACCGCCTGCGTCACCGCGTCCGAGAACTGCTCCCGGTCCACCGCGAGCGCATCGCCGGCCGGCACCCGGTGCGTGTCCGCCCGCCCCAGGATGAGCGAGCCCACCGCGCGCAGCTCCGCGTGCAGCAGCCCGATGGCGCTCTCCGGGTTGTCCGAGCGGAAGGAGTTGGAGCACACCAGCTCGGCGAACTGATCCGTCTTGTGGGCTGGTGAGCGCTTGTGCGGCTTCATCTCCCGCAGCGTCACCGCCACCCCTCGCCGGGCGAGCTGCCAGGCACACTCACTGCCCGCCAGCCCTCCACCAATCACTGTCACGCGCGGCTTCGCTTCCGGCATCTCTGACTCCTCCAGGGCCCATCGGCGCCCGTCCGGGACGCTGTTAGCAGGACTGCCCTGCCCTTTCCCAGCAGGGAAAACACCCCCGTACACCCCGTGACGCAGGCGGCCCCCGCCTGCCTAGCCGCTCACCGTCCCAGCACCTCGCTCCCGAGGGGGAGCCGGTTTCCCTACCTGCTCAGCACCCCTACGTTTCTCGCGTTCACCCATCGGGAAGCAGGACCCGGTGAGCCCATTTCACCTCGTGAGGGAGCCACTTTGGCCATGACTCGAGTCAATGAACTGCTGAGAATCCGAGAACTCCTGCAGCGCCGCCGCCGGGAAATCCTCACGGTGAGCCTGGGGACCCACCGGGAGCTGGACGCGCTCAAGCAACAGGAGAAGGACCCCGAGTACGAGGAGGGGGCCCAGTCCGAGCTGGCCGACTACACGCTGTCCAGCCTGGTCGAGGCCCAGCGCCGGGAGATCATGCTCATCGACGCCGCGCTGCGGCGCATGGATGAGAACGTCTTCGGGGAGTGCGTGGACTGCGGCACCGAGATTCCCATGGAGCGCCTGGAGGCCATGCCCTTCGCCATCCGCTGCGAGGAGGATGCCACCAGCCACGAGCTGGAGACGCGCGGCGGGCGCATGGCCACGTCGTCCCTGTAGCGGCGGCATGCGGGGCCGGGGCACACGTGCCCCGGGCCCCACCGGCTACTCCGCGCCCTCTTGCATGAGGACCACGAACCGGTAGTTCTCCAGCTCGTTCTGGCCGGCGGTGTAGAGGATGGTGAGCAGCATGTCATAGGGGACCTTCTTGTCCCCGATGATGGACAGCTCCCGGCTGAAGGGGGCCGCCGGGTTGCGATCGGCGATGTACTTCAGCTTCTCCACTTCCTTCTTGAGCTGGGCATCCAGCCCCAGCACGAGCCGCCCCTGGAGCTGATCCGCGGGCACCTGCCCATTCACCAGCCGCACCACTTCCTTGTCCCCCACCAGGATGTTCTTGGGGGTGATGGTGACGGCCACCGTGTCGCGGGGCGTGGCGCGGGTGGTGGAGATGGGGGGCCGCACATCCTCCGAGGCCGTCACCGACGCGGACGACGAGGCGAAGGACTTGAGCAGGAACACCAGGAGGATGGTCATCATGTCCATCATCGCGGTGATGTTCAGCTCCTTGATTTCGCCCGCGGCGTCGCGCTCCTTGCGCTTCTTGCGCGCCATCGCCTTGCGGTAGCGCATCCGCAGGAGCTGCTCCTCCTGGGCGGGGGTCTTCACGGGGGAGACGGGCGCGCCAGCCATGCTCAGAACCCCGCCAGCGTGACGTCCGGGAACAGGAGCCGCCGGGGCGAGCCCGGTGTCTCCCGGCAGGTGTCCATCGTCTGGATGAGCGTGTCGTAGGGCACGTCCGCGTCCGCGGCGATGATGACCTTGGTCTCCGTGGGGAAGGCCTTCTTGATCTCCAGCATGTTGGCCCCCAGCGCCTCGAAGTCGTAGCCCCCATCCGCCTTGAGGGGGATGGTGGGCGCGGTGCCATCGCCCAGGATGGTGTTCTCGCTGTTGACGAAGTAGCCCTTGCGGGAGATGAGCACGCTGAGCGTCAGCTTGGGCTGATCGCCCGGATCCTGCTGGACGCCCGCGGACGGGCCGCCATAGCTGGGCGCGCTCACGTTCAGGATGCCGAACGAGGCCAGACCGGTAATCGACAGCAGCATGAAGATGATGAGGTTCATGAGGATGTCGAGGTAGGGGACGATGTTCAGCTCCCCTGTCTCCTCGTCCTCACGAGGCTTCAGCTTCCGCCGCGAGAAGTAGAACGCCATGCGGTGCTCTCCCCCGCTCAGGCGGCCCGCGTGTCCGTGTCGCCCGGCTCGCCGGCGTTGCGGCGCGACAGCAGGTTCTCCAGCCGCAGCGCGTTGAGCTCCACGCTCTCCACCATGCCCTTCGAGTACGAGGTGAGGATGAGGTGGAAGACGATGCACAGCACCGCGATGGACAGCGCGAAGGCCGTGTTGTTCATGGCCTTGGAGATGCCGTCCGAGAGCAGCTGCTGCTTCTGCTCCGCCGGCACGTTGCCGAGCGCCTGGAAGGTGCCGATGAGGCCGAAGATGGTGCCCACCAGCCCCACCAGGGTGGCGATGTTCGCCAGGGACCAGAGCCAGGGGATGCGCGCCCCCACGTGAGGGGTGTGCTCCACGAGGGCCTCCTCCACGGCCTTGGCCACCTCGATTTCGCCCCGGTTGGCGCGGGTGAGCCCGGCGCGGATCACCTTGGCCAGGGGGGCGTTGGGCGCCGCGCTGCACAGCTTCACCGCGCGGTCCACGTTGCCCGTCATGACGAGCTTGGAGATCTGCTCCATGAAGGGCGGCGCATGGAGGTTGTAGCGGAACATGAGCGTGAAGAAGCGCTCAGCGGCCACCGCCAGGGAGCACGCGAACCAGAAGAGGTTCACGAACATGAAAGGGCCGCCGTCCTTGAAGAACTTCACGACGGAGTCCACCACGCCCAGCTTGCCGCCCTCCGGAGCCGCAGCCAGCAGCAGTCCGTCCAGCAGTTCGCTCATCAGGGGGATCATCGCGCTGCGAATCCTTTCGATGCCCCCCGGGTCCAACGCCCTCCGCGCATTCACGGAGGGTGGACACCCCGGCAGGAATCGGGCTCCACTTTTAGAGGGCGCCTGACGAGGGTGTCAAGGCGCCCTCTGGCTACCTGCCGGGAATGCTTGGTGTTTCAGGCAGCAGAGGGAGCGCTTGCCTCGGCCGGCTGCTGAACCTCGCGCCGGTAGTCGCATTCCTTGTTGGGACAGGCCACGTAGACGCCGTCCCGCTTGGAGAACTTCTGCAGCAGGTAGGGCGACTGGCACTGGGGGCAGCTCTCCGCCAGGGGCCGGTCCCACGCGGCGAACTTGCAGTCCGGGTAGCGGTTGCAGCCGAAGAAGATCTTCCCCCGCCCGCTGCGGCGCTCGGTGAGGTAGCCCTGCTTGCAGTCCGGGCAATTCACGCCGATGGAGATGGGCTTGGAAGTCTTGCAATCCGGGTAGCCCGAGCAAGCGAGGAAGCGCCCGAAGCGGCCCCGTTTGATCACCATGGGCTTGCCGCAGTTCTCGCACTTCTCGTCCGTGGTCTCCTCCTCCACGATGACGATCTTGCCCTCCGCGTCCCGCTTGAAGTCCTTGGTGTTCTTGCAGTCCGGGTAGTTGGAGCAGGCCAGGAAGTGGCCCATCTTCCCGAACTTGATGACCAGCGGGTTGCCGCACTTCTCGCAAGGAATGTCGGTCTTGATCTCCTCGCGCTTGACGTCGCGCATCTCCGCCTCGGCCTTCTCGAGCGTCTCCTTGAAGGGCCCGTAGAAGTCGTGGAGCACGGCCTTCCAGCTCGTGCCGCCCTCGGAGATCTGATCCAGCTTCTCCTCGAGGTCCGCGGTGAAGGCGACGGCCATCTCCTTGGGGAAGTGCTTGACCAGCATCTCGTTGGTCATCACCCCCAGGTCCGTGGGCCGGAAGCGGCCCTCCAGCTTCTCCACGTACTTCTTGTCCTGGATGGTGGACAGAATGGCCGCGTAGGTGGAGGGACGGCCGATGCCCTGCTCCTCCAGCTCCTTCACCAGCGTGGCCTCGGAGAAGCGCGGCGGCGGCTGGGTGAAGTGCTGCTCGTTGAGGAGCTTCTGCAGGCGCAACATGTCCCCCTCGTTGAGCGGGGGCAGCTCGCCGGTGGCCTCCGCCGATTCGGCGCCCTCGTCGCCCGCGGCCTTGGCCTTCTCGTTGGCCGCCTCTTCCTCGGGCGTCAGCCCGGCGCCATACACCTTGAGGTAGCCGGGGAACTTCAGCGTGGAGCCCGAGGCACGGAACGTGGCCCGCCCCGCGGCGATGTCCGCGCTCGTCTGGTCATACACGGCGGGCTTCATCTGGCAGGCCACGAACCGGTTCCAGATGAGCTCGTAGAGCCGGAACATGTCCTCCTCGCCCATCTGGTCGAAGAAGGGACGCACCCGCTCGGGCGGGTACTCCAGGGACACGGGCCGGATGGCCTCGTGCGCGTCCTGGGCGCTCTTCTTGCTGCGGTACGCCACGGGCTCCTCGGGCAGGTAGTCCCCGCCGTAGTGGCCGCCGATGTACTCGCGCACCTGCTTCACCGCGTCGTCCGACAGGCGCGTGGAGTCCGTACGCATGTACGTGATGAGCGCCGTCTGACCCTCCTCGCCCATGGGAATGCCCTCGTAGAGGCGCTGGGCGAGCGTCATCGTCTTCTTGGCGGTGAAGTGCAGCCGGTTGGCCGCCTCCTGCTGGAGCTTGGAGGTGATGAACGGCGCGGGCGCGTTGCGGCGGCGCTCGCGGCGGTCCACCTTGGCGACGGAGAAGTCCGCGCCCTGCAGCTCCGCCACCAGCCCGTCGGTCGTCTGGCGGTCCTTCAGCTCCACCTTCTTGCCGTCGATCTTGGAGAGCTTGGCCTTGAAGGGCGGCGGGCCCGAGGCGCCCTCCAGCAGCGCATCCAGCGTCCAGTACTCCTGGGGCTGGAAGGCCTTGATCTCATCCTCGCGCTCGCAGATGAGCCGCACGGCCACCGACTGCACGCGGCCCGCAGACAGCCCCCGGCGGATCTTCTTCCAGAGCAGCGGCGAGATTTGATAGCCGACCAGCCGGTCCAGGATGCGCCGCGTCTGCTGCGAGTCGTAGCTCTCCTGGTTGAGCTGGCGGGGCTGGGCGATGGCCTCCTGGATGGCCTTCTTGGTGATCTCGTTGAAGAGCACCCGGTAGGAGTCCTTGTGGCCCAGCTCCTCGAAGATGTGCCAGGCGATGGCCTCGCCCTCGCGGTCGGGGTCCGTGGCCAGGAACACCTTGTCCACGGACTTGGCGGCCTTCTTCAGCTCGTTGAGCACCTTCTCCTTGCCCTTGATGACCTGGTACTCGGGCTGGAAGTCGTGCTCCACGTCCACGCCGATCTTGCTCTTGGGCAAGTCCTTCACGTGGCCCACGGAGGCCTTCACCGTGTAGCCCGTGCCCAGGTACTTCTTGATGGTCTTCGCCTTGGCGGGCGACTCCACGACCACCAGGTAGTGCGGGCCCTTGCCACGCGGCGTGGCCTCCTCTTCCTCGCCGGCCGACACTTCCACCGTGGCCAGCGAGCCCGCGTCCTTGGGCTTCTTGGAGGCCGTCTTCTTCTTGGCGGCCGCCTTCTTGGCCGCTGGACGCTTTGCCTTCTTCTTGGCAGCCGTCGTCTCCTCGGCCTCGGTGCCTGTCTCGTCCGCCTTCTTCTTCCGCGTGGCCATGACTTCTCCTCAAATCCGCTCGAACACCCTGCCCGGGTGCTGGATCAGCAACCCCGACAGCTCCAACTCCACCAGCGCGCTCGTGAGCGCCGCGGGTGAGAGCCGGACCGCAGCCAGTACTTCCTCAAAGGTACGGGGGACCCGATCCAACACCCCATAGGTGCCCTTGGCTTCCGCCGAGAGCCCTTCCCACCCCTCCCCCGCCCCCGGAGGCACCGCCACCACCGGGCGCGCCCCCACGAAATCCCAGACATCCTTCACCGAGAGGCACGCCCGCGCCCGCCCCGCCCGGATCCACCCGTTGCACCCTTCGGCGGCCGCGTTGCGCACATC
The DNA here is from genome assembly GCF_020103775.1 of Allostigmatella hybrida. NCBI lineage: Bacteria > Pseudomonadati > Myxococcota > Myxococcia > Myxococcales > Archangiaceae > Allostigmatella > Allostigmatella hybrida. The sequence goes on from NZ_JAHXBH010000040.1 coordinate 22,487, forward strand.
CCCGGGCAGCGCCAGGACGGGGCGCCCCAGCGCCTCCCCCGCCACCGCGGTGTACAGGGCCCCGGATTCCCGGCCCGCCCGCAACACCACCACCGCATCCGACGCGCCAGCGATGAGCCGGTTGCGCCGGGGAAAGGTGGACCTGCTTGCCCGGACGCCCGGGGGCAGCTCGCTGAAGAACACGCCCCCCCGCTCCAGGAGGTGAGGAAGCAGGCGGGCCTGGGGCGGGTCCAGCTCGTCCAGCGCCGAGCCGAGGAAGGCCCAGGTCTCTCCCCCGGCATCCAGGGCGCCCCAGTGGCAGGCCCGGTCCACCCCCATGGCGGCCCCGGACACCACACCCACGCCGCCTTCGGCCACCTGCCGCGCGAAGTCCCGGGCGAAGGGGAGAAACCCCTGCTCCGGGTGCCGGCTGCCCACCAGGGCCACGCGGCGGCGCGGGGGCCCCACCTGGCCCTTGTAGAAGAGCAGCGGGGGCGCGTCCGGCGTGCCCACGAGGCGCTCGGGGTAGGCCGGCTGTCCGGAGAAGGCCACCTCCATCCCACCGGCGGCACACCGCTCCAGGGTGCGCTCGGCCAACACCGGCAGGGGCTCACCGGCCGCCAGCCGCCCGCGCACGGGGGCGGAGACGGGCGCCTGCGCCAGCCACTCGCGCACCGGCCGGGACACCAGCGTCTCCAGGCTTCCACCGGCGAAGGCGCGCAGCGCCTCCAAGGTCTTCGGGCCCAGGCCCGGGACTGACCAGAACGCCAGCGTGGCACCCTGGTCCGCCGACAGAATGTACGACAAGGTACGCGCCATAGAGTCCCCCCCCGCTCGGTTTCCACCTATATAGATGATGGGACCGACGGAAGGCGGCGCGACACATAAACACCGGACCGGCAGCGGTCAAGCAGGCCGGACCGGAGGATGCCGTTAACGGCTCGCGGTAGGTGCCTTGCCTACACGAAGCTCCGCGCGGTCGCCGGGGACGATTTCGCGCAGGGACGCCGTCAGCAGGCAGTTGGAGGCGCGCTCCTTCACCTCGGTGACGAGGCACTGGCCAATGGCCTCCGCCGGCAGGGCCTTGTCCTTCTCCGTGGGCCTCAGCATCGTCCCGCCCACCGTGTCCTCCTGGCGGACGATGGTGAAGACGTTGCCCACCTCCACGCCGTCGGCGCTGCCCTTGTCCACCACCATCACGCTGTGCTCGCCGGTGAAGGTCAGGTACGGCACCAGGGCCGTGACGATGTAGCCCTTGAGCGCCTTGCTGTTGGGTTTGACGGCGATGCGGTCGGTGAGCTTCTCGCCGTACGGGCCCACGAGGTCCGTGCGCATGATGGGGTTCCAGGTGTCCTGGACCTGCGCGGTGACGAACTTGTCCCCCACCGACAGCACCTTGAGCGTGCCGTTGAGCTCCGTGAGGTAGCCCACCTTCTTCTTCTTGGTCACCGGGTGGTCGATCTGCTGCACGGTGCGGAAGACGAGGTAGCGGTCGCCCACCTTCGCGTCGGCCTTGCGCTTGAAGCGCACGTAGACCTTGTCCGGGAAGGAGAGCATCTCCGCGTCGGAGAAGGAGTTCTCGATCCGCCCCGCCTCATCCACTTCCTTCTGGGTCACGAACGCCTGCGTGACGGCGAGCGTGGTGCCCTGGGGCTGGTAGGAAATCTTTCCGGACACGGACACCAGGTCCTCGCCGCTCATCTCCGTGGCGGCCTGGATGGGCTCGTCCTCCTCCACGGGGCCCACGCCCGTCTCCACGCGCGAGGGCACCTCCTCGCCTCCGGGGAAGAAACGCACCCGGTTGCCCGGGTAGATCCAGTGCGGGTTGGCGATCTCCGGGTTGTAGGACCAGACCTTGGGCCAGTACCAGGGGCTGCCCAGGTACTGCTGCGACAAGTCCCACAGCGTGTCGCCGCCCACCACGGTGTGCACCTCGCCCGGGGCCGTCTCACGGGCCCCCGCGACGTTGGGCACCCGCGCGGTGCCCGGCTCGGCCTCGTCGGCGACGTCCGAGCCCTCCGTCTCACTGCCTTCGGGGTCCTCGGCTTCCGCGTCCTGGGCGCGGGCCAGGCCTGGCGGCGCGAGGACCACGGCCAGGAGGAGCGATGTCAGGATCCGGGAGCGCATCGGACGACTTCCTTTCGGACTGCAGCTAGGGCGAGAGGGACGCGAGCCGCTGCTCGGCTTGGGTGGCGGCGGCCGTCCCTGGGAACTGGGTGATGACGCGGGTGTAGAGCGCGCGAGCGTCCTCGGGCTGCTTGAGCTTCAGCCTGCACTCGGCGAGCCGGAGCATGCCGTCGAGCACGGCATCCCCTGCGGGATAGGTGTTGATGAGGCGCTCGAAGAGGCGGGAGGCACCGTCGAGATCCTTCAGGCCCATCAGGCCCAGCCCGCCAAAGTAGAGCGCGTTGTCGGCGCGAGGATGGCGCGGGTTCTGGTCGGCGAAGGCCTGCAACCGCGCGGCCCCCCCTTCCACGTTGCCGGTGCGCAGCGCCGACACGGCCTGGTCGAACTCCGCGTCCAGGAGCGCCGTGTTCGCGGGCTCCGCGGCCTCCGTGTCCCCGGGCGAGGAGCTGACGAACAGCTCCACCTGGCCGGTGTCCGGCTCCACCACGTCCACCTGGACGGGCAGCGAGGGGGCAGGCTCGTTCTTCGGCTTGAGCTTCACCACCGTGAGCGACGGCACCTCGGGCGCCCGGGAGGGCGGGGCCTGCTCCGAGGGCGCCTTCTCCGAGGGCGCCTTCGTGGCCGCGGGACGCGCGCTGAGCACGGAGGCGCTGCGCTCGATGCGCTCCAGCTTCTCGCCCATGCGGGCCTGCTGCTCCCGAAGGGCGCGCAGCTCCGAGCGCAGCGCCGCCACTTCCGTCTGGGACGCGGAAGGGGTGGCGCACGCCAGGAGCGAGCACAACGGGACGGCGGCGATCAGCCGCCAGGGCATGGAAGGACGCTTCAGCACGGTTCTCCGGGGAGCGAGGATAGAGAGGGGCCTCGGAGACGGTCAAGAAATCGGCCGGGATCAGAAGCGATGAAGCACGAAATTGAGGTGGCGCCCCGTCCGGCCCGCGTCCCGCCGGTGCGAGAAGAACTGCGCCGCGTCACACGAGGTACACTCCTGTAGCACGTCCATGTGGGGAACCTTCACCCCCATGCGCCGCAGCGTCAGCACCACCGCGCGCGGCAAGTCCAACCGGAACTCGTCGCCCCGCGCCACCACCACGTCCGCGCCGAAGCGCGTGGCGAAGCGCCGCGCGAGATCCCCGGACACCACGTAGCAGCACTGCTGGATGGCGGGCCCCACGGCCACGAGCAGCTTCTCCGGCTTCGCGCCGCGCGCCACCAGGGAGTCCACCGCCCGGGCGGAGATGTCCGCGTCCGTGCCCCGCCAGCCCGAGTGCACCGCCGCCACGTGCTGGCCCTCCGGGTCCACCAGGAGCACCGGCACGCAGTCCGCGGTGGACACGCCCACCCACTGCCCGGGCTGATCCGTCCAGAGCGCATCCGCCTCGGTCTGCTGCGGCCGGAGCGGCCCGGTGCCCTCCCCCGCCACGGCGTGCACCACCCGGTCCCCGTGGATTTGCTTCACCGTGGCCAGCATGCCGAGCAGCGCGCTCACCGCCTGGGCCAGGCGCTGGTAGTTCTCCTCCACGTGCTCGCGCTCGTCTCCCACCGAGAACCCCAGGTTGAGCGAGGCGTAGGGGCCCACGGACACGCCTCCGTGGCGCGTGGCGAAGCCGTGGGGCACGGGCAAAAGCGGCGATGTGATGAACAGCGGCTCCATTGAGGACTCCACGGTAACCCACCCGTTCCGAGAGGACATCGTTCTCAGGGAAATCACGTTGTCGAAAGAAAATTCCTCCAGGAACGTTTGACAGCCTCAAGCCGTCCACCGGAGACTTCCAACCCTGTGGGTCTGCTGGAGCTGGCTCCGGGGGCTCATCCCGAGAATATGAACTTGGGCTCGCACACCATCGGCCGGAAGCTCCTGTGGAGCATCGCCTTGCCGGGCTTCCTCGTCGCGTTGCTTGGCGCGGGCTATTTCTGGCGCGAGACGCAGCAGGCCCTCGAAGAAACGTCTCAGCACGAGGCGCAGGCCCTGGCGGAGTTCGTCACCTCCACCTTCACCCTGCCCCAGGCGGACCGCGAACACCCGCACGGCGCGGTGCCGGAGGTCATCACCTCCAACACGCTCCTGCTGCGCTCCGTCCAGGAGCTTCGCGTCCTGACGCCCACCGGGCAGATCCGCTGGTCGCGCCAGCGGGCGGAGGAAGGTCAGCCCTACGCGGAGTTCTCGCGGCTGAGCGCCGCCCCATCCGGGAAGCGTCCGTCCGCGTTCCAGGGCACGGAGATCGTCCGGCAACTGGGCGGCGCCGAGTGCGAGAGCTGCCACCGGACGGGCGAGGCCTCGCTGGGGATGCTCCAGCTGCGGCTGCCGGAGCCGGAGATCAGCCGCCCGCTCAACCAGGGGTTCCTGGCCGCCGCGGTGGGGGCGGTGCTGTTCGTCGCCCTGCTCGCCCTGGTCAACACCCTGTCCCTCCGCTTCTTCATCACCCAACCCCTGCGCCGGCTGGCGGCGGTCATGCGCCGCGCGGAGGAAGGGGATCTGCTGGTGCGCGCGGAAGTGAAGGGCTCGGATGAGATCTCCCTGCTCGGCGCGGCCTTCAACCAGATGCTGGGGCGCCTCACCTCCATGAAGGTGGAGGAGATCGACACCCAGCGCGACCTGGTGGTGACCAAGGACAAACTCGCCCTCAAGGAGAAGCTCGAGGAGCGCATCACCGAGCTGTCGCTGCTGTTCGACGTGGCCCACTCGCTCAACTCCACGCTGGAGTTGGAGGAGATGCTCGAGCGCATCACCCGGCTCATCGTGGAGCGGCTGAAGATCCCCGACTTCTCCATCATGTTGGTCAACGCGGACGGCCTCCTGGAGGTCCGGTGCGCCTGGCCGAAGAACCAGGGCGTCGAGGGGCTCACGTTCCAGGTGGGCGAAGGGGCCTGTGGCCGCGCCGCGGCGACGCTCCGGGCGGTGTACCTGACCGATGTGTCGGACCACTCCAGCGTGTTCGCCCGGCGTAACCTGGTGGGTGAGGCAGACAGGGGAGCGTTGCTGTCGGTGCCCATGGTGCACATGGACGCCCTGCTGGGGGTGATCAACTTCCAGCGCCCCCTGGTGGCCAGCTTCTCCCCCGAGGAGCTGGAGCTGCTCACGGCGGTGGCCGACCAGGCCGCCACGGCGGTGAAGAATGCCCGGCTGCACGAGGAGACGGTGCAGCTGACCATGACGGATCCGCTCACCGGGGTGCCCAACCGGCGCCACCTCTTCGCCCGGATGGAGCAGGAGCTGGCCCGCGCCGAGCGCTATCAGTCGCCCCTGTCCATCCTCATGGTGGATGTGGACCACTTCAAGCGCCTCAATGACGCGGCGGGCCATCGCGCGGGCGACGAGACGCTGCGCAAGGTGTGCGATGTGCTTCGCACCCGCGTGCGCAAGGTGGATACCCTGGCGCGCTACGGCGGCGAGGAGTTCATGATCCTCCTGCCGCAGACCTCCAAGGCCGACGCGATGGAGGTCGCCGAGAAGCTGCGGCGCGCGGTGGCCGAGGCCCAGGGGCTCGCCTCCACCGGCCAGGTCACCATCTCCGTCGGCGTGGCGTGCTACCCCGTGGACGCGGCCGAGCAGGACACGCTGATCGACTGCTCGGACTCCGCGCTCTACGCCAGCAAGCGCGGGGGCCGGAACCAGGTGTCCGCGTACGAGCCCGGCATGGAGATCCACCCGGGCCGGGAGCGCGGCCCCCACGTCAGCCGCCCCGCCCCCGAGGCGGCCCGCGGGCGGATGCCTCCGGGCGGCGCCAAGGCCTGAGGCCCGTGGACGCCGCTCAGCGCGGCGTCACCAGCGGGCGCACCGTGGGCAGCATCAGGTCCGCCCACTGCTCGTAGCCCGCGTCCGAGGGGTGGAAGCCATCGTGGCAGAAGAACTCGGGCCGCCCCGGGAGGAACGCCTTGCTCGCGGTGTAGAGGTCCACCACGTGCATCCCGTGCGCGCGGGCGACGGCGTGGAGCGCCTCGTTGAAGGGCTCGATGCGGCCCTCGTAGAGGTGGCTGGGCACCAGGCGCGCCACCGGGGCCAGCGCCATGTCCGGGAGGTTCACCACCACCAGGGTGGCGCCCACTGGCTTCAAGCGCTGGGCGATGCGGTCCAGGTCCGCCTGGAAATCCTCCACCGCGGTGCCACGCCACAAGTCATTGATGCCAATGCCGAGGGTCACCAGCGTGGGCTGGCTCGCCACCGCCCGCTTGAGCTGGGAGGCGATGACGTCCCGGACGACCGCGCCGCTCATGCCCAGGTTGGTGAGCCCCACGGACAGCCCCGCTTGGCGCAGGCGGGAGGCGAGGCGCTCGGGGTATCCCCCGCCGCGGCTCGCCCCCACCCCCACCGCCGAGCTGTCCCCCAGCGCGACGTAGTTGATGCTCACCCGGGCCTCCTCAGGGCACCTGGAGGGCGCGCAGGAAGCGGTTCTCCCCGCCGGGCCCCATCACGCGCAGCAGCAGCGTGCCGCCGGAGGACGTGGAGCGGATGATCTTCGCCAGGTCCTGCGCGCTGCGCACGGGCTTCTGGTTGGCCTCGACGACGAGCATCCCCGGGGCCAGCTCCGCGCGGTCCGCCGGCGAGCCGGGCACCACATCGGTGATGAGCGCGCCCTGCGTGTTGGCGAAGCCCGCCTGCTGCGCGGTGCGCGCATCCAGGTTGTCCAGCGACAGGCCCACGCGCGCCTTGGAGCTCTCCTCGGACTCGCCCGTGGGGCGCGAGCCGACCTTCTCCAGGTCCGGCCGCGTGCCCAGCGTCACCTTCACGTCCTGCTTGTTGCCGTTGCGGTAGAGCGTCAGCGTGGTGACGGTGCCCGGGCGCTTGAGCGCCACCGTGCGCGTCAGGGCGCCCCCGGAGGCGATCTTCTGCCCGTCCAAGGCCACGATGACGTCATCCAGCTTCACGCCCGCCTTGGCGGCCGGCGAGCCCGGACTCACGCTGTTGACGATGGCGCCCTGCTCCACCGGCAGCTTGAGCGCCCCGGCGATGCCGGCGTTCAGGTCCTGGATGCCCAGCCCGAGGAAGCCGCGCGTGACGGTGCCCTCCTTCTCCAGCTGGGGCAGCAGCGCCTTCACCAGGTTGCTGGGCACCGCGAAGCCGATGCCCGTGCCGCCGCCCACGATGGCGGTGTTGATGCCGATGACTTCGCCCTTCATGTTGAAGAGCGGGCCGCCGGAGTTGCCCGGGTTGATGGCCGCGTCCGTCTGGAGGAAGTCATCGAAGGGGCCCGCCTGGATGTCTCGCGCCTTGGCGGAGAGGATGCCCAGGCTGACGCTGGAGGCCAGGCCGAAGGGGTTGCCGATGGCCACCAGCCAGTCGCCCACGCGCAGGGCCTCCGAGTCGCCCAGGGACACGGTGGGCAGCGCGTCGAGCTTGCCCTTGAGCTTGATGACGGCCACGTCCGTCAGCGGGTCCCGCCCCACCACCTCGGCCGGGAACGAGCGCCCGTCATTGAGGCGGACCGTGATGGAGACCGCGTCCTCGACGACGTGGTTGTTGGTGAGCACGAAGCCCTTGGCGTCCACGATGAAGCCAGAGCCTGCCCCCTGGCGGACGGACTCCCCGCCGGGCTGGCCGCCGCCAAAGAAGCGGTCGAACAGCGGGTTTTGCTCCATGGACCGGGAGCGGCTCCCCACGCGGGCGGCCACATCCACGTTGACGACGGCGGCCTTCACCGAGTCAATCAGCGGTGCCAGGGAGGGAAGGGCCTGGGCCTCGCGCGTCGCGGGCTGCACGTTGCCGGCAGGCGTGGGCTGGGTGGGCGCTGGCTGGGCCAGGGCTCCCGAGGAGAGGACGAAGGCGATCGTGACGACCGCGGTGTTTCGGAATCGAAGCGTTCGGGGATTCATGGCTCTCCCAAGCTAAAGCGGTATCCGCCCTCGGCAAGCGAATCCGCCTCCGGAGGCACGCAGAGAACAATGGACCGCCTCCCCTCTTCCCGAGCTTGCGTCAGAGGGGGCGGTACACCCGATAGTCGATTTCCGGAAAGATGTTGTTCCGGGCCTCGAGCTGGGAGAGCCACCCCTCGTCGATATTCCCGTCCCGAATCTGCCCGCTCAGCCGCAGGAAGCGCAGGATGTGTTCCCGGGTCCGGTGGACGGCGTAATCCACCATGGTGCCCGTCTTCATGATGAAGGCCCAATCCGAGGACTGGGCGAGCAACAGCTCGCGCGCCGCCTGGTTGAGGGCCCGGCGCTTCAAGGCCGAGGCATCGGGGTGCTCCCGCGTCAGGGCCACCATCTGCCGCGCACACTGGAGCAGGTGCCGGTAGATCCAATCGTTGGAGCCGTCCAGCCACATGGAGGCATAGCCCCCCGAGCCCCAGGAGGACAGCGGGGGCGTGGCCACCTGGTTCTCCGGGCACTCGCGCAGGTCATCCGAGGGGGTGATGAGCCGGAGCTTCCGGGAGTCCCGGGCCACCTGGCGGATGAGGCTGCCCAGGAACTGGGGGCCCTCGAACCACCAGTGGCCGAACAGCTCCGCGTCATACGGGGCCACAATCACCGGGCGGCGGCCGTTCATGCGCGGGGCCAGGAAGTCCACCTGCCGCTCGCGGTTGCGCAAGAAGTCGGCGGCGTGCTCCGCCGCGCGCGCGTGGGCCTCCTGGGGTGAGTACGGGAGCTTGTCGGGCGTCTTGCCCGTAATGCGGTAGTACTTGAAGCCGGTGTTCTTCCGGTCGCCCGTGGGCTGGATGAAGGGCCGAATGTAGTTCAGATCCAGGTCCCAGCCGATGTCCCGGTAGAACTCGCGGTAGAGCGGGTCCCCCGGGTAGCCGCTCTCGGCGCTCCACACCTGCTGGGAGCTCTCCGGATCCCTCGCGTACGCCGCCACGCCCGCCTCCGTATAGATGGGCGCGAAGGGGCCATACAGCGGACGGGGCGACGCATCCGTCAGCCCGTGCGTGTCCACGAAGAAATAGCGGATGCGCTCGGCGGCCAGGAACCGCTCCACCCCGGGGAAGTAGCCGCACTCGGCCAGCCAGATGCCCGGCGGATCCCTTCCGAACGTCTGCCGGTAATGGCTGGCCGCCACGGTGATCTGCGCGCGCACCGCCTCGGGCGTGTCCTGCATGAGCGGCAGGAAGCCATGGGTGGCGCAGCAGGTGACGATCTCCAGGTGCCCCGCGTCCTGGAGCCGCCGGAACGCACTGACGAGATCTCCTCCGTAGCGCTCATGCCAGGCCACCCGGAGCGCCTCGAAGTGGTCCTGGTAGAAGCGGGCAATGGGGCCGAAGGTGGCGTCATCGCGGGTGCGGTGGGCCTCGAGCGCGCCCAGCTCGCAGAGCCGGTCCAGCTTGCGCGCATAGCGCTTCATCAGCAGCTCATCCCGCAGCATGCTCACGAGCGTGGGGGTGAGCGACAGGGTGAGCCGGAACGGCACCCCCTCCTCCACCAGCTCGTCGAAGACGAGCAGCAGCGGAAGGTAGGTCTCGGAGATGGCCTCGTAGAGCCAATCCTCCTCGAGGAAGTCCTCGTGCTCCGGGTGGCGGACGAACGGCAGGTGCGCGTGGAGAACCAGCGCCAGGGAGCCCTGACTCATGTGAGCGTTCCTATCTCCCCCGCCCCGACTGGGACGGCCTCCAGTCACTGCTGCCCGGCGCGGCGCCCCCCGAAAGATGCTCGGAGGAGCCCTCGTGGCGGCGGGAGAACGCCGCCAGGTACTTCTCGAGATCCGCCCGCTGCGCGGCAGCCCCGTCCGGGTGCCGCGAGAAGTCCAGGTTCTGCTCGGAGGAGCCCGCCGGACGCAAGGACTCCAGGTACTGCGCCAGCTCCAGGTTCTGCTCGGAGGAACCCACCGACCGGAAGGAGGCCAGGTACCGGGCCAGCTCCTGGCGCTGCTCGGAGGAGCCTACCGGCCGGAAGGACTCCAGGTATTGGGCCAGCTCCTGGCTCTGCCCGAAGGACGCCTTGGGACGAGCGGTCTCCAGGGACCAGGCCCGCTCCAGGGGCTGCTCGGAGGAGCCCGTGGGGCGGAAGCCCTCCAGGTACCGGGCCAGCTCCGTGCTCTGCCCAGGGGCCCCTGCCGGTGGAGGGGGAACCGCCTGCTGCGGGGCCTGCTTCAGGGGCTGCTCGGAGGAGCCCGTGGGGCGAGAGCCCTCCAGGTACCGGGCCAGCTCCAGGTTCTGCTCGGACGAGCCGAGGGGCGGCCGGGACACGTCCAGATAGGGTCCGGCGTAGGGCCCAGAGGAAGCCTCCCCCGGCGCGGGCGCCCCGGCGGGAACGCGCTCCCGCCGCACCTCGGGGACGAGCGCCGCCTCCTGGCTGCCGGGCAGCGGCACGCGGCGCCAGGTGATGTACTCGCGCTCCCCGGAGGAAGCCCCCTCCGCGGCCGTGGGCCGGAGCGGACCGGTGGCACTGCCCAGCACGGGGTGCTGGGGCGGCGGCGGCATGTGCATGAAGCGCACCGAGGTGTCCGGCGAGGGGCCCTCCGGCGGCAGTGCAATGCGCGGGCTGCCCTGGGACAGCCGGCGCGAGCGGCCATCCCGGCCGACGAAGTGCACCTCCACCCGGAAGGAATGCCCGGGCGGCAGCCCATAGAGGTAGAAGCTGCGGGATTCGAGCGCGAACTCCTCCTCGCGCACCAGCTTGTCGCCGTCGAAGACGCGCAGGATGGCCCGGGGCTGATCCAGCCCTTCGAGCACCCGGCTCCGGGTGATGGCACTGAAGTTCCAGGTCACGAAGAGCGTGGACGGATCCCTCGCCAGCACCACGGCGAGATCATCCCCATAGTCCACCGGCAGCTCCCCCAGGTTCTCCTCGTACCCCAGGTTCCCCCCCATTGCGTGAGGGGCCTGCTCCTCGGTGAGGTGGTGGCGGCGTGCCTCGGCCTCCCCCTGCACCCTCGCCACGAAGAAGCCCTCGCCGACTGGCTCCGCGGCATGCGGGGCCTCGCCGCCTTCCATCCCCCCGGCTTCCTCTTCCACCGTCCGGAGAGATTTCACCCTGCGCGGAAAGTTCACCACCTGGGCAGGCTTGTGGGCCCCGTCCGGGAGGGGCGCGGGGGTGGGCGTCCTGGCCGCCCGCTCGGGCGCCTTCTCGGGCGCAGGCCGGGGCGGCATGGGGCGGGCCGGTTCCCGAGGGGGCAAAGGGGCTTGCGAGCGCTTGCTGGGAAACCACGCCTCCAGCTTGTTCCGGGAGAGGCGGGCCAGGGTCTTCAGGCCGGGGACGCGACCAGCCAGGGCCACGAGAAGCTCGTTCTTGGTGAGCTTGCTGTAGCCGCGGCCCAGGTACCTCCGGGCCAGCTCCCGCAGGTGCTTCACGGTGACGCGCTTGAAGTCGTCCATAGGCCCCCGGGCTTAGGCCGCCGTCCACAAGGGGTCAACGTGGCTGTGTTTTTTTCTGTTCGTCGCACGACCGCCCTTCCCCGTCACGGCCGATGACACCTTGGAAAAGGACCGAGTATCCTGAGCTCGCTTGAGCGACCTGCCCAGACTCCTGCTGTGCAGCTTCGACGTCATCCCCGGACCGTCGGGCTCGTCGCGCCGATTGACCGAGTACCTCAAGGCGTTGCCGGATCGCTTCTCGGTCGTGGTCCTCTCCGCCAAGACGCCGGACCACTCCCACATCGAGAAGTACCAGGGCGCGCGCCTGCTGCGCGTACCGGTGGGCTCGGGCGATCTCGCCTCGCGCATCCAGGCCTTCGAGCGCGCCGTGCGGCGCCAGCTCGAGAGCGAGGAGTACACCCTCGCCCACTTCATGGATCCGTTCGGTGGCTACGCCCTGTGCGAGCGGAAGGGGGACTACGGCTACCGCCTCATCTATGAGGCGCAGACCTTCTCCTCCCAGGAGCTGCCCTACACCCACCCTCAGACCGAGGGCGACAAGCGCTTCCTGGCCAAGGTCCGCCGCCAGGAGCTCTTCTGCCTGATGAACGCCGACCGGGTCATCACCGGCTCGCAAACCACCCGCGCCTACATCCAGTCCCTGGGCGCCAGCACGGAGCAGACCCGGGTCCTGCGCGCGCCGGTGGACTTGGCCCCCTACCGGCCGGAGGTGCTCGGCAAGCCGGATGGCACCCCCATGCGGCTCATGTACCTGGGCAGCCAGGCCGGGTGGCAGGGGCTGCCCGTGCTCCTGCGGGCCATGGCCCTGGCGGTGGAGCAGCAGGCCCAGGTGCGGCTGACGCTGGTGGGCGCGCGCCACCCCGACTGGCAGCCCCATCTGGAGGACCTGGCCAAGGAGCTGGGGATCCACGAGCACGTGGAGTTCCAGCCCCCGGTCCTGCACGACGATGTGGCCAAGGTGCTGGCGCTCGCGGACGTGGGCGTGCTGCCTCTGGATGACGTGGACCGCAACCGCCTCCAGGGCGGCCCCCTGGCCAAGGTCTCCGAGTACTTCGCCGCGGGCCGGCCGGTCATCACCTCGGATCTCCCGGTGACGCGCGAGCTGATCCCCGGGGATGCGGCGGTCTTCCACGCCCCGGGCAATGCCCGGGAGCTGGCCGAGCGCATCCTCGAGCTGGCGCAGGACGTTCCACGCCGGGTGGAGCTGGGACGGCGGGCGCGCGAGTTCGCCGAGCAAGAGTTCGACGCGGGCCTCATCCGAGGGCAGCTTCTGGACATCTATGATGATCTGCTCGGCCAGGCCCCGCTGTCCGTGTCCGCCCCGGTGGATGAACCCCTGCCCACGATGGTGGGCACCCCCACGGGGCGTCTGGCCCTGATGGGCCCCCCCGAGACCAAGCCCGCGCCCGCCGGGGCCAAGCCCACGGCCGCGGAGGCCCCCGCCGAGCCCAGCAAGCCCCCCACGCTCCCGCCCATCCCCTGGAAGAAGGGCTCGGGGCGCGAGGAGCTGCCCCTCGTCCGGGGCCAGGTGCTGGAGGAGGGCCTCGATACCCGCCTGATCAAGACCGAGCCCGACGTGCGGCCCAATGAGCCGCCGCCGGTGGTGATGGGGCTGCCCCTGCGGGACAAGGCCGCCGAGGAGCGGAAGTCCCCCACGCGCGAAGGGCTGCCCGCGACGCCCCCGCCCCTTCGCCCCTCTTCCTCCTCCCTCCGCAAGGAGGAGCCCCCGGCGCTGCCCTCCCGTTCGGTGCCCACCGTCGCGGCTCAGGAGCCGCCCACCCCCATCGTCCCCATCAAGACGCTGGAGCGGAACCGTCCGTCGGGAACCTTCCGGGCGGAGCCCCCGCCGCTGCGGCCCTCCACCTCCCTGCCCTCCGTCGGGGCGCGGGAGGCGAAGCCGGGCGCCGAGCCCCTGCCGGTACCGGACGCCTCCTCCGACAAGGCCCGGCCCCCGTCCACCCCTCCCGCCCTGCCCCCCCGCGGCGCGCGGATGTCAGGGAGCTGGCCCGCCATCCCCCCGAAGCAGCCCCCAGCGGAGCCGCCCCCCAAGGCCGAGGCACTTCCGGAGGGGGAGGCCGAGGAGATCTCGGACGACGAGGCCCAGGAGATTCCCGAAGCCGAGGCGCAGCCGGTCCCGGCGGCCGCCCGGACCGAGGAGCCCGAGGAGATCAGCAACGAGGAGATCCAGGAGACGCCCGAGGTGGTGGAGGGAGTCGAACTCGCCGAAGGGGTGGATCCCAAGGAGGAGGCCCCCATCGCCGTCGCGGACGACATGCTGGAGGTCTCCACCCCGGGCAGCCCCGCCCTGGCCGGGGAGCCCGCCCCTCCTGCCGAGCCGCCCGCTCCGGAGCCCCCCGTCTCGGCGCTGGATCCCTGGTTTGCCCAGTTGGCCCACGGCTACTGCCCCCCAGAAGGCGCGCAGTTCGCCCGGCACACCCCGCCCACCACCTTCCCCGGACGTGATGAGGAGCCAACAGATCCGTCCCGGGAGCCGCCCGCCCCCCGCTTTCAGGGGGCCGCGCGGGGCAAGTCCTCGTGAACCAGCCAACCGAGCACGCCGCGGAAACTTCCCTGCGTTGCCAACGCTAGGTAGGCTGTCCCGGTTTTCACTGCACTCTTCGCGATCCGTCGCGAATCGAAGGACTTCATGGAGCGTCGGGTCCTCATCATCGAAAGCCAGAATGACTTTGCCCTCAGCATGGCCACCGTGCTCAAGAGCGCGGGTTACCAAACGGCCATGGCCACCACCGCGGCGGAAGCCCAGCGGGAGATGGAGAAACGCCGGCCGGATCTCGTGGTGCTCCGCGCCGAGCTCCCGGATCAGTCCGGCTTCACCCTCTGTGGCCAGATCAAAAAGGGGAAGTGGGGCCAGAATCTGAAGGTGTTGCTGCTGTCCTCCGACACCGGCCAGGACGGGCTCAACCAGCACCGCCAGACGCCGGGCGCCGCGGACGGCTACCTCATCATCCCCTTCGAGATGGGAGAGCTGGCCTCGCTCAGCTCCGACATCATGCCGCCCGGCACGGAGGACTCCGAGGATGCCTCGCTGGACTCCGCGCTGTCCGGCAACGGCTCGCGCGAGGCCCCTCCGCCCATGCCTCCGCCCCTGAAGTCCCCGCCGGCCGGGGCGCCTCCCAAGCTGCCCAAGCGCGAGCGCCGCAGCGCCATCACGGACGAGGACCGGGGCTTCCTGGACCGGGCCTTCCAGTCCATCGCGGACCGCAAGGCGGAGCTGCTCGCCGAGTCCCGCCAGCTCAAGCGCACCCCGCCCAAGCGCGAGCTGATGGGCACGCCCGAGGGCAAGATCCAGGTCCTGCGCGACGAGCTGAAGGTGCGCGAGGCGCAGCTGGCGCGCCTGTCGGAGATCTGGAGCGTGCGCGAGCGCGAGCTGGTCTCCGTCGAGGACCGCCTCCACGAGAAGGACGTGGAGCTGCAGGGCCTGAAGATGCAGGTGGACGACCTGCTGCGCCGCTTCAACGAGGCGCAGTCGGCCATGCTCCAGAAGGAGCGTGAGCACGGCGCCACCGTGGATGACCTGCTCCTGCAGAAGTTCTCGGCCGAGAAGGACCTCATCGAGGTCGTCGCGTCCAAGGAAAAGGACATCAACGTCCTCAAGCGCGAGGTCAACAACCGCGACGAGGAGCTGTCGCGCCGCGCCACGGAGCTGGACACCGCGCGCGCCGAGTACGACAAGCTGGAGAAGCAGTACGGGGTGGCCACGCTGGAGTTCGAGGTCCGCGAGCAGAAGCTCGACGAGACCCTCCGCGGCCACGAGGCGGACATCGCCCAGCTGCGCAAGCGCGGCGAGGAGCTGGACAGCACCCTCGCCCAGACCGTCAGCGAGCGCGACCAGCGCTACGCCGAGCTGGAAGGTGAAATCCAGGCGCTCCAGGAGCGGCTGCAGCAGACCGAGCAGGAGCGCGACACCACCGTGCGCGCCCTGGAGCAGCGCGCCCTGTCCGCCGAGGACCATGGCGCCCAGTCCGACGCGGAGATCGAACGGCTCAAGGCCGAGCGCGCCGCGCTGGAGGCCCGGCTCAACCAGCAGATCTCCGAGCTGGAAGCCGACATCGCCCGCACCACCGGGGAACGGGATCAGCTCAAGCTCGACAAGGACGCGCAGGAAGAAGAGCTCACCCAGCAGCTCAACGAGCGCGACGCGAAGCTCGCCACGCTCGAGCGCGAGCTGGCCGACACCATCGCCCGCAACGAGCACCACGAGGCGGAGCTCAACTCCACCATCCAGCAGCACCTGGAGCGCATCGGTGAGCTGGAGGGCGAAGTCGAAGCGCTCAAGGCCCACCTGGCCGACCGCGAAGCCGAGCTGACCGGCGAGTTGGAGGCCCTGACTCAGGCCAAGAACGCGCTGGAAGCGGACCTCACGGGCCAGCTCGAGGCCTCGCAGCGCACCGGCGAGCAGCTCCAGGCGCGCATCGTCTCCCTGGACGAGACGGTCGCCCAGCGCGACACCACCATCGAAGGGCTGCAGACGGACGTCTCCGACCGCGACGCGAAGATCGCGGACCTGACGGGCAACCTGGAGGCCACCTCCCAGACGCTCACGGAGACCCAGGCCACCCTGGCCACCACGGAGGAGACGCTCTCCGCCACCCGCGGCGAGCTGGAGGCCACCTCCCAGACGCTCTCCGAGACGCAGACCACCCTCACCCGGACCGAGGAGACGCTCTCTTCCACCCGCGGCGAGCTGGAGGCCACCTCCCAGACGCTCTCCGAGACGCAGACCACCCTGGCCTCCACGGAGGAGACCCTCTCCAGCACGCGCGGCGAGCTGGAGGCCACCTCCCAGACGCTCACGGAGACCCAGGCCACCCTGGCCCGGACCGAGGAGACCCTCACCAGCACGCGCGGCGAGCTGGAGGCCACCTCCGAGACGCTGGCGAAGACCCAGGCCACGCTGGCCACCACGGAGGAGACGCTTTCCACCACGCGCGGCGAGCTGGAGGCCACCTCTCAGACGCTCTCCGAGACGCAGACCACCCTGGCCTCCACGGAGGAGACCCTCTCCAGCACGCGCGGCGAGCTGGAGGCCACCTCCCAGACGCTCACGGAGACCCAGGCCACCCTGCAGCAGACGCTCGCGGAGCTGGCGCAGACCACCACCGTCCGGGACGAGCTGTCCGTCGAGCTGGACGACACCCGCTCCACGCTGGAGTACACGCGCAACGAGCTGGCCCTCACCTCCCAGTCACTCTTCGCCCGCGATGGCGAGCTGAAGACGGCGCGCGGGGAGATCGACCGGCTCAGCGGCGTGCTCAGCGCCACCGAGCAGGCCAAGGCAGCCCTGGAGGAGGACCTCACCGGCCAGATTGGCCAGCTGCGCGCCGAGCTGTCCGAGACGCAGGGCAACTACGAGGCCGAGCGCTCCGCGCACCAGAAGCTCGCCGAGGAGACCACGGCGCAGATCCAGGCGCTCACCTCCGAGCGGGAGGGGCTGAGCCAGCAGCTCAGCACCACCCAGGAGACGCTGTCCTCCACCCAGGATCAGCTCGCCCAGACGCGGGACACGCTCGACGACGAGCAGACGGCACACGAGGCCACCCAGAAGCGCGCGGCCCAGGTGCAGGCGGACCTGGAGTCGCAGCTCGCCGACGCGAAGGACCACGGCCAGGAGCTGGAGTCCCACCTCGCCCACACGAAGCAGGAGCTCGGCACGCGCGTGGCCGAGGTGACGCAGCTCACCTCCCAGCTCGCGCACTCCGAGGACGCGCGGCACGACCTCGAGACGCGGCTGCACACGCTCACCGAGGAGTCGCAGCGCCGCGAGGAGATGCTGCAGAACGACCTCACCGGCAAGAGCCAGGAGCTGTCGGACACGCTGCGCAAGCTGTCCTCCGTCACCCAGGAGAAGCAGCGCCAGACCGAGGTTCTCACCCGCGAGGTGACGGCCAAGACCGAGCAGCTCAAACAGCTCGACGCCAAGCTGGAGCAGCAGACCGCCGAGGCCAAGCGCCAGGCGGACGCGCTCCAGCAGCAGGTGGCCCAGCTCAGCGGCGAGCTGGACGGGGTCCGCAAGGAGAGCGCCGAGCAGCTGCGCCAGGCGGGCAACGCCCAGACGAAGCTCACCTCCGAGCGTGACACCCTGGCCGGCCAGCTGCAGCAGTCCGAGGGCCGGCTCCAGCAGCAGAACCAGGCGCAGGCCAACGAGCGCGCCGAGGCCAAGCGGGCCACGGACGAGCTCGCCCGGAAGCTCGCCGCCGCCGAGGCCCGCGTCGCCCAGCTCACCCAGGAGGGCCAGCAGCGCGCCGCCGAGGCGGACACCAAGCTCAAGGAGGCGCAGACGCAGCTCACCACCCGCGCCCGGAAGATCCAGGAGCTGGAGCTGGCGGTGGAGAACTCCGTCAGCACCAAGGCCCGCCTGGAGAAAGAGCTCACCACCAAGGCCACCGCCGCCGAGGCCAAGGCCAACGAGGCGTCCGCCAAGCTCGCCACCCTGCAGCGCGAGCGCAAGGAGCTCGAGGCCAAGCAGCTCAAGGAGCTCGAGGACCTCAACGCCAAGCAGAAGGCGGAGCTGGAGCGCCGCGACGCCATCAAGACCCAGGAAGTCGCCCGCCTGCAGCAGTCCGTGCAGGAGAAGAGCAAGGCGCTCAAGGTCGCCGAGCTGGAGCTGGCCCGCTACAAGAGCAAGTCCCCTGCGCCCGCGGGGGCTCCTGCCGCCGCCAAGCCGGGGGCAAAGCCCGCCGAGGACGATGGCGCCGCCGCCGCCGCCCCGGCCCGTCCGGCTGCCAAGGCCGCGGCCCCCGCGGCCCGCCCTGCCGGAGCCCCGGCCGCCAAGAAGCCCGCGGCGGCCACGGCTCCGGAGACGGACGGCCTGCCGGAGGACTTCGGCTCGGGGGACCGCACCGTCATGGTGCCGCTGGCCTCGATGAAGAGCGAGGACGAAGACTGGTCGTCCATCGTGGACGATCTGGACAAGTCGTAAGGGGAGTGGGAACCCCGGAGCGCGCCCTTCTCAAGGGGGGCGCGCTCGACGGCGGTCGGACTACAGGGCGGCGCGGGCCTCGCGCACCAGATCCTTGAAGTGCAGCGTGGCCACCACGTCCCGCAGGGTCACCTCGCGGCCCTGCGCCTGCTCCTGGGCCATCCGCCACCGCGACCACAGGGTCCGGCTCGTCACATAGGCGAGCAGCAGGGGAAACCCGCCCGGCAGGAGCGCCACCACCACCGCCAACACCATCCGCAGCCACACCCACATGACACCGCACCTCGGAAAAGCCGGAATACGCCCGTTTGGATGCACGCTTCGTGCCCACGTTGCGCAAAAAATTTCCGTGAGTCGTTCCAAGGGGTTGTAGGTGAGGTGCGGTGAAGGCCCCACGAAGGGCCCTTCAAAACCCTGGCATTTTTGCCACAGTGCCCCTCCCCCCCTTGGATAAATTCTCCACCGTGAGCCCCCTGCCGTGAGCCCTCCCTCGACGCCCTCCCCGGTCCGCTTCTTCTCCAGCGTGGAGGACGCGGCAGCCTCCCTGGAGCAAGTGGGGTACCTGACCTCCCCCGAGATCGCCACCGCCTGTTTTCTCGCGGACCGGATGGGCAAGCCCATCCTCGTCGAGGGCCCCGCGGGGGTGGGCAAGACGGAGCTGTCCAAGGCGCTCGCCCAGGCGCTGGGCCGCGGGTTCCTCCGGCTCCAGTGCTACGAGGGGCTGGACGAGGCCAAGGCGCTCTACGAGTGGGAGTACGCCAAGCAGCTGCTCTACACGCAGCTGTTGAAGGACAAGATCGGCGAGACGGTGGCGGGCACCGCCACGCTGGCGGAGGCAGCGGACCGGCTGGCCTCCAGCGACGCGGTCTTCTTCTCCGAGCGCTTCCTGCTGCCGCGGCCGGTGCTCCAGGCGCTGCTGTCCGAGCGCCCCGCCCTGCTGCTGGTGGATGAAATCGACAAGGCGGATCCGGAGTTCGAGGCGTTCCTCCTGGAGGTGCTCTCGGACAACGCGGTGACGATTCCGGAGCTGGGCACCTTCCGGGCCAAGCACATTCCGCGCGTCATCCTCACCTCCAACAACGCGCGCGAGCTGTCGGATGCGCTCAAGCGCCGGTGCCTGCACCTGCACATCGACTTCCCGGACCGGGAGCGCGAGCTGCGCATCGTCCGGGCCCGGCTGCCCGAGGTGGCCCAGGCGCTCGCCGAGCAGGTGGTGGAGGCGGTGGCGGCCCTGCGCACGCTGGACCTGAAGAAGGCCCCGTCGATCAGCGAGACGCTGGACTGGGCCCAGAGCCTGGCGCTGCTGAACGCCGAGGCGCTCAGCGCGGATGTGGTGGTCTCCACGCTCAACCTCGTCCTCAAGTACGAGGGCGATATCGAGAAGGCCAAGGCCCACCTGTCGCAGATTGCCCAGGCCTGAAGCGCGGCACACATTCCGGCTTTGACGGGCCGGATGGCATGTGAAACAAGGCCAGACGGCCCTCTCCTACCCAAGGATCGCTTGATGAGTTCTACGTCCTCCTCCGTCCTGCGCGCGGATCAAATCTGGATCGACGGCAAATTCGTGAAATGGGACGAGGGCCACATGCACGTGATGACGCACGCGCTGCATTACGGCCTGGGCGTCTTCGAGGGCATCCGCGCCTACCGCACGCACGACGGGCGCCTGGCCGTGTTCCGCCTGCGCGAGCACATCCAGCGGCTGATGGATTCGGCGCACATCTGCATGCTGCAGATGCCCTTCACGATCGATGAGATCATGGAGGCGTGCGTGGAGCTGCTGCGCAAGCAGAAGGACCTGTTCGCCAACGGTGCCTACCTGCGCCCCATCGCCTTCATGGGCGATGGCGCCATGGGCCTGGGCGCGGTCAACCCCACCCGCGTCGTCGTCACCGCTTGGGACTGGGGCGCATACCTGGGCGAGAAGGGCATCCGCGAGGGCATCCGCGCCAAGGTCAGCTCCTTCACCCGCATGCACGTGAACGTGAACATGGTGCGCGGCAAGATCTCCGGCCAGTACGTCAACTCCATCCTCGCCAAGCGCGAGGCGGTGCTCGGGGGCTATGACGAGGCGATCCTGCTGGACATCAGCGGCTTCGTGGCCGAGGCCTCCGGCGAGAACATCTTCATGGTGAACAAGAAGGGCATCATCAAGACCCCGCCCCTCTCCTCGCCCATCCTCGACGGCATCACCCGCGACACGGTGCTCAAGCTCATCCGCGACAGCGGCCGCACGGTGGAGGAAGTCACCTTCACGCGCGATGCGCTCTACATCTGCAACGAGATCTTCTTCACCGGCACGGCCGCGGAGATTACGCCGGTGCGCGAGGTGGACAACCGCATGGTGGGTGACGGCAAGCCCGGCCCCCTCGTCCAGTTCGTCCAGGACACCTACTTCCGGGTCGTCCGCGGCCAGGAACCCCGCTACGCCGACTGGTTGACCTACATCTGACCCGCATCACCGGCCTGCCGGCGGGCCCCGGGTTGGGCTAAAACACCCCACCATGCCTCCGGCTGGCCACTCGGACGACAACCCCTTCAACCTCGAGAATCCCTCGATTCTCGACATTGCTCCTCCCGAGCCGAAGTCTCTGGAGGAGACCGGCTTGAAGATGGGGCTGCTGTCCGACATCGCCCTGAAGTTCCTCTACTACTCCGGCACTGGCACCGGCATGGCCATCGCCGAGGAGCTGTGCCTGCCCTGGCCCGGCGTCATCGAGCGCGTGGTGGACTTCGTGGCCACCGAGAAGCTCGTGGACCTGCGGGGTGGCAAGGGCTTCGGCCGCGCCTCGGTGGAGTTCGTCCTCACCGAGAAGGGGCGCGAGTACGCGCGCGACGCGCTCACGCGCACCACCTATGTGGGGCCCGCCCCGGTCCCCATCGAGCAGTACAACGCGCTCATCACCAGCCAGACCGAGGAGAACCCCGTCGTCAGCCGGGAGGACCTGCTGATGGGGCTCTCCCACCTCACCGTCACCGAGGAGCTGCTCGACAAGCTGGGCCCCGCGGTCAACTCCAGCCGCTCGCTGTTTCTCTACGGGCCCCCGGGCAACGGCAAGACGAGCCTCGCCGAGGCCATCTCCCGCATGTTCGGCGGCGAGGCCTTCGTCCCCTACTGCCTGGAGATCGACAACCAGATCATCAAGGTCTTCGACAGCCTCAACCACTCCCCCGTCCCGCTGGAGGTGGGCCGGGATGGCGCGGGCAGGCGGCAGACCTTCGAGATGGACCACCGCTGGCAGCTGTGCCGCCGCCCGGCGGTGGTGGTGGGCGGCGAGCTGACGCTGGAGACGTTGGACCTCATCTACTCGGAGACGGCGCGCTTCTACGAGGCGCCCTTCCAGGTGAAGGCCAACGGCGGCATGCTCCTCATCGACGACTTCGGCCGGCAGAAGGTCCACCCCACGGACCTGCTCAACCGGTGGATCGTCCCGCTGGAGAAGCGCATCGACTTCCTCACCCTGCACACGGGCAAGAAGTTCGAGATTCCCTTCGAGCAGCTGCTCGTCTTCTCCACCAACCTGGACCCCAAGGAGCTGGTGGACGAGGCGTTCCTGCGCCGCATCAAGTACAAAATCGAGGTGAAGAACCCGGACGAGGAGACCTTCCGGGACATCTTCCAGCGGGTGTGCGAGGCCGTGGGCATCCCCTACGTGGACCAGGCCGTCACCTACCTCATCGAGGCCTACTACAAGCCGCGCAACATGCAGATGCGTGCCTGCCACCCCAGGGACCTGGTGTCCTTGATCAAGGACGCCGCGAGATACCGGCAAATCCCCCCCGCACTTTCGAAGGATTTGCTCGACCAGGCGTGTGAAGTTTTCCTGGTCGATCTCTGAAATCGCCTTTTATTTGTCCTAACCACGCGGAATTTCTAGAATCAGCCTCTGGTTTCAATTCCCGGTCGACCGCTCGGTCCAGCTGACGTGACGGGAAGCGGGCACGAAGGAGCCGCAGGTCCGTGAAGGAACGCTACCAAGAGATCGATGAGAAGAACGAGACGCTGCGCGACTACCTCGACATCTTCAAGGACAAGTCCCGCGACTTTCTCGAGAAGTTCGAGATGTCGTGGATCTACCACGACGCGGCGCTCGAAGGCGTCGTGTACACGCAGCAGGAGCTGCTCGCGGCGCTGTTCCCCGGAAAGGTGGCCGCCGAGGCCTCGCTGATGCCGGTGGTGCTGGAGGTGCGCAACCACAAGGCCGTGTGCGACTACATCCGCGAGGAGGCCGCCACGAGCAAGAAGACCGCTCAGATCACCCTCACTCAGATCAAGCGCATGCACGACCTGCTCATCGGCAACACGCCCGAGGCGATGGCGGCGCGCGCGGCGACCGAGCGGCGGGAGCGCACCGAGAAGGAGCTGTCCAAGGAGCGCGAGCGGGCGGGCCTGCGCAAGGACATGCCGCTGCACCGCACGTACTTCCACGACATCGCCCAGCCCGCGAAGATCCAGCCCGCGCTGGAGAAGCTGGTGGACTACACCGCGAGCGCCGAGTTCCGGGAGTTCCACCCCATCAAGCAGGCGGCCACGGTGCAGCACATGTTCCTGCAGATCTTCCCCTTCACCGAGCACAGCGGGAAGGTGGGCCGGATGTGCACGAACCTCTTGATGCTGCGCAACAACTACATGCCGGTCATCATCCACTCCATCGACCGGCAGAAGTACTACGAGTCGTTCCGCGGCAACGTGGCCGGCTTCCGCACGCTGCTGATGGATGCCATCGAGAACTCGCTCGACAACGGCATCAAGTACTTCAAGGACCTCAACCGCCGGTACAAGGCCATCAACTAGGCCCGCCCCGTGCTCCTCGGCGCTCACGAGTCCATCGCAGGAGGCGTGAGCCAGGCGTTCGCGCGGGCCGAGGAACACGGCGCGCGCAGCCTCCAGATTTTCACGAAGAACGCGCGCGGCTGGAACGCCCCCCCGCTCACGCAGGAGGAGCGCCGCGCCTTCCGCGCCGAGGCCCGCCGCAGCGGGCTGCCCGCCATCGCCCACGGCAGCTACCTGGTGAACCTGGGCACGGAGGACCCCGTGCTCCGCGAAAAGTCCATCGCGTGCGTGACGGAGGAGCTGACGCGCTGCGAGCAGCTGGGCATCTCCTGCCTCGTCATCCACCCGGGCACCCACCCGGACGAGAAGCGCGGCCTGGCGCTGGTGGCCGAGGGGCTGGACGAAGTCCACCGGCGCACCCCCCGCTTCCGCTCCCGCGTGTGCCTGGAAATCACCGCCGGCCAGGGCCACTGCCTCGGCTGGCGCTTCTGGCACCTCACGGAGATTCTCTCGCGCGTGGCGCGGGAGGACCGCCTGGGCATCTGCCTGGACACCTGCCACCTGTTCGCCGCAGGGTATGATCTGTCCTCCGAGGAGGGTTACGACACAGTGATGGCCGAGTGCGATGCCGCCGTCGGCCTGGACCGCGTCCGCTGCTTCCACCTCAACGACAGCAAGAAGCCGCTGGGGTGCCGGGTCGACCGGCACGAAGAGGTGGGCAAGGGAACGATCGGGCGGACGGCTTTCCGCTGCCTCGTGAATGATTCCCGGTTCGTCAACACCATTGGGGTCTTGGAGACCCCCTTCCCGGAACGGTACCCGGAAGCCATCCGGCTTCTCGAATCCCTCCGCCGAAGGCAGTAAAGAAGAGAACCCATGCCTGCGACACCGTCCGTCCACCCCCGCCGAACCGCGGTCACAGCAGAGCCGGAAGACCCCCTGCCCCCACGGCTCGCCCACCTGCCCGCCCGGGACAAGCTGGAACGGCTGCTGAAAGTGGCCCGAGGGAAGAAGAAGGCCCTCATCCTCACCCACGACAACCCGGACCCCGACTCGCTGGCGGCCGCCGTCACGCTCGCCCACATCCTGGAGCGCCGGGCAGGCATGGAGGCCCGCGTCGGCTACGGGGGCATCATCGGCCGCGCGGAGAACGTGGCCTTCGTGCGGGTGCTGCGGCTGCCCGTCTCGCACGTCTCGCAGCTCGACTTCGACGCCTACGACTTCTTTGGCCTGGTGGACACGCAGCCGCCCGTGGGCAACCACTCGCTGCCCGCCCGGCTGCGCGCGGACGTGGTGATTGACCACCACCCGCTCCGGGACGAGAGCCTGCAGGCGCCCTTCGCGGACGTGGGCGGCGACTTCGGCGCCACCGCGACGATGCTGGTGGAGTACCTGCGCGCGGCCCGCCTGGAGCCCTCGGTGGACGTGGCCACCGCGCTCTTCTACGGAATCAAGGCGGACACGCGGGATTTGGGCCGCGAGACGACCCAGACGGACATCGACAGCTACCTGTGGCTCTTCCCGCGCTGCGACAAGCACCTGCTGGGGCAGATCGAACACCCCGAGCTGCCGGCGCGGTACTTCCAGCTCTTCCACACCTCCATCGAGCGGGCGAAGGTGTACGGCACCGCCATCATCACGGACCTGGAGGAAGTCTACTCCCCGGACATGGTGGCCGAGATCGCCGAGCGGATGATGTTCCTGGACGGCATGAAGTGGTCGCTGGCGTACGGCACCTTCCGCAACCAGCTCTTCGTCTCCCTGCGGGTGAAGGACCGGCGCATGAACGCGGGGCGGCTCATCCGCGAGGCCTGTGAGAGCTTCGGCGGCTCCTCGGGAGGCCACGGCAGCATGGCGGGCGCGCGCCTGCCCCTGTCGGGCAAGGCGAGCCAGCGCAAGGCGCTCAAGCGCGAGCTGGTGAACCGGTTCCTCAAGGCCTTCGGTGTCGCCGAGCAGCGGCCCGTGTCGCTGCTGGCCGCCCAGGACGCTTGATCTACTGGGACCACAACGCGGCCACGCCGCTGCTCCCCGAGGTGTCCCAGGCGCTCGCCCGGGCCTTCCTGGAGGGGGGCTCCGGCAACGCCTCCAGCATTCACCAGGCGGGCCGCGACGCCCGGCGGCGGCTGGATGGCGCGCGGGCCCGGGTGGCGAAGGTGCTGGGGTGCGAGCCCAAGGAGGTCTGCTTCACGGGCTCGGGCTCGGAGGCGGACGCGCTGGCGCTCAAGGGCGCCTTCGTGTCGCGGAAGGAGCCGCTGCGCCGCCGCATCGTCACCTCCGCCATCGAGCACCCGGCGGTGCTCGCCGCGCTGACGCAGCTGGAGAAGCAGGGCGCGGAGGTGGTGCGGCTGCGGCCGGGCGCGGACGGCCGTGTCCCGGCCGGGGCGCTGCTGGAGGCACTCACGCCCCAGACGGCGCTGTGCTC
Source organism: Allostigmatella hybrida (assembly GCF_020103775.1). Taxonomy (NCBI): domain Bacteria; kingdom Pseudomonadati; phylum Myxococcota; class Myxococcia; order Myxococcales; family Archangiaceae; genus Allostigmatella; species Allostigmatella hybrida. The sequence continues at coordinate 47,971 of NZ_JAHXBH010000040.1, forward strand.
CTTGATGTGGGCCAACAACGAGACGGGCGTGGTGCAGCCCGTGCGGGAGGCCGCCCTCGCCTGCCGCCAGCGCGGCATCGTCTTCCACACGGACGCGGTCCAGGCCGCGGGCAAGCTCCCGGTGAGCCTGCGCGAGGTGGACGCGGACCTGCTCGCGCTCTCCGCCCACAAGTTCGGCGGCCCCGTCGGCGCAGGGGTGCTGGTGGTGCGCAAGGACGTGGACCTTCAGGCGCTCGTTCCCGGGCACCAGGAAGGAAGCCACCGGGGCGGCACGCAGAACGTGCCCTACGCGGAGGCCCTGGCCCTGGCGCTGGAGCTGTCCCAGGCCCGGCAGGAGGCTTCCAGCGCCCAGGTCGGCGCGCTGAGGGACTTCTTCGAGCGCGAAGTCCAGGCCCGCCTGCCCGGCGTCACCATCAACGGCGGCGGCGCGCCGCGCGTGCCCAACACCAGCAACCTGTTCTTCCACGGCGCGGACGGCGAGGCCCTGCTCATCGCGCTGGACCTGGAGGGCATCTGCGCCTCCTCGGGCTCGGCCTGTGCGTCGGGGACCCTCTCCCCTTCCCACGTCCTGCTCGCCATGGGGCTCACGCCCGCGCAGGCCCACGGCAGCCTGCGCTTCTCCCTGGGCCCGGGCACCACCCAGGAGGACGTGCAGCGGGTCGTGAAGGCGCTCGAAACGCACGTGCCCCGGGCGCGCGACATCGCCGCCCGGGACCTGGCCTGACCTTCCCGGAGGGCCTCAGTCGCTGGTGCCGAACAGGCCGCGGACGAGCGCGGCGATGGCCAGGGGCGTGCCCACGCGCTCGTCATAGTGGGGCGTGAGGGCCTGCGCGTACGCCTCCGCCGTGGGGAAGCGGTCCTCGGCGCGCTCGGCGAACCCCCGGGAGATGACCTCCTCCAGGGACTCGGGAATCTCGGGCCGCAGCGTGTGCAGGGGCCGGTAGCGCCGGTGGCGGATGTTGAAGAAGACCTCTTCGGGGGTGTTGCCCGTGAAGGGGCGCTCCAGGGTCAGCAGCTCGTAGAGCACCACGGTGGCGGCCCACAGGTCCGCCTCCGGCGTGACGTGGCCCTGCAGCGACTCGGGCGACAGGTAATAGGGCTTGCCGAGGACTTCCTCGCCATCGCGGGAGCCGTCGACGAACACCCGGGCCACGCCGAAGTCCCCCAGCTTGATCTCCCCCACCCGGGAGATGAACAGGTTGGACGGGGAGACATCACAGTGGACGATGCCCAGCGCATCCCCCCGGGGGCCGGTGGCGGTGTGCGCGTACGCGAGCGCATCCAGCAGCACCTTGCCCAGGTACACCGCGAAGTCCACCGGCAGGGGAATGCCCCGGTGCTTGCAGCGGCGCAGCACCTGGCCCAGGTCCCTGCCGTCCACCAGCTCCATCACGATGTAATAGGTGTTCTCGGCGATCCCCACATCCAGCACCTTGACGATGTTGGGGTGGTCCAGCTGCGTGGACAGGTCCGCCTCGCGGATGAAGAGCTCGACCGAGGCGGGATCCTTCACGAGCGACGGGAGCAGCCGCTTGAGGGCCACCTGCCACCCCTCGTAGCGGCCGGAGAGCACCTTCGCCCGGTACACCTCGGCCATGCCCCCCTTGCCGAGCTGCGCGAGCAGCTCGAAGTTGCCGAACACCTGGGCCGGGCGGGGCGTGGCGGGAGGAGTCACGGGTTGGGCGTTCCGGGGCCAGACGTTGTGCGGGAGGACGCGGCCTTCTCACTCGACCGCTTCACCAGCTCCTGGAACTCCCGGTCCCCGCCCAGCTGCGAGAGCAGGTCGGGATCCCCCTCGATGACGGTGTGCAGCGCGTAGCCCAGGTCGACCGTCTGCCGCAGCAGGCCCAGCGCCCGCTTCTTGTTGCCCATCTGGGCGTGGACACAGCCCAGCATGTAGAGGACATCCGGGTTCTTCGGCTGAAGCTGGAGCGCCCGCTCCAGGGACTTGAGCGCCGCGGGCATCTGCCCCTGCTTGAACTGGCTGGAGCCCAGCCCCAGGTACGCAGGCCAGCTCGGCTCGCTCTCCACGCTGCGCCGGAAGGCCTCGGCCGCCTCCTTATATTGCTTGTTCAGGTAGAGCCGCTCCCCCTTCTCCCGCTCGGCCCGGGCCTGCTCGAACTTCGGGGAGCCTCGCTTGCCTGCCAGCTCGGCGGCGAGCGTCGAGCCGGCCCCTCCCAGGGCCCCCCGCTCCGGGGGAATGGCTTGAAGGATGAAGCGCTTGTCCTTGAGCACGGGCGACTCGCACCCGCTGCGCAGCCGCACGTGGGCCACCAGGGTCTGGTCCTGCTCATTATAGAAGGCCAGGATGGGGTAGGCCTGCTCGGGCGCACATCCGTTGCCCGTCTGACAGACCTTGAGCCACCCCACGAGCACCCGGTCCTGGAAGGTGCCCTCCAGCACGGGGCCCTTGCCCACCTGGGAGCAGGTGCCACCACTCTGCGTCTGCACCCCCGAGACGTGCTCCCCCTCGGCCACCAGCTCGAACTGGCCATAGGGGTCTGCCCGGAAGAGGCCCGAGGCCAAGGGGGCGGCCGCGGCCAGCCCAGGCACCAGCAACAAGAAGGCCACGGCGAGGCCGGTTATAGAAGACACGGGGGCCATGGAGAGGGCGGACCGGGGCATCATAGGGGGGGCGAAACAGCGTTGTAAACGGACGCGGGACACCTTGACCTGGCCGGGTGCCGTCCTTATCATTTGTTCGGACCTTTCGAGGAAACTCCAGCAATTTCGAGGGCTTAAGAGACCTATTTCCAGGGTTGTACCAAGACTGTCCCCTGCGGGGCGCGTGATGCCCAGCAGAAATTCGAACCGATACGTCCATCACGGGGGCCGTTTCGGGTTCCATGAGCAAGCCCTCCCTCCTCACGGGGGATGAGGGAAGCCTACGGAGCCATGACTTCGGACCCCACCTGGCTTCTAGAGGGTTCAATGGACGCTGGGCACACGGCCATACGGCGGGGGACTTTTTCTGCGGAGCGGCAGGCGGTGAGCGAGACGGTGGCGGCAGAAGAGGCGGCGAAGAAGCAGTCCTTGCGCGAGGAGTTGACGGCACGGCGCAAGGCGATGACGCCAGACCTCATCGACGGGCGTGGGTTGAAGGTGCAGTCTCGGTTCCTGGCATCGCCGTACTATCAAAAGGCCAGGACGGTGGCGTTGTACGCGCCGATCCGAGGAGAGGTGCCGACGCGGGACATTCTGATCGCGGCGTTGCAAGACGAGAAGATCGTCTGCTACCCGCTGTCCCACGTGCATGGGCGCATTCTCTCCTTCCGGGCCATCAAGTCGGAAAGCGAGCTGGAACCGGGACGGTTGGGGGTGCGCGAGCCCACCAACTCCTCGGATCTGATTCCAGTGGACCAGATCGACTTGTTCGTGGTTCCGGGCCTGGGGTTCACCCGGGATGGCAAGCGGCTCGGCCGGGGCGGTGGCTACTATGACGCCACGCTCCGGGCGGCTTCCGCGCGCAGCCGCCGGGTGGGCCTGGGCTTCAATGACCAGGTCGTCTCGTGGCTGCCCGTGAACGGCGACGATGTGGACATGGACCTCATCGTCACCGAGAGCGAGTCGCTGCGCGGGCTCTACCGCGACTGGGACTTCCTGGACACGTAGCGCAGTCAGGGACACGAGGAGGAGGGATGGCGGGGCTTCCGGCCACGTCCCCTCCTCCCTCCGGAAGAGAAGGGTCTCGTTGCGGGGGCCGTTTCGGCTAAGGTCCCGCGCGCGATGACCCAGGATCTGCTGCGCAAGGCGACCCCAGAAGAGCAGTTCGAGGAAGTGACCCGTGGCACCGTGGACATCCAGGTGCCCGAGGAGCTCAAGAAGAAGCTCGAGCGCTCGTACCGCGAGGGCAAGCCGCTCACCATCAAGGTGGGCTTCGACCCGACGCGGCCGGACCTTCACCTGGGGCACTCGCTGCTGCTCACGCGCATGCGGCGCTTCCAGGAGTTCGGCCACACGGTGGTGTTCCTCATCGGCGACTTCACGGCGCTGATTGGAGACCCGTCCGGCAAGAACTCCACGCGTCCTCCCCTGTCGCGCGACGAAGTCAAGGCGAACGCGGAGACGTACAAGCAGCAGGTCTTCAAGGTGCTGGACGCACAGCGCACGGTGGTGCGCTTCAACTCCGAGTGGATCAACGCCCTGGGCACCGAGGGGATGATCCGCCTGGCCTCGGCCTACTCCGTCCAGCGCATGCTGGAGCGGGACGACTTCAAGAAGCGCTTCCGCGACAACCGCTCCATCGCGCTGCACGAGTTCCTGTACCCGCTGCTGCAGGGCTACGACTCGGTGGAGCTGAAGGCGGATGTGGAGCTGGGCGCGACAGACCAGCTCTTCAACCTGCTCGTGGGCCGCCAGCTCATGAAGGACCAGGGGCTGGAGCCTCAGGTCATCATGACCGGCCCCATCCTGGAGGGTCTGGACGCGAAGCTGGTGGACGGGAAGATCACCGGCGACAAGATGTCCAAGAGCCTGGACAACTACGTGGGCATCGACGAGCCGGCGGAGCAGATCTTCGGCAAGCTGATGAGCATCACGGACGACCTGATGTGGCGCTACTACGAGCTGCTCTCGTCCCGGTCGCTCAAGGAGATCCAGGCGCTGAAGGCCTCCGTGGAGTCGGGCCAGTCCCACCCGAAGGCCGCGAAGGTGGCGTTCGCGCAGGAGATCGCCTCCCGGTTCCAGGGCGATGAGGCGGGCCGCCGCGCCGCGGAGGACTTCGAGGCGCGCTTCAAGAACAAGCAGCTGGACACCGACAGCCTCCCGCTCGTGGAGGTCTCCCTGGAGGGGGCCACCAAGGTGCTGGTGACCAAGGTTCTTCCGGAGACGAAGCTCGTGGCCTCCGCCACCGAGGCCCGCAAGCTGATGGCCCAGGGCGGGGTGCGCATCGCGGGCGAGAAGGTGACGGATCCGAAGGCGGAGCTGGGGGCCGGCGAATACCTCGTCCAGGTGGGCAAGCTGAAGGCGGCCCGGCTCAAGCTGAGCTGACCGGGGGTGGGATGAATAAGCCAGCAGGCGAGCGGTCCAAGCTGGCAAGCCCCCCGGACAGGTGAGGGGCAAGGGATGTCCCAGGTATGCTGCCGAGCGCCATGCCCCGCTTCTTCGTCCTGCTGCTGGTGTCTCTCCCCTCCGCCGTCCTGGCCGGGGGGCCCGGAGCCTTCATCACCTCGGTCCGCGTGGAGGCGGTGGCCGAGCCGGAGTCGGCCCAGGCCCTCTTCACGGTCGAGCCGGACACCTCCTACCCCCTGCTCAAGAAGGGCGGGCCCGGGCGCAAGTGGTGCAAGCTGCGCGGCGCCACGGCCGAGGGTTGGGTGCTCTGCGATGCGGCCGAGGAGACCGCGGTCGCCGCGGCGCCCGGCGCGGTCGCGCTCGCCGAGGCGGACAAGACCCCAGAGCTGGGCGTTCTCTCCACGGCGGCCCCCGAGGCCTCCGGCTGCGCGGCGACGTGTGAGCAGGCCCGCCTCTTCCCGGAGCCTCCCGCCGTGTCGGAGGTGGACCGGGAGGTGCTCGCCCTGTGCCCCTCGCGGCCCGATGGCTCGGTGAGCGCGGAGGCCATTCAGCAGTTCTTCGCCAAGCACTATGAGGCCAAGGCGATCCAGCAGGCGCTGGCCGCGGCGGGCCGGACGTTGGAGGGCGCCGAGGCCCGGCAGGCCAACCTCGCGTGGCTCACGGGCCTCTGGACGGGCACCGGCCCGCGCAACGCCTTCACCTATGTCTTCTGTGGAGATGACTGGACGCGGGGGCTCATCGGCGGGCTCCACTTCCTGCCTCGCTACGCGCAGCTCGAGGCCGAGGGGAAGATCTGCTTCACCGGCCCCGCCCGCGGTGAGGAGGCGTTGAAGGGCGACAACTACCTCATCCAGTTCCGCGGCGTGGCGCCCTGGTCCTGTGGGGAGAAGAAGCTGGGCGGGTTCTCCCGCTCGCAAGGCGCGCTGAGCATCGCGGCCATTGGCGCGCAGGCCTTCGCGAACTGCTGCGCACGCGATGGGGCCAAGACCGAGGGCGGCGTCTACGCGGTGCCCGAGCTGGACGGCGCCACCTGGAAGATCCGCTGCGGCACACGCAACGGCACCTACGGCATCTCCTCGCTCTATCCCACCAGCGAAAGCCCCACCTGCGCCCAGCCGCAGGCCTCCCGCTAAACCCCGCTCAACACCGATGGGCTTGCCTTGGGCCCTCGCCAGCGCCATAATTTGGTCATGCGACCAATTTACCCGGGTGCCGCTGACATCGTCCGGGAGGCGGCGGACGTCCGGACGCCCCTGCCCTGCTTCCTGCTCCGGGGGGTGTTTTCCCGGAGCGAGTGCCTGGGCCTCATCCAGGAGGCGGAGCGCGTGGGCTTCCAGGCCACGGGCCGGGACTACCCCCCGTCCTACCGGGACAACGACCGTCAGGTGCACGACGACGCGGCGCTCGCGGACACGGTCTTCGCGCGCTTGAAGCCGTTTCTGCCCGAGCGGCTCGTGGATGCCGCCGGGGCCACGTGGCACCTCCGGGGCCTCAACCCGCGCTTCCGCTTCTGCCGCTACCGGGGAGGCCAGCGCTTCTCCATCCACCGGGATGGCGCCTATGCACCGAGCCCCCGGGTGCGCTCTCACCTGACGTGCATGCTCTACCTCAATGATGCCCAGGAGTTCTCGGGCGGGGCCACCCGCTACTACGCCGATCGCTCCGAGGAGGCCGAGCTGCTGGGCGCCGTCCGTCCCGAGGCGGGCACGCTGATCGTCTTCGACCACGCGCTCTGGCACGACGGCGAAGCGGTCTCCGCGGGCACCAAGTATGTCCTGCGGACCGATGTCCTCTATGAGCGCGAGGCCCCCGCGCACACGGACCTGGACGGCGTGCTCACGGGCCACCAGGGCTACGTCTGGAGCGTGCTGGCGCGCCGGGATGGACGCCTGGCCACCGCTTCGCGCGACGGCACCGTGCGGCTGTGGCGCGCCTCGGCGGGCCGCTGGGACTGCGATGCCGTGCTAACGGGCCACACCGCCTCGGCCGTCGCCCTGGCGGAGGACACCCAGGGCCGGCTCTGGAGCGCCTCGCGGGACCGGACGGTCCGCCGCTGGGAGACCGGCACCGCCCACGTCGTGGGCCGCCATGAGGGGGCCGTGCTGAGCCTGGCCGCCCTGGACGACGGGCGCGTGGCCAGCGGCGGGGCCGATGGGCGCATCCAGCTGTGGTCCTCGGACGGAAGTGCCCCAGACGTCCTCCAGGGGCATACGGGCTGGGTCTGGGCCCTGGCGGCCCTGCCGGGCGGGTGGCTGGCCTCGGCCTCCGAGGATGGGACGGTGCGCCTGTGGCGGACCTCCCGGCCCCACGAGGCCCCTTCCTCCGTCTCGGCCGGAGCGCCCGTCCGGGCCCTCGCCGTGCTGCCGGACGGGAGGCTTGTCTCAGGCCAGGCCACGGGGGAGCTGACCCTCTGGCAGCCCTCCTTCTCCCCCCACCCCACCCTTCAGGCCCTGCACACCCAGCGCGTCCACACGGGGACGGTGTGCGCCCTGGCCCCCGTGAGCGGCGGGCGGCTGGCCAGCGGCGGCGAGGATGACGGCATCCACCTCACCCGCCTGCCGGACTTCGCCCTCCTCTCCCGCCACGCCCACAAGGACTTCGTCCGGGGCCTGGCCGTGCTGCCCGGGGACCTGCTCGTGAGCGCCTCCTATGACACCACCGTGCGGCTGTGGCCCGTCGAAGGCCCTGGGGGCCTCCCCGCTTAGCGGCGGCTCAGGGCGCGGCGGGCGCGGGCGCCTTCAGGCGCAGGCCGACGAGGTACACCTCCATGCTGGCCCCGCGCGTGGCCTCGGGGCGCACCACCTTCACCTCGCCGTAGCTGGCGCGCACCTGCTCGCGGAACTCCTCGAAGTCGCCGCCCATGAAGAGCTTGGCCACGAAGCTCGAGCCGGGCCGGCCCCGCGTCACCGCCACCTCCAGCGCCTTGCCCGCGAGCCGCAGGCTGCGCGCCTCGTCCGTGGCCTTGATACCGCTCGTCTTGGGCGCCATGTCCGAGATGACCGCGTCGAGCGGCCCGTCGTACAGCGCCCGCAGCCGCGCATCGAAGTCGTCCGCCAGCACGTCCAGCACCGCCGTCGTCACGTTCTTCTGCGTGAACGGGCGGATGGCGACGATGTCCACGCCAATCACCCGGCCGGACAGGCCCACCGTGTCGGCCAGAATCTGCAGGAACCCGCCGGGGGCAGCGCCCAAGTCCAGCACCACCCCCCCTTTCTTCACGACCGGGAAGCGCCTTAAAATTTCGTCCACCTTGAAGGCAGACCTGGCGCGGAGCCCTTCTTGCTTGGCTTTCTGGAAATAGTGGTCCTTCGGTCGGTAGGGCTTGCCCATGGCTGGAGGGGTCCCTACCATCGGGCACTGTCTCCCGGAAAGATGGAGGCGGTGGTGGGTGTTCGGAACCCACGTCTTCAGCGCGCTGGGAGGGACGGCCATGGGTACGCGTAGCGTGGTGGTGGCAGTCAGCGTCGCCCTGTTGTCCGCCGGAGCCGCGGTCTACTGCTACAGCCGCGCCGAGGCCCTCCACTCCGAGGCCCGCTGGCTGCTGGAGCGCGGCAATGCCCAGGCCATCGAGTACGCCCAGCGCCTGGACAGCACCGTGGCCGACGAGCAGCTGAAGACGTTCTCCTCGCGGCGCTCGGTGATGGAGCGGGCGCACGTGTGGCAGCGCGGACAGATGCTCGGGGTGATGGGCGCGGCGCTCTCGCTGCTGGCCGCCTACATGCTCTTCCTGCTGCGGCGCCTGGACTCGCAGTTGGATGACGCCACGGGTGACGACTTCCAGACGCCCCTGCCGCCCAGCCCGCCTCCTCCCTCGAACTCCACCCCGGCGTTCGTCCCCAGCGCGCACCGCTGACCCCTCGCCGGGGCCTGCCCCGCGCTGGCAAGATGGTGCCCCCTCGGAGGTGCCATGCCCGGCTGCGGCCACTGCGGACGTCCGCTCGACATCATTGGAAACCAGGTAGGGCGGCGTGACACCTGCCCCCACTGCGGCGAGGAGGTGCGCGCGTGCCGCAACTGCCGCCACTTCGAGCCGTCGGCCTCCAAGCAGTGCAAGGAGCCCTTCGCGGACGTGCCGTCCGACAAGGACGGCGCCAACTTCTGTGAGTTCTTCCAGATTGGCGAGGGGGGCCTCCACGCCAAGGAGGACCGTGCGGAGCAGCTCTCCGCCGCGGAGGCCCTGTTCCGGAAGCGCTAGCCCTCCTTCTTCTTGAGCATCACCTCCCGGGCCGCATCCGGCACGGTCTCCGGTTCGTCCTTCACCAGGTAGGAGAACCGCTCGCGGAACGCCTCGGGCGTGAGCTTCACGGAGGCGGCGAGGCGGGCGAGCTCCTCGGGCTTGGCGAAGTCCTCGCGCTTGAGGCGGAGCATGAACCCGCGGGCGATTTGGTAGCGGTCCGAGTCCACGTCCACCAGCCGCACCCGGGGCAGGCCCGTGTCCGGGTTCTTCATCGTCTGGAACGAGAGCGGCTGGAACTGGCCGTTGATGATGGCCACCACCGCCTCGGTGCCGCCCTGGATGATGTAGCGGGCCGCGCAGTGCCCCAGGTCGCGCGTGTACTCCATGTCGAAGGGGATGGGGTCGGCGCAGCGCACCTCGTAGCCGATGTACTTGGGAATGAGCGTGGCCTTGAGGCCCAGCTCCGCGAGCCGGTCCTTCACGCCCTTCTCCAGCACCTCGCCCAGCTGGATGTCCGCCACGTGGAGGTTGCCCATGTGGTCCCTCGGCAGCTCCGTGTACCGGGCCAGGTCCTCCGGGATGATGCAGTCGGCGAGGCCCTCGGCCAGCAGCGCGATGCCATCCGGGCGCCCATAGGCCAGGCGCTTGATGACCGAGCCCGCGAGCGTGTCCACCACGGTGGCGAAGGGGACCTTCTTGCCGCGGAACTCCTCGGGGATGAGGGTGACGGTGGCGCCCACCGCCTTGCCAATGGACAGCGCCAGGTGGCCCGCCTTGCGGCCCTGGGCGACGACGAAGTACCAGCGCGAGGTGGTCTTCGCGTCCACCATCAGGTTCTTCACGATGTCCACGCCCACGTGGCGCGCGGTCTGGAACCCGAAGGTGCTCGTGTCGTGGGGCAAGTCGATGTCGTTGTCGATCGTCTTGGGCACGTGGACCACGCGGATCTTCCCCCGGGTCTTCTCCGAGATGATCTGCGCGAGCGTCGCGGTGCCATCCCCGCCGATGGTGATGAGCATGCCGATGTCCAGCCGCTCCATCGCGTCGATGGTGCGCTGAAGGTGCTCAGGGGAGCGGGTGGGATTGGCGCGGGAGATGCCGATGTACGAGCCGCCCCGGAAGTGGATGCGGCTGGTGTCCGCGATGGTGAGGGGCACCACGTGGGAGATGTCCCCCTCGGCGAGCCACTTGAACCCATCCTGGATGCCCAGCACCTCCACCCCGGAGAGACAGGCGCGGATAGTGGCGGCCCCGATGACACTGTTGATGCCTGGAGCGGGTCCTCCAGCGACGACGATGGCGAGCTTCTTCATGTCTTCTGCCTCGAATGGGTTCGCCGCATCCTGTCCCGGGCGGCCCCCCAAACTCAGCAGAAACCTGCGGTCCGGCCGGCAGAAAATCCAGGTGGACGATGTCGAGTACGACGACGCCAAGCCTCCCGCCCCCTCCATGGCGGCGCTCCAGTTCCGCCAATCAGGAGCGTTAGCCCTCCTCAAGCGCGCCAGCGCGCGTGTTACCCTTTGGGGCGGAGGTGGAGATGGACCCCCGCTTGATGTGGTGGAGCTTGCTGTCGTCTTGCCTGTTGGCATGTGCAGGCCTGCAATCAGGAGGCACTCCCCTCTTCATGGACGGTTACGACCGCAGTCCTGGTAGTTTCTGCGCGCTGAATCCCGAGGGCTGTCCCCCAGTGGGGGTGCCACCCGCTCAGAAACCGGAGCAAGACCTGGAGTCTCCAGCGAACAAAAGCGCATGTCTCGATGCCTGCGAAGCGGGCGGTGAAGCCCTTGAGAATTTCTGCAGGCGGCTTCGTACACCCAGGAAGCAGGCGCTGTGCTGGGGCGCAACCAAGGGATCCAAGGCTGCGTGTATAGGCATGTGCCACGCTATTTACCCATGATGGTTCACCTAGCCCACTTCACCCATGGGTGAGAAGAGTAACCATGAAAGACTGGCGCCCGAAGCTGACTGCGATCAATGACCCCATCGCGGACGATTACTGGTCGTACCGGACCGAGGATGGCGCCGAGCGAATCTCGCGTGTCACCATCGGACGGCCTGCATTGCTCGCGGATGGGACGAATTGGTACTGCCCGATGTACTTCGAGCACGTCACCCGAGGCATTGACTACGCCATGGGAGTGGGGCCAGTGGACGCACTGATGAACGCCATGTACTTCGTCCGCAGGCGCTTCTACGAGTTTGACGACGTGACGCCGCAGGCGAAACCCACCACGGCCTCCAAGCGTCCACGAGCCAAGAAGAGCCAGCCCTCCAGCCCAAAGCCAAGGAAGATTGCCCGTGCTCGCCGCACGTTCAAATGAACGCCGCGAGAAGGCCGCCCAGTGGTTTTGAGGGTGGCGCCCCTCGGATCTCAACAACCTCGCCTTCCTCTACTCTGACCAGGGGTTGTATGACTGGGCGGAGCCCCTCTACCAGCGGGCTCTGGCCATCCGCGAGGCCTCCCTCGGCAAGAACCATCCCGACGTCGCCGCCTCTCTCAACAACCTCGCCATCCTCTACTCTGACCAAGGGTTGTATCACCAGGCGGAGCCTCTTTTCCGGCGCTCGCTCACTCTCTGGGAGACGTCTCTCGGCAACAATCATCCCAACACCGCTCAATCTCTCAACGAGTTCGGAAAATTTCGTCTGGCCCAGCATCGCCTTTCTAACGCATTACCTCTCTTCTCCCGTTCCTTCTCTATCTCCGAGCGCCGCCTTCGCCATGAGGCTCTCAACTTCTCCGAGTCCCGCCTCTCCTCCTTCCTCTCTCACCTGCGCAACGACGAGCAATGGCTCTATTCTCTGCTACGCGCTCACCCCCAGGACGCTCGCGTTCAACGCCTCGCCCTCAGCGCCGCGCTCCTCCTCAAGGGTCGCTCCGTCTCGGAGACCGCTGCGATCTCTCGCACTCTCTACTTCAACCTGAATCTCGAAGATCGCGATGCTTTCGAGCGCCTCCGAGGCCTGCGCACTCAACTGGCCTCTCTCTCCTTAGCCCTTTGATTCGCAAACCTGGCACCTCTCCTGCCAAGAGCGCCAGCCACATGCGCTACCTGGCTCTGGTTCTCTTCCCGGCTGCTTCTATCCGCGCTGTCGACTTGGGCCCGGCTGCTCCCATTGACCAAGCCGTCTCTCGCCTTCGCAATGCGCTGGCTGACAAGGACGCCTCCTTCCAAACCGCTTCTGAGCAACTCTACCGAAGCACTTTTGGACCCCTGCGACCCCTGCTCAGCTCTACCCGCCGCATCTTCCTTTCCACCGATGGCCAGCTCAGCCTCATCCCCTTCGCTGCGCTCCACGATGGCCACGCCTTCATCCTGGACTCCTTCGACTTCTCCTACCTCACCTCCGGTACCTCACCTCCGGCCGTGAGTTGCTGCCTCGTCCCCTGGACAGCGCTCCCTCCTCTTCCGTCTTTGTCTTCGCCGACCCTGAATTCTCCTCTTCCTTCTCTCCGGCGCCTTCTGGCTCTCTTCCTTCCTCTCCCCCCTCCGACGCGCTGAAGCGCTTCTTCTCCCTACCTCCCTCCCACTTGGACAGAAGCGCCTGGGTTCCTCTTCCCGGCTCTCGTCTAGAAGCTCACGCCATTCAACGCCTGCTTCCTCAGGCTCAGCTCTTCCTCGGCCCAGACGCCTCCAAGCAGCGGCTGCTCAACCTCTCGACCCCGGGCGTTCTTCACTTGGCCACCCACGGCTTCTTCCTCGGCAATGCCTCCTCCTCACCATCCGAGTCTCGGGGCCTGGCCTTCGTCGATTCATTGGGCGGTGCTCCTCCTCCACAGCAAGAGCCTTTGCTCAACTCCGGCCTCGTCCTGGCGGGCGCTCTCTCCACGGCCTCGTCCTCCCCTCCCGCTCCCGAAGCCTCCCTCGTCACCGCCCTGGAACTGGCTGGGCTCAACCTCTGGAGCACTCAGCTCGTGGTCCTTTCCGCTTGCGATACAGGCCGCGGCGAAGTCCACCTCGGTCAGGGCGTCTATGGCCTTCGCCGGGCGCTCATGGCCGCTGGCGCTGAAACCCTCCTCATCAGTCTCTGGAAGGTCAATGACAGCTCCACTCACCTTCTCATGGACCTCTATTACCGCAACCTCTTGAAAGGCCTGGGCCGGGCCTCTGCACTGCGCCAGGCCATGCTCTCTCTGCGTACCACGCACCCCCATCCCCATGCCTGGGCTCCCTTCATCGCTCTGGGCAGCGATGCTCCCCTCCGTTCCATGACTCCTATTCCTCCTCAAACACCAAAACCGGCAGACTCGCACTGAAAGGCATCACAGGAGATTCGATTCTGGAGATGAAGGGCTCGCGGCTGTCCTGAGTTGGCCGCGAGCTGAGGCATCCCCTCATAAAAGTCCGAAGCACTCGCGGAAGACGGGGTGCTCGCAGACGAGCTGAGCGAAACGCTCC
>NZ_JAHXBH010000041.1:0-60282 GCF_020103775.1 Allostigmatella hybrida
CTGTCCTCTCAAGCCACCGCTTCCCCTCTCGCTAACCCCTCCTGCTGCCAGCCTCCTCCATCACCTTGAAAGGGGTGCTTCTTACGGCCAAGCCCGGACAAGGGGGCCGAACAAGCCGTCGTCTGTTACTCCGAGGCGAAGCCACCCTCTTTCTCAGAAGTCTACATCTTCATACGTCCCGCTGAGTCATGCCGAGGCTCTCTCCCAGTGAGGGAGCGGTTGAGGGGGGGGACGGGTCCTGTCGGGAAGTACAGGGGGGGGGCCGGGCTTCCAAAGGAGAGGGGCCCCCTCTCTAGCATCGACGCGGTAGGCATCCGTGGCTAGCATGGGGGCCTGGTATGGCGATTCAGGCAGGGGCCCCCGGGGCCGATCCCGATCGGGGGAGGCGCATCGGCAAGTACGAGATCCTCACGCGCTTGTCCGTGGGGGGCATGGCGGAGCTTTTCCTGGCCTTCACCTCGGGCCCGGGCGGCTTCCGCAAGTTCGTCGCGCTCAAGCAGATCCTCCCGGACGTCAAGACCGACGAGTTCGTGAAGATGTTCCTGGACGAGGCCCGCATCACCGCGGCCTTGACGCACGCCAACATCGGCCAGGTGTTCGATCTCGGCGAGGAGGACGGCGAGCTGTACCTCGCCATGGACTTCCTCGCGGGCCAGAACCTCGACCAATTGATGAAGGCCGCGGACAACCGGGGCGAGCCGTTGCCCCCCGGCTTCGCGGCCCGCGTCATCCGCGATGTCTGCCTGGCCCTGCACTACGCGCACCACTTCGTCGACCCCACGGGCCGCTCCGTCTCGGTGGTGCACCGGGACATGTCCCCCCGCAACGTCATGGTCACCTATGACGGCGGGGTGAAGGTCATCGACTTTGGCATCGCCAAGGCCAAGGGACGGCTGGGCCGCACGGCCGTGGGCATGGTGAAGGGGACCGGCGGCTACATGTCCCCGGAGCAGGTCCGGGGGCAGCCACTCGACGGGCGAAGCGATCTGTTCTGCGCGGGGGTGCTGCTCCACGAGATGCTGTGCGGCCAGCGGCTGTTCAACGCCCCGGGCGACGCCGCGATGATGCTGCAAATCGTGGAGGGAGAGCTTCCCAGCCCGCGCCAAGTGAACCCGGAGGTGCCCGAGGCCCTCTCGGCCGTGGTGATGCGCGCCCTGACCCGCGAGAAGCCGAAGCGCTTCGCCACCGGGCGCGAGATGGCCAAGGCCATCGAGGCCGCCATGGGCCCCGAGCTGTTCGACGAGGAGCGCCTGGCCGCGCTGATGCAGGAGCTCTTCTCGGACAAGCGCGACAAGACCCGCGCGCTCCTGGAGTACGCCAGCCGCGACGACGCCCGCATCAAGGAGGCCGCCGGCGCCCTCCAGGACGAGCCGGGCGAGCCGCTCGCCGGTACGAGCGCGAGGACCACGCCCCGGGCCCGCGTCTCCCCATCGCCAGGCCCCGGGCGAGCAGGGGCCACGCCGCGTCCCCGGAAGCCCGTTCAGGAGCCCGTCGATCCGGCCGCCACCACGGTGCCGCCCCGAGGCCCCCGCTCCCGCACCCCGCCCCCACGCCGGGCAGCCGCCGTGCCGAACACGGACGTGGCGCACGAGCCCGTCACCCTGCCGCCGGCCTCGCAGCCCACCCGGGTGCGCCCTCACCGGCCTGCCTCCCGGGGAGGCCAGCCCGCGGTGGCCCCGTCTCCAAAGCCCGAGGCGGCGCCTGCGGTCCCCCAGGCGCGCACGAAGTCGAAGTGGGGCGTCCGGCTCTTCTGGCTCGCCTTCCTGGGAGGCCTGGGCGGACTGCTGGCGCTCGAACCCGTGCGGGCCGCCCTCCGGCCCGGCTACGAGTCCGCGGTGGCCAAGGTGAAGGCCGAGCTGGAGCTGGGGCCGCCGCCTCCTGCGCCCGAGCAGGCCCCCTGGCCTCCTCCGGCCCGTCCGCCACCGCCCAATCCGCTGGCCCCCAAGCCCGAGCCCGAGCCCACTGCCGTGGCCGAGGCCCCCGCCGGCGAGCCGTCCACCCCGGACCCCTCCGAAGAGCCGGTGGCCGCCAGCGACACGTCTTCCACCGCCAAGGCTCCGGCGAAGCCCGGAACCACCAAGGGCAAGCAGAAGACGCCTCCCGCGAAGGCCTCCGCCCCGGCCGCCGCTCCGGAAGGGCCCCCGCGGGAGAAGACCCTGGAGGAGAAGCTGGCGGTTCAGCCGGAGACCACGCGGGACGAGGCCCAGGAGGAGGTCCAGGTGGTGGACACGACCTCCAAGGCGGGGATGCGCAAGGCGGGCATCGGTCTGCTCACCCTGAGCACCATGCCCCCGGCGGCGGTGTTCGATGGCAACACCCCCTTGGGCACCACGCCGCTGCGCAAGGTGCCCCTCCAGGCGGGAACCTACCGGCTGCGAATCGTGGACCCCGATGGCCAGAGCCGGCTCTTCTCGGCCCCGGTGGAGCTGGCCAAGGAGCGCAAGTACGCGATTCGGGTTTCGGACTTGCCCCTGTACCCGGATTGACCTCGTCCTTGACGGTCCTGGACCCCGTCACTAGGGTCCGCCGCGTCTTTAGCCTTCGCTGGCCCCAGGACGCCCCGACCATGTACTTCCAGGACCTGATCCTCACGCTCCAGAACCACTGGGCCCGGCATGGGTGCATCATCGCCCAGCCGTATGATCTCGAAGTCGGCGCCGGCACCATGGCGCCCACCACCTTCCTGCGCGCGCTCGGTCCCGAGCCCTGGAACGTGGCCTACGTGCAGCCCTCGCGCCGCCCGGCTGACGGCCGCTTCGGCGAGAACCCCAACCGCCTGTTCCAGCACCACCAGTTCCAGGTCATCCTCAAGCCCGCGCCCAAGAACGTGCAGGAGCTCTACCTGGAGTCCATCCGCGCGTTCGGCATCGATCCGCACGCCCACGACATCCGCTTCGTGGAGGACGACTGGGAGTCGCCCACCCTGGGCGCCTGGGGGCTGGGCTGGGAGGTGTGGTGTGACGGGATGGAAATCACCCAGTTCACCTACTTCCAGCAGTGCGGCGGTTTCGAGTGCCGCCCCGTGTCGGCCGAGCTGACGTACGGTCTCGAGCGCATCTGCATGTACCTGCAGAACGTGGAGAGCGTGTACGACATCGAGTGGGTCAAGGGCGTGAAGTACCGCGAGGTGTTCCACGCGAACGAAGTGGAGATGAGCAAGTACGCCCTCCACGAGTCGGATCCGCAGATGCTCTTCTCGCTGTTCGACGCCTACGAGAAGGAGTGCAAGCGGCTCATCGAGCGCCAGTTGCCGCTGCCCGCGTATGACTACGCGCTCAAGTGCTCGCACGCGTTCAACCTGCTGGACGCGCGCGGCGCCATCTCGGTGACGGAGCGCGCCAACTTCATCAAGCGCGTGCGCGACAACGCGCGCCTGTGCGCGGAAGGCTACCTCCAGATGCGCGAGCGCCTGGGGTTCCCGCTGACGAAGACGCCGTGGACGGTGGGTGAGCAGCTCCCGGTGCTGGAGGGCAAGCCCGCCAGCGACTACTGGAACCACGTGAAGATCAACAAGCCGGTGGAGAAGGCGGAGAAGACGGAGGTGGCCCGTGGCGCGTGATCTGCTGCTGGAGGTGGGCGCCGAGGAGATCCCCGCGTCCTTCATTGGCCCCGCGTTGGAGGACCTGCAGCGCATCATCACCACGCGCATGGCGGAGGGCCGCCTGAAGCACGGCGAGGTGCGCACGTACGGCACGCCGCGCCGGCTGGCCGTGTGGGTGAAGGACGTGGCCGATGCCGGTGAGGACGTCACCACCGAGAAGCTCGGCCCGAGCGCCAAGGCGGCCTTCGACAAGGAGGGCAAGCCCACGGTGGCGGCGGTGAAGTTCGCCGAGTCCCTCAAGCTGCCGGTGAGCGAGCTGGGCCGCACCCAGACGCCCAAGGGCGAGTACCTGTCCGCCCGGGTGCAGGAGAAGGGCCGCCCGGCGGCGGAGCTGCTGCCGGAGGTGCTGCACGCGGCGGTGCACGGCATCAACTTCCGCAAATCCATGCGCTGGGGCGACGTGGAGCTGGCCTTCGCCCGGCCGGTGCAGTGGCTCGTGGCGCTCCTGGGCGGGGACGTGCTGCCGGTGGTCTTCGGGGATGTGAAGAGCGGCCGGACGACGTACGGCCATCGCTTCCTGTCCCCGGGCGCCATCGAGCTGGCCCAGCCCTCTGGCTACGAGGCGGCGCTGGAGAAGGTGCACGTGGTGGCGGACATCGCCAAGCGGCGCGCCCTGCTGCTGGAGAAGATCCGGGCGGTGGCCCAGCAGTCCGGCGGCCAGCTCCTGGAGGACGAGTCGCTGGTGGACCAGGTGACGAACCTGGTGGAGCTGCCCGCGCCGGTGCTGGGCACCTTCGACGCCCGGCACCTGGACCTGCCCTCCGAGGTGCTGGTGCAGGAGATGAAGAGCCACCAGCGCTACTTCTCGCTCACGGATGCCCAGGGCAAGCTGCTGCCGAAGTTCATCGCCGTGTCCAACACGCCCGTGAAGGACGAGAAGCTCTCGCTGCGCGGCTATGAGCGTGTGCTGCGCTCGCGCCTGGCCGACGGCCGCTTCTTCTTCGACGAGGACCGCAAGACGCCGCTGGAAGGGCGCGTGGAAAAGCTCGGCCGCGTGGTGTGGCAGGGCCAGCTCGGCAGCTACGCGGAGAAGGTCGAGCGCTTCCGGACGCTCGCCGTGTGGCTGGCGGAGCACACGGGCCAGAAGGCCCACACCGCCACCATCCAGCGCGCGGCCACCCTGGCCAAGGCGGACCTCGTCACCGGCATGGTGGGCGAGTTCCCTGAGCTGCAGGGCGTCATGGGCCGCGAGTACGCGCGGGCCGGTGGGGAGCCGGAGGCGGTGGCGCTGGCCATCTTCGAGCACTACCTGCCGCGCAACGCCAACGACGCGATGCCGAGCCAGGACCCGGGCGCGCTCATCGGCCTGGCGGACCGGCTGGACTCGCTGTGCGGCATCTTCGCCATCGGCAAGGCGCCCACGGGGGCGGCGGATCCGTTCGGCCTGCGCCGCGCGTGCCTGGCCGTCATCAACCTCGTGTTCGCCCGCGGGTACCGCTTCTCGCTGTCGGCCGCGGTGGACGAGGCGCTCAAGCTGCTGGCGCCGAAGATCGCCACGGTGAAGCGCAAGGCCGGGGAGCCGGAGCCGCGCGAGCAAATCCTGGAGTTCTTCCGGGGCCGCCTCAAGGCGCTCTGGTCGGAGAGCTACCGGACGGACGTGGTGGAGGCGGTGCTGTCGGTGGGCTTCGACGACCTGGTGGCAGCGCGCAAGCGGCTGGAGGCGCTCAGTAGCATCGTCGGGCGGGCGGACTTCACGCCGCTGGCGGTGGCCTTCAAGCGCGTGGTGAACATCGTCGAGAAGCAGGGCAAGGACGTGAGCCGGGGGCAGACCAACCCAGACAAGCTCCGGGACGAGCCCGAGAAGAACCTCCACAGCGCCTTCACCCAGGCGCGGGGCAAGGTGGCCCAGTACGTCCAGGCGGACGATTTCTCGGGTGCACTCAAGGAAATCACCAGCCTGAAGCCCGCGGTGGACACCTTCTTCGACAAGGTGACGGTGATGGCCGAGGACAAGGAGCTGCGGGAGAACCGCGTCCGGTTCCTCACGGAGATTGGCGCGCTCTTCAACCAGGTGGCGGACTTCTCCAAGATTCAGGCCGAGGCCGCTCAGGGGGGGTAGGGGGCGGACGGTTGGGGAATAGCCAGGCCCCTTTGTAGTTGCTCAGGACGGGGCGGGGTTCCTACACTCCGCCCCCTTCTGATGCGCCCCCTCATCCTCATCTCCGCGCTGCTCTGGGCGGGGTGTTCCGCGAGTTCCGATCCGCGGCCCCCGCCAACCGACCGCTTCGTCTTTCCGAGCGGCATTGCCTATCTTCCCCCGGCACCCGGGAACGAGGCCTCGAAGGGATCGCTCTATGTGGCGAGCTCCAACTTCGATAAGTGCTTCGACACGGGCGCGGTGTTCGCGCTCGACCTGGATGCGCTGGGGCTGCCCGAGGTGGGAGCGCCGGCAAGCCCGGACGGGCCACTCCTCGTGGAGGACCTGAAGACCTCGTCCCAGTCCGTCGTGCAGATCTCCAGCTTCGCCGGGGAGATGGACGTGTGGCGGGGCGAGCAGCCCCGGCTGTTCGTCGTGGCCCGGTCCGAGACCAACGCCTTGCACGCCATCGACATCCAGGGCAACGCGCTGAGCTGCGCCCAGCCTGGCGGGGGCAATTACTGCCTTCCCGGGATTTCGTTGACGGGGCTCATTCCGGGCGGAAAGGCCGACCTGCCCCGGGCGCCGGCCCCCATCGGGGTGAGCGTGGCGGCGTCCCTGGCGGGCAACAAGCCCGAGGTGTGGGTGACGCACGCCGAGGCGGCGGACTCGCCGGCCCGCTCCAGCACCAACTTCCAGACCTACGTGGTGCGCGTGCCCGGGGATGAGCTGAGCCTCACCGCGGAGAGCTTCTTCCCGCTGGGCGCCAACGGGCTGTCGATTGGCGGGGCGCACGCCACGGCCATCGGCAAGCGCTATGTGTTCATCTCGGGCCGCTCGTACGCGGCGGGCCTGGCGGGCACGGTGTCGGCCAGCTTCCTCCTGCGGCTGCTGGACCGGAACAACCCCACGCGCATCCTGGAGACGGGCCTGCGCGACATCTACCAGAGCCTGGAGGCGCGGGACCTGGCGCTCAATGCCGCGGGCACGCGGCTCTACCTCGTGACGCGCTTCCCGGACTCGCTGCTCGTCGTGGACATCGCGAACGGGGAAGGGGACGTGCCGAGGCTGTCGGTGGTGGACTCGGTGCCCCTGCCGGACAGCGCCAGCCAGGTGCAGGTGCTCAGCCGCACGGACGCCAATGGCCAGCCTCTCGGGGACCTCGTGGTGGTGACGTGCAGCGCCTCGAGCAACACCTCCGGCGTGGTGGCCTTCTACGACGCGGACCTGGGCCAGCTGGTCGCCCAGGTGGGTGGGATTGGCCTCCAGCCCTACGGGCTCGCGGTGGACCAACGCCGGCAGGGGCAGACGGACAGTGCCCGCCTTTATGTCACCACCTTCGGGGATGGCCGGGTCGCGGTGCTGGACGTGCCGGACCTCGTCAATCCGCAAGGGGCGCGCCTGGTGGCCTACCTTGGGCGGCCGCAGGGGCGCGATACCAAACAGGGGACCTCCACGTGTCAGCAGCAGTGAGCCGAACCTTGAAGCGCTTCCTCGCCGTGGGCTTCGCGCTGAGCGCGGGGCTGCTCGGCGGGTGCTCCGACTCGCAGACGGTCCTGACGGACGCGGGGCTGGCCGGCACGTACGATCTCACGTTCGTCGGCAACTACGTCTTCGTCACCTCGTCCGACCGCAACGAGCTCCGGGTGCTGGACCTGGGGGCGAGCCCCCGGGACTTCGTCCGGGCGCCCAACCCGCTCGAACCGCTCTCCATCACGGTGCTGCAGCGGCCCCTCAACCTGACCCGGGACGTGGCCTACGGCACCGCGGACGCGGATCTGGGCCAGGAGACGGCCGGTCCCTACGTCTACGCGCGAAGCGCGGGCTCCCAGGAGATCTCCGTCGTGGCCGCGGCTCCGGAGTACTTCAAGGAAGTGAAGCGCCTGAGCGTGACCGGCTTCGTCACGGCCTTCTCGGCGCGGGGGCCACGGGGGGGGAGCAACAGCACCCTCTACTACGCGACGCAGGGCCCCGAGGGCGCCACGATCTACCGGGTGGAGCTGCCCGGGCCCGAGGCCCTCCTGGAGGCGGGTGACGCGCTGCCCGCGCCGGAGAGCCGGCTCTCGTTGCCCGGACAGACGGTGACCGCGCTGCTGACGCTGCCCGCCACGCGGGAGAATCCCGGCCAGGAGCACCTCGCCGTCGCCACGCGCCGCGTGGCCAGTGAGAACCAGGGGGGGCCCTCCTTCCGCACGTTCCGGTGGGATGCGGCCACGGGCCAGACCCTCCAGGAGTACGCGTTCGGGGCGCCCGTGCGCTTGCTGGCCACCCACCCGCGGGTCGAGCGGACGGCCTTCGAGACGCAGACCTGCGCGCTCGACGCCACCGTGCCCGCCAAGCCCTCGCTCGAGGCGGGTGCGTACATCTTCGGCGTGCTCGACGAGAGCGGCTGCGGCCCGCAGGCCTGCTCGGGCGTGCTGGCGGTGGATGCTGTCACGGGACAGATCGCCACGGACTCCACGCAGCTGCCCATGCAGCCCATCTCGGTGGGCACGGCGCTTCCCACGGGGCTGACGCTCGCGCCCTCGGCCGCGCTGCAGATTCGCTGCACCGAGCAGAGCACCGAGGGGCTCGTGCTGCGGAGCGAGTTCCAGGCGCGGCCGCTGGTGGGCGTCGTCCCGGCCTCCAACGGGCAGATCACCTTCTTCGACGCGGTCAAGCTGCGGCCGTTCGATCTTGACTCCACGGGGGTGCGCGTCGGCTCGCGCGCGTATGTGGACGCCGCCAACCAGACCCGGACCGTGACCCGCGGCACCCTGGACCAGGTCATCAACGTCCAGATGCTGGATGGCGCCACCACGGACAGCATCTACCGCCTCGTGTACCAGGGGATCCTGCCGGGCCTCTCCGGCCGCTCGCTGTCGGACACCGCCCTCGTCCAATGCACCGGGACCGGGTGCTCCTTCCAGGTGGGCGCGGCGGCCATCACCCAGCGGACCGTGGAGGCCCAGGACCTCGTCATCCTGGAAGGGGAGGGCGGAGCCTGTGCCACGAACCTGACGGTGACCCGCACCGAGGCGCTCCCGGACGGCACGGGGGTGGCTTTCACGGCCCCGCTGCCCGCCGAGTGCGGAAGCCCGGTGACCTTCTCCTTCCGGGCAGCGGGCACCCGGCCCTTCGCGGTGTACATCGACGGCGAGGGCTACGTGGGGCGCCTGGGGGATGGGGAGGCGGAGCAGCTGACGGTGCCGGGCGGCTATTTCTTCCGGCCCCCGGTGGGGTTCGATCCGAACCGGCCGCCGTTCCGGGCCATCCTCACCCTGTTCATCAACCGCGAGTCCCTCGAGCCGCTCCCCCAGCGGGGAGATCAGTTCGTCGTCAGCACGGTGTCGGGCTATCGCCCCTTCGTCTTCGCGGTCGATACCTCGTCGGGGACCGGCCTGGCATCCTACCGCCTCCCGGGCCCCGTGGTTTACACCCAGGTCGCGGGGGCTTCTTATGCCTACATCGCCTATCCCTCGGCCGATGGCGTCCTTCAGTTCAACATGACGTCCGTCATCGACAACGCGGCCAACGCCACGGGCCTGGTCCCGTATGAGTAATTGGGCGAGACCGGAGGCGTCTGCTATCGTCTCCTACCTCTAGGCTTCTTTCCCGAGTCGCTACCGATGATCGATCAAAACTCCCGCCCCGCCCGCAAGGTCGGCATCGCCG
Source organism: Allostigmatella hybrida (assembly GCF_020103775.1). Taxonomy (NCBI): domain Bacteria; kingdom Pseudomonadati; phylum Myxococcota; class Myxococcia; order Myxococcales; family Archangiaceae; genus Allostigmatella; species Allostigmatella hybrida. Next base: position 9,333 of record NZ_JAHXBH010000041.1, read on the forward strand.
ACCACCTGTGGGAGACATTTGAAGAGATGGCCCAGCAGATGGGCTCGGACCGCGATGCGCTGATCAACCAGGCGTTGTTCATGTTCGCGCGGCTCAATGGCTTCATCGAGGTGGGAAGGGCAGGCCGCGCGGAGACGCCGGCGCCCCTGAACGTGGTGTCCGCCCCGCCCGCGCCGATGTCCTCCCGTCCCTCCGGGGCCTCCGCCGCGGTAGGCAAGGCGGGTGGCCCGCCCGTGTTGGCGCCGGCCCCCATGGCCGCCAAGCCTCCTCCGCCTCGCGAGGAGCCGCAGCGGCCCTCGGGCTCCCGCCCCGTGGATGACCGCCCCTTGGCCAACGCCCTGGACAATGATCCGGTGCGCCGCGAGGTGGCCGAGCGCGTCCTGGAGACGGCCGCCGAGCTCGAGCGCCTCATCAAGGGCAAGAACGAGCCGCCCCAGCCGGTGGACGACGACCTCGTGGACGACGAGGAGGAGCCGCCCGAGCCTCCCGAGGACTCGGGGCTGGAGAACATGGGCGACGACGAGGAGCCGCCGCCCGACGAGGAGCCCCTGGACGAGGAGCCGTCCGACGAGGAGGGCTCGGCGCTCTACCTCATCACCGAGTCGGGGGATCAGCAGAAGATCGGCAATGACCGGTTCGTCATCGGCCGGGGCAAGCACTGCGATCTCGTCATCAACTCCGGCAAGGTCTCCCGCGAGCACGCGGTGATCCTCCGCGAGGGGCCCAACTTCATCATCGAGGACCTGGGCTCCTCCAACGGCACCTGGTTCAACAAGCAGCGGATCAAGAAGCGGACCATCGAGCACGGGGACGAGTTCTTCATCTGCAGCGAGAAGATCCGCTTCGCCTACCGCTGAAAGGGCGAGTGCTTCCGGGGCTTTCGGATGTTCGCCAATTGACTGCGCGCAGGGCTCCCTGATTTATTCCGGGCGCCTGGACGACGGATGGCCAGGCGCCGATGACGCCTGCTCAGACCGCACTGTGGACAGTCCTGGGAGCCGCCCTGGTGATATCGGTTGTCACGGATGTCCTGCATTACCGCATCCTCGACATCGTCACCTATCCCCTGATGGCGCTCGCGCTGGGCGTGCGCCTGGCGTTCGAGGGCGTGGGCGATCTGGAGACGGGGTTGGTGAGCGGGCTGGTGTCGGCGGGAGGGCTGGCGGCGCTGCTGGTACCGGGGGCCCTGCGGGGCCGGATGGGCTGGGGCGACGTCAAGCTGATGGGCGGGGTGGGGGCGGTGCTGGGGTTTCCCGCGGTGATGGCCGCAGCGGCCTTCATCTCGCTGGTGGGCGCCTTCCAGGCCGTGGTGACGCTCATCTGGAAGGGCGAAGTCTGGGACACGCTGGCCTCCGCGGGCCGCAGGTGGGCCGTCCGGGCCCGGCTTCTGCGGACGGAGAAAGCCCTCGCGCCCCAGCGGCATATCCCCTATGGGGTGGCTATCGCCCTGGGAACGTTCTGGGCCATGTGGTGGCAGCACTCAAACGCGGGTTAGCTCGGATTCGACGCGCAGAGGGGACTTGTACGATGTTCACACGCTTCACGCACCACACCGGCATGTTCGGGGCTTTGCTGCTCCTGGTTCTGGGCGGCACCGCGCTCGCACAGGAACGGGACGGCAGCACCATCGCCCTGGGCGTCGGGACCCAGCGAGTGATTTCCGTCCCTGGCCTCTCCCGGATCGCCCTCGGCGACCCGAACGTCGCCGAGGTGAAGACGATCAGCAACAACCAGATCCTCATCATCGGCCAGGCCGAGGGCAAGACGACGCTGATCATCTGGAAGGGCTCGGGCCAGCGCGTCACCTACCTCATCGCGGTGCGCCGGCAGGACCCCAACGAGATCATCTCCGAGATCAAGAAGCTGCTCGGTGAAATCGAAGGCGTCTCGGTGCGCATGGTGGGTGACCGCATCTACCTGGACGGCCAGGCGTACACCACGCAGGACGCGGACCGCATCGAGCAGGTGGTCTCGCTGTACCCGAACGTGAAGAGCTTCGTGAAGATCGCCCCCAACGCCAAGAAGCTGGTGGCGCAGAACCTCAACGCGGCCTACCAGAAGGCGGGCCTGCGCAACGTGCAGGCCAACGTGGTGGGCGCCACCATCTTCCTGGAAGGCTCGGTGGAGAGCCAGCAGGACCTGCAGAAGGCGGAGCTCATCACCAAGGCCATCGGCGAGAAGGTGGAGAACCTGCTGGTGGTGGGCATCAAGCGGATGATCCTCTCCGAGGTGCAGTTCGTGGAGATCCGCCGCAACAGCCGCGACCGGTACGGCATCCGCTACCCCACGGACATCGCCGGCACGGCCACCGCCACCGCCGCCATCACCAAGGAGCTGTTCCCGGGCAACCTGAGCACCGGCATCGCCGGCCTGGGCTTCAACGCGGGCTCGGAGTTCTCGATCGGCTTCCAGGCGAACGATGGCTACGGCCGCCTGCTCGCCCAGCCCAAGCTGGTGTGCGCCAGCGGGGAGAAGGCGGAGTTCCTGGCCGGTGGCCAGGTGCCCATCCCGCTCATCACCAACAACCAGTTCACGGTGGAGTACAAGAGCTACGGCGTCATCCTCAACCTGCGCCCCACCGCGGACCGCAACGGTAACATCCAGACGGAGATCGAGGCCGAGGCCTCGGAGATCGACACCTCGGTGGCGGTGTCTATCGGCGGCTCTGCGGCCGTGCCGGGCTTCCGCACCCGCAAGGTGAAGACGAACGTCACCGTGCGCCACGGGGAGACCATCGTGCTGTCGGGCGTGTTCAGCCACGACGAGCAGAAGGCCGTCTCCAAGCTGCCGGGCCTGGGCCATATCCCCATCATCGGCGAGCTGTTCAAGAACCGGGCGTTCGACTCGACCAAGCGCGAGCTGGTCATCTTCGTCACCCCGCGCATCGTCAACCCGGACTCCGACAAGATCCGGACGATCATCGAGGACGTGAAGAGCCGCTACAAGCAGGCCCGCAGCGAGGTCAACTTCAACATCTTCGACTGACGCACGGCCGCTTGCTCCCTGCGGGAGGAGCCAGCGAAATTCGAGGCGCCCCCTTTGTCACACGGGGGGCGCTTGCTACCATCCGCGCCCATGTTTCTCATCACGCTCGCCGAGAAGGGTGGAGGCTCAGAGCAGATCGAATTCGAGAAGAATGAGATCTCCATCGGCCGACTGGGCGACAACGACATCGTCCTCGCCAAGGGGAACGTCTCCAAGTACCACTCCCGGATCGTCGCCAAGGACGGGAAGTTCATCGTCGTGGACATGAAGTCCACGAACGGCACCTTCGTGAACGGCAAGAAGATCGCCGCACCGATGGTGCTCAAGCCGACCGACAAGGTCTACATCGGCGACTACATCCTCAACGTCGAGCCCCTGCCGGACGGCGAGGCACGCGGGGCGGACGGCGCTCAGGGTGAGGAGTACCCGCCCGAGGAAGAGCCCTATGACGAGGGCTATGACGATGGCCAGGCCGAGGAGCCGTACGAGGAGGAGGAGCCGTACGAGGAGCCTCCCCCGGCGCGCGCCGCCCCGGAGCCCGCCGCCAAGTCGAGCATGCCTGCCTCGCTGGCGGCGGCCATGGCGCGCAACAAGCGCAAGGTGGACCCGCGCATCGAGCGCTACACGCGCCTGCAGAAGGAGATCCACGACCGGCTGATCGAGTACCTGGATCTGCGGCGCATGGACATGGACCGGCTCGGCGACGAGGAGCTGTGGCGCCGCACCGAGAAGGCCATCCGCGACATCATCGATCAGATGGAGGCGGACCAGGAGCTCCCGGGGGATGTGGACCGGGAGGAGCTGCTCACCGACGTCATCAACGAGGCGCTGGGGCTGGGGCCCCTGGAGGCGTTCCTCGCGTCGGATGAGATCAGCGAGATCATGGTGAACCACGCCAACCAGATCTACATCGAGCGCAAGGGCAAGCTCATCCTGTCGGAGAAGACGTTCTCCTCCAACCAGGCGGTGCTCGGCGTCATCGAGCGCATTGTGGCGCCCATCGGCCGGCGCATCGACGAGTCCAGCCCGCTGGTGGATGCCCGCCTCAAGGACGGCAGCCGCGTGAACGCCATCATCCCGCCGCTGGCGCTCAAGGGCCCCTGCATCACCATCCGCAAGTTCAAGAAGGACTCGCTGAAGATCCAGGATCTCATCAAGTACAAGACCGTCACCGCGCAGATGGCCGAGTTCCTGGAGATGTGCGTCAAGGCGCGCAAGAACATCGTCATCTCCGGCGGCACGGGCTCGGGCAAGACGACGACGCTGAACATCATCAGCTCCTTCATCCCCGACGACGAGCGCATCGTCACCGTGGAGGACGCGGCGGAGCTTCAGCTGCCGCAGGATCACTGGGTGCAGCTGGAGAGCCGCCCGCCCAACCTGGAGGGCAAGGGCGCCATCACCATCCGCGACCTGGTGAAGAACTGCCTGCGCATGCGGCCCGACCGCATCGTCGTGGGCGAGTGCCGCTCCGGCGAGACGCTGGACATGCTCCAGGCGATGAACACGGGCCACGACGGCTCGCTCACCACGCTCCACGCCAACACCCCGCGCGATGCCATCGCGCGGCTGGAGACCATGGTGCTCATGTCCGGCATGGAGCTGCCGGTGAAGGCCATCCGCGAACAGATCGCCAGCGCCGTGCACATCATCGTCCAGCAGACGCGCTTCTCGGACGGCACGCGGAAGATCTGCTTCATCACCGAGGTGGCGGGCATGGAGGTCGACATCGTCACCCTCCAGGACATCTTCTATTACAAGCAGGATGGCTTCACGGAGGACCAGAAGGTGCGCGGCCGCTTCGTGGCCTCCGGGTTCGTGCCGAAGTTCTATGACGATCTTCAGCGCAAGGGCATCCCCGTGAACATGAGCATCTTCCGCGAGGAGTAGCGCGCGTGCCCACCCTGATCGTCCGTCATCCCGATGGCACTGAAACCGAGCACGAGTTCTCGGGCGAGCTGAAGATTGGCCGCCACGACAGCAATGATCTGCCCCTCACCGAGGGTGGGGTGTCGCGCCAGCACGCCCGCGTCTTCGCCGAGGAAGGGGCGATCCTCATCGAGGATCTCAACAGCTCCAACGGCACCTACGTGGACGCGGGGCGGGTCTCCGAGCCCACGCCGCTGACGCCCCAGTCCCAGATTGTCATTGGCGACTACGAGCTGCGGCTCAAGGCCAGTACCCGGCCGAGCAGCGCGGGGCGCAAGGCGCAGGTGACGCGCGCGGCCCCCGCCCTGGGCGCCGACAAGCCGCAGGTGACGCGGGCCGCTCCCGCGCTGGGCGCCGAGGAGGGCTCGCCGCGTGCGACCCGGGCCCTGCCCCGCGTGAAGCCCTCGCGCCCCGCGGGCGAGGAAGCGCCCAAGCGGCCCGCCCGGTCCGCTCCCGGCGCGGCGGACCCCGCGAGCGAGGCCTCCGTGCTCCGGGGCCTGACGGGCCCCTGGGCGAACAAGACCTTTGCCCTCAAGGGCAAGCTGCTCGTGGGCCGTGCGCCCCCCGCGGCCGTGCTGCTCGAGGACGATTCGATCAGCCGCAAGCACGCCGAGGTGGAGCGCACGCCCCAGGGCAAGGTGGTGCTGCGAGACCTGGGCAGCGCCAACGGGACGCTCCTCAACGGGGAGGTCATCGGGACGGAGCCCGTGGAGATCGCCCCCGGCGATGTCCTGCAGTTCGGCATGGTGGAGGTGGTGTACGAGGCGGGCGAGTCGAACAACCTGCCCGTGCGCCGGGACCGCGGCGCGGTGCCTGCCCGGCGTGACCGGGGAGGCGGCAGCCCGGCCGGGGACAAGCCGGTGGCGGAGGCGGGGGGCATCCCGCCCCAGCGCAAGCGGTTGCTCGCCGTGGCGGGCGGGCTCATCGGCATGTTGCTGGTGGTGGGCATCGTCTCCAAGCTGACGGGCCCCGCGCCCGTCCCCGAGGTGGCAGGCCCCGTGGCAGCCAAGAAGGATCCCGCCCGGGAGCTTCAGAAGCTGCTGAGTGAGTGCCGCTCCTTCTCGTCCATGGAGATGGGCAATGAGCCCCAGTGGGAGAAGGCCGATGAGGCGTGCGAGAAGGCGCTCAACATCGACCCCATCAACACCGAGGCCAACAACCTGATCCGGAAGATCAAGGTGGAGAAGGAGGCTTCAGCCTATTACGCCCAGGGCCAGAAGGCCCTGTCGCGCCTCAAGGAAGAGGAGGCGCTCGACACCTTCCAGAAGATCCCCAAGGAGAGCCAGTACTTCCGCCTGGCCAAGGTGAAGGCCCGCGAGGCGCTGGAGGGGGTGAAGGCCCGGTCTCTCGACGACTGCAAGCGGTACTTGAGGGACTCGGAGTGGAAGGCGGCTGTGCCCCGGTGTGACCGGTACATGGGCATCTGGTGCCAGGACATCTCGCGCGAGGAACTCGAGCCACCCCTGGGCTTCACGCTCTCCCTGGAGGGGCGGGTGGGCAAGCGGCAGTGGCGGCCGAAGGACAAGCTCTACGTCCAGTTCCTCAGCGCGCGGCGGAAGGTGGATCCGAACGCGCCTCCTTGGACGTGCCCCGTGTCGGAGGTCATCAGCGGCCCTGGCGACACGGCGAACCCCGCGAACAAGGTGAAGGAGAAGTTCAAGGAGCTCTACACCAACAAGCTCATGTACGCGGCCATGCTGGACTACTGGTCCGGGCGCACCACCGAGGCGGTCGCCACGCTCCAGAAGCTGCGCAGCGACTACGAGCAGGCGTCGCTGCACGGCAAGGCGGACGAGCTCATCACCGCCGTGTCGACGGTGGATCAGCTCTACAAGACCGGTGGAACCCTGCTGCAGCGGGACGAGGTGGAGAAGGCCGCCGAGCCCTTCGACGAGGCCCTGGAGCTGGACAAGCGGCTCATGGGGGACTTGTACGAAGAGGCCCGGTCCTTCTACCGGCACAACATCCAGCAGGACATTGCGGATCGGGCCTATTCCAGCGGCAAGGTGTGGACGCAGCGCGAGGACCAGCGCCGCGGCTGCCGCCTCTGGAAGCTGGGCTTCAAGTTCTACAAGGGCAATACGGACCTGAACAAAGCGGTTGGGTTCTGCTCCACGCAAGGGCTGGCGACCTTCAAGGCCGCCGGAACCTGCGCCGACCTGCAGGCGGCCGCGGACTACGCCGTCAGCGGCGATGGGCTCGAGGAGAAGATCGCCGCCCGCCGGGAAGAGATGAAGTGCCGTTAGGGCCCCGGAGCCTCCGGGCCCCGGGGGCTTCGCCGTTCGTTGCGCGGCCAACCCTTGGGCCCTGTAGGGCGAGCGCCTTTCGCGTGGGTGACTAGCTTGGCGGTGGCGCGCCCCGGCGCCTGCCCCCATGGAACATACGGCTCACTCTCCGGCCCTCTCCGTCGCCCTCGCGCTCGTCGCGGGGATGTTGGCTCAGATCCTCGCCCGGCACCTCAGTGTGCCCGGCATCGTGTTGCTCCTGGCCGCCGGGGTGGTGCTCGGCCCCGAGGCCCTCGGGTTGGTGCAGCCCGCGTCCCTCGGGGGCGCCCTGCACGTCCTGGTGAGCTTCTCGGTCGCGGTCATCCTCTTCGAAGGTGCTTTGAGCCTCAACCTTCGGCGGTTGCAGAAGGAGGTCACCGTCATCCGCCAGCTCGTCACCGTGGGGGCCCTGGTGACGGCGGCGGGAGGGGCGCTCGCGGGCCACTGGATCATGGGCTGGGGCTGGCGCAACGCGCTGCTCTTCGGAACGCTGGTGATGGTGACGGGGCCCACCGTCATCAACCCGCTGCTGCGCCGCATCCGCGTGGTCCGGCCGGTGGAGACCGTGCTGGAGGCCGAGGGCATCTTCGTGGACGCGGTGGGCGCCATCACCGCCGTGGTGGCCCTGGAGGTGGCGCTGCGGCCGCCCTCGGAGGCCCTGTCCACGTTCCTCCGGGAGCTGGCGCTGCGCTGGGGGGTGGGGCTGGGGCTGGGGCTGGTGGCCGGTGTGCTCATTGCGCGGGGGCTGAAGTCCGAGCGGTGGGTTCCCGAGGAGTTGAACAACGTCTTCAGCCTCTCCCTGGTGCTGGGGCTCTTTCAGATCAGCGGGGCGCTGGCCCCGGACAGCGGTGTGGTGGCGGTCATCATGGCCGGGCTGGTGGTGGGCAATGCCGGCGTCACCGTGCGGCGCGAGCTGCTCGTCTTCAAGGAACAGCTCACGGTGTTGCTGATTGGCATGCTGTTCGTCCTGCTCGCCGCGGACGTGCGGCTCCGGGAGGTGGTGGCGCTGGGCTGGCGGGGGCTCCTCACCGTGGGGCTGCTCATGGTGCTGGTCCGGCCGCTGGCGGTGGCGGTGTCCACGCGCGGCTCCAAGCTCTCATGGCGCGAGCGCGGCTTCATCGCCTGGCTGGGGCCCCGGGGCATCGTGGCCGCGGCGGTGGCCTCCCTGTTCGCCACGCGGCTGGAGGCCGGGGGCGTGGAGGGCGGGCCCGCGCTCCGGGCGCTGGTGTTCCTGGTCATCGGGATGACGGTGGTGTTGCAGGGGCTCAGTGGCGGGTGGGTGGCGGGCCTCCTGGGCGTCCGCCGGAGCGCTCCGGGCGGCTACGTGTTGCTGGGGGCCAACGGGCTCGGGCGTCTGGTGGGGCGGGCGCTGCGGGCCGCGGGGGCGCGGGTGACGCTGGTGGATGTGGGCACGGAGGCTTGCCGGCGCGCGGAGCAGGAGGGCTTTCAGGTGCTCTTCGGGGATGGGCTGGAGGAGCGCACGCTCCTGCGCGCTCAGCCCGAGGGGCGCGAGGGCTTCGTGGGGCTGACCCTCAACGAGGCGGTGAACCTGCTCTTCGCGCAGAAGGTGCGGGAGCTCGACCGCAAGGTGCGGCCGGTGGTGGCCTTGCACCGGGGCCACCTGGGGGTGCGCAAGGAGCACGCGGGCGAGCACGGCCGTGTCCTCTTCGGAGACGAGCGCAACCTGGACCAGTGGGCCACCTGGTCCGACAAGGGGCAGATCCTCCTGGAGCGCTGGCGGCTCGTGGCCCCCCAGGTGGGCTCCTCGGCGCCGAGCGCGGAAGGCGCGCTGGAGGAGCTGCTGCTGCCGGTGTTGCTGCTGCGCGAGGGCCGGGCACAGCTCTATGACAACGCCGCCGTCCCGGTGGGAGGCGACGCCGTGGACTATGCCTTCCACACCGAGCGGGCGGAGGCGGCCCGCGCCTGGCTGGAGGCCCATGGCTGGCGCCGCGAGGTGGAGGCCCCGGAAGAGGCCGTGGGTGTCACCGGACTGACACCGAAATTCGGCCAATCGTGACGAAGCGCATGCATCCGCCTGGGTGACGGTTCTCCGCGCTGCACCTCGGGTGCAAGGGAGAACACATGCGTGGATGGAAGGTTCCGGTCATCGGTGTCCTGGTGGCGTGCGGCTTGACCGCGGCGGGCTGCGGAGTGGAGGCGCCGGCGGAAGCAGGGCGCGAGTGGCTCTCGGAGGAAGCCCAGGCGGCCACGGGCGTGCAGAGCACCGTGTTCCAGGATGGTGTCTCGCCGTCCTCGGGCTACGCGGGAACGCGCGATGCGATGATCGAAGAGGAGCGCTTCGGGGCCAACCATGGCGGTGACACCAGCCTCTCGGCCAGCGGGGACACGCCCGCGGGAAGCGGCAACGAGAACTACATCCTGTTGCAGTGGGATGTGTCGAGCATCCCCGCCCAGGCGATCGTCCGGTCCGCGTCCATCTCCGTCACGGTGTCGGACAAGGCGGATCAGTCCTATGGCTTCTATGAGCTGACGCGCGCCTGGAATGAAAGCCAGGTGACGTGGGAGAAGGCAGACAGCAGCCACGCCTGGGCCTCGAAGGGCGCCGATGGCAGTGGGGACCGGAACACGCTGTCCCTGGGCGCCGTGAAGGCTTCCGCCACGGGCACCTACACCGTGGCCCTGAATGCCTCGGGCCTCGAGGTGGTGCAGAAATGGGTGGCAACCCCCTCGCTCAACCGGGGGCTCATCGTCGCCAACAAGGACAATGACAACCGGTTGGAGATCCGCTCGAGCGAGTACTCCACCAAGTCCGCCCGGCCCCAGCTGACGGTGGTCTGGGAGCTGCCCAGCGGGGAGGAGCCGGGTGGGGGATCGCCCCAGCCCGGGACGTACGCAGGGACTTGCGATGGTTCAGGGGGCGCCTGGATCGACGCCAACCATTTCTTGAACTTCAACGATGAATCGCAGACCGCGCGCATCTTCCGCCAGGGGAGTCAGGCGTCCGCCGTTCAGAGCAAGGAGCTGAGCAGCGCGCTGGGAATCTCCTCATCGGCCGAGGCGGACTTCGAGGATGCCGCGCGCGTGGGCAACCGCATCTATGTCACCACCTCGCATGCCCGGAACAAGGACGGAGAGCTGCAGACGTCCCGCTACAAGTTCTTCGCCCTGGATGTGTCGGGCACGGTGCCCAGTGCCTCGCTTCAAATCGCGGGCGTCTCCTCGAACCTGCTGAAGGACATGCTGAACCCAGCCAACTGGCTCCAGCCGGACGCTTCGGTCATCGCGTTGCTGGAGGCGCGCTCGCAGCTGTCGAAGGCCACCGTGGCCAACCTGGCTCCCAAGGAGCAGGGCGTCAACATCGAGGGGCTGGCGGCCGTGCCCTCTGGCGCCCTGCTGGTGGGGTTCCGCAATCCGCAGTCGGGCTCGAATGCAATCATCGTCTCGCTGACCAACCCCGCCGCGGTCATCACGGGGGCCAGGGCCCAGTTTGGCCAGGCCTTCCTCGTGAACCTGGGCGGCCAGGGCGTCCGGGGCATGGCATGGTCCGAGGCCCACCAGGCCGTGCTCATCCTCAGTGGGCCGCACGATGAGAGCAACGGACCGTTCGCGCTCTGGAAGTGGGGAGGCGATGCGAGCAGTGTGCCGCAAAAGGTGCTGACGCTGACCGCTCCGTCCGATTCGGCCCCGGAGGCCATCCTCCCCACGCCTGACACGAACGAGGTGCGGATCCTGTTCGACATGGGCTCCCACCTCATCGACGGAGAGGTCTGCAAGGACGCCCCTTCCTCCAGTCAGTTTTTCAGCGACGTGGTTGTCCCGGTAGGCGGGTAAGTTGTAGTTTGCACGTTTTGCTAAGGACTGTTGCCTTGGCAAGGGGGTCGTCGCCATGAAGAGAGGTCTGGTTGCCACGTTGGCCATGCTGGTTTGCGCCTGTGGTGAAGAGGGCACCGAGCGGATGGGGGCGGAAGACAGCTCTCAGACGCTCCTGGGCGGGAGCGCCAGCCTGGCGCAGCCTTCGCCCACCTCTCTTCCAAAGCCCACCGGCCCCTGTCCCGAATTTCAGGAGGGGACGCTGACGTTCCAGCCCGCGGGCATTCCGGCACGCAGCGTCCGCATCTGGATGTCGGATGCGGCCAAGACGCTGGACGGTCCGCTCGTCTTCTACTGGCACGGCACGGGCAGCCAGCCGGCGGAGGCCAGCACGGGCATCGGTGCGGAGCAGATCGCCGCCATCAAGGCGCAGGGCGGGATGGTCGCGGCGCCCACGCGGGATCCTTCCTCGGGTACGTTCCCGTGGTTCTACGTCACGTCCACGTCCCGTGACGATGACCTGCGGGTGGCGGACGAAGTCCTGGCCTGTGCCATTCAGAAAGTGGGAGTCGATGTGCGCCGGATTCACAGCATGGGCATGAGCGCGGGCGGCTTGAACACGACACAGATGAGCTACCGCCGCTCGGGATACATCGCGAGCGTGGTGACCTACTCGGGCGGAAAGGTCTCCACCATCCCCACGCAAGACACGTCGAACAAGTTCGCCGCGATGATCTTCCACGGCGGCCCGTCCGACCAGGTCATCATCAACTTCCAGACGGCAAGCCAGAACTACGCCGCCGATCTGAAGGCCAAGTCGCAGTTCTCGATGATCTGCAACCACGGCAATGGGCACACCATCCCTACCGCTGCTCGCGCGGCGGTCTGGCAGTTCCTCCAGGCGCATCCCTACGGCACGGTGCCGTCGCCGTACGCGGGAGGGTTGCCAGCCTCCATGCCGGCCTACTGTCAGCTCTGAGCTGCGCCCCGGTGGTGGTCACCGCGAGGGGGAGGCCACCAGGGCTTCCACCACCGCGAAGTTGTGTGGCCCTCCCGGCATGACGCTCTCGGCCGCCAGCGTCAAGGCTGTCGCCGTTCCGGGCACCGTGTTCCGGGGCGTCTCCCAGCGCACGGTGAAGGTGCCGGTTTCCCCGGGGCCCAGGACGAGCGAGCTGGGCGTGACCCGCGCGGGGAAGCGTGGGTCCGCCAGGAGCATGGGACGGAAGGTGTTCACCGCACCGGAGTTGTGGACCTGGAAGACCAGGGACGCGGCCGTGCCCGGCGTGAGTGTTTGGGCGGCAGGGCCCACGACCCGCACCGGCTGAGGCCCCCGCGCCGTGGCCAGGGCCCGCTGATAGGGCTCTCCCCCGCGCGTGGTCCCCACGGCGTAGACGGCAAACGGGGAGGAGGGCAGGTCCACGGGCCCGAAGAACTCCAGCGGAGCGCCACCGGGCTCCGGGGCCAGCGCGAGCGTCTGGAGGAGCCCGCCTGCCTGGGAGCGCAGCTCGAACCGCGTGGAGGCCAGATCTCCGGAGAGCCGCGCCTGGGCGAACGCGCCAGCGCTCAGGGGCAAGCCCACCAGCGGGGCATAGCCCTGGTGTCCAGGACGGCCAAAGGGCTCGACGAGCTCGAAGCGTTCGAACCGCAAGGCGCTTTCGCCTGAGACCCGGAAGGAGAACCCACCCGAGGGCGTCATCGAGGCCGTCCAGGTGCCGGGCTGCGGGTTTACCACCGTCACCAGCATTCCCGTCGAGAGGGGGATCTTCCGTACTCCGGGCTCCACTCCCAGCAGGGGCAGCCCATTGGGCTGAGTAAGGCGCAGGGAGGTGCTCCCGCTCACGGAGAACGTCACCTGGGACAAGGAGGAGTCCACGGGCACGGCGAAGGTCTTGCTGCCGCCCTGGGGCTCCACCACCGACAGGAGCTCCACCGCGTTGGCGCGAACGGTGGCATCCACGAAGTGGAAGAGGCCCAGCGCATCCAGGGCCCGGAGCTGGAAGAACTGCCCTCCGGTCTCCGAAGCGAGGCGCCGGTAGACCGCGTCGCCCCCACACGCGCCGGCCTGGAACACATGAATCCGTGCGTCCCGTTTCCGGGCCAGCCCGCTGACGGCGGAGGCCAGGGCCTCGTCCCCGGCGCTGGAGCGGGTGAAGACGAAGAGGTCCACGCCTTGACCGGCGGTCCCGAGCGCCTGGAGCACCGCCGTCATGGACGGGCCCGAGCAGGTGCCCCCGCCGCCCGTCTTCAAGGACGTGAGCGCGCGTTTGAACTCGCGTGCATCTCCCATCGCGCCCAGGGCACCCGTGGAGGTGCTTGGAAACGGCACCAGGATGTACCGCGAGGGCTCCTGCTCCGTGCCCATCCGGGCGTCGATGATCCGCGAAGCCTCCCGGACGAGCTGGGAGAGCAGGCCTCCTTCCCAGCCACCCGAGGTATCGAGGACCAGGGCCAGCGCCGGGCCCACGCCGAACAGGAGCCTGCGCTGGTGTTCGGTGAGCGGGGCCACGAGGTCCCGGATGAATTGCTTGCTCGCCTCCAGGGCGGAGGCCGCCGCGGCGCCGTGCAGGCCGAAATGAGGGGACAGGAGCTGCAGCGCGCTGTCCTTGTTGATGCCCCCGAAAGGACCGGGCCCCGTGTCGAAGGGGCCGCCATGGCGGCACTTGGTGGGAACCGCGGGGACCTCGTTCTCTCCCCCATAGAAGCCCGTGGTCAGCAGCGGGGTCAGCAGGTTGTCCCCACAATCGACGAGGAGGCTCCCGTCCGAGAGGAGGACCCACTCGCAGGCCTTGCACGTGGGCGCATCCGCCGCGGCAGGAGGAGGCAGGGCCTCTCCGGGACGCCACAAGCTGGGAAGGGCTCCGGAGCGGCCCGACTCGATCCAGTTCGAGTGCGAGTAGAAGTCTTGCAGGGTATGCAGGGCCTGTCCGAGCTGGCGCCGGGCGGCCGTGGCATCCTCGGCCCTCAGGGACTCCCGGACGCCCTCGAAGAGCGTGACGAGCCGCTGTTTGCCCGCCGCGAAGCTCTCCCCATCGAAGTGCTTGAAGCCATTTGTCTGGTCGTCATCGACCTCGGCGTTGGCCTTCGAGACCTCCTGGGAGGCCTGTTTCATCGCCAGGGTGGGGTGGGACAGGGCGAAGAGCTCCTGGGCAAGATCCTCCAGGGTCTCCTCGGTCAGGTCTTGATGCGTCACCCCGGCCCCGCCGAGGCCACACCGCACCCCATTGGTCGGACAGAACGCCTGGACGGAGGGACTCACCAGCAGGGCCAGCGCGACCGCCAGCCAAGACCCACAACGCAAGAAAGGCCGAGAACGCATGCGCGGGCATGAGTAGGTCCCCGGTCTCGCCTTGGACACGGGTCCGCCCTGGATCTTGTGCGGGAAGCGTTCAAGGCCAGACGCTCGCGAGAGGGCATGGGTCCGGTTCACTCCCTCGGGTGGCAGTCAGGCGAGCACTCCGTGTTCACCCACCGTGGTGGCCCCCGGGTGCCATCGCCAGATTCCAAGAAACTTTGATGCTCACAAGGAGCAGCCCTCACGATGAAGGCCATCTGCTGGCACGGTCACGGTGACGTTCGCTATGAAACCGCTCCGGATCCGTCCATTGAAGATCCGCGTGACGCGATCATCCGGGTGACCCGTACCGCCATCTGTGGCTCGGACCTGCACCTGCTGGACGGCTACATGCCGACCATGAAGAGCGGGGACGTGCTTGGCCATGAGTTCATGGGCGAGGTGGTGGAGACCGGCTCGGGTGTCACCAAGCTCAAGAAGGGCGACCGGGTCATCGTGCCCTTCGCCATCGCGTGCGGCGAGTGCTTCTTCTGCCAGAAGACGCTCTTCTCGCTGTGTGACCGCTCGAACCGCAACGCGGAGATCGCCGCCAAGGTGATGGGCTATTCGCCCTCGGGCCTCTTCGGGTACTCGCACATGCTGGGCGGCTTCCCCGGAGGCCAGGCGGAGTACGTGCGCGTGCCCTACGCGGACGTGGGGCCGCTGAAGATTCCCGAGAGCCTCACCGACGAGCAAGTGCTCTTCCTCACGGACATCTTCCCCACCGGCTACATGGCGGCGGAGAACTGCGAGATGGAGAAGGGGGACACCGTGGCGGTGTGGGGCTGCGGGCCCGTGGGCCAGTTCGCCATCCAGAGCGCCTGGATGTTCGGGGCGGGCCGCGTCATCGCCATCGACCATGTGCCCGAGCGGCTCGAGCTGGCGCGCACCTGGGGCAAGGCGGAGGTCATCGACTTCACGAAGCAGGATGTCTTCGACACGCTGAACGAGATGACGAAGGGCCGGGGCCCGGACCGCTGCATCGACTCGGTGGGCGCCGAGGCCCATGGCACCGGGAGCTTCGACGCGGTCATCGACAAGGCCAAGGCGGCGGTGAAACTCGCGACGGACCGGCCGCATGCGCTGCGCCAGGCCATCCACTGCTGCCGCAAGGGTGGAACGGTCTCCATCCCGGGCGTCTACATCGGCTTCCTGGACAAGATTCCCTTTGGCTCCTTCGTCAACAAGGGCCTGACCATGAAGACGGGGCAGACGCACGTGCAGCGCTACACCCGTCCGCTGCTGGAGAAGATCCAGTCCGGAGCCATCGATCCCACCCGGCTCGTCACCCACCGGGCGAAGCTGTCCGACGCGCCCGCGCTCTACAAGAAATTCCGCGACAAGGAAGACGGCTGCATCAAGGTGGTCCTCACGCCTTGATGCAGAGCAGAGGGCTTGTTCAGGAGGCGCCTCTGCGGAGATAGGTCTCGATGACCCGGTTCAGCTTCTCCGGGGCCGACAGGTGGGGATGGTGGCCCACCTCGTCCTCCAGGGGGGCCGGTTCCGCATAGGGAATGTGGTGGGCCACGTACCGGGTCACGGCTGGCGGCACGGCGAAATCTTCCGCGGTCTGCACGGCGAGGGTGGGCACCTTCAGCCGGGGCAGGTCCGCGCGGTGATCCGACTGGAAGACGGTGCGCAGCATGGACAGGGCGAGGTCTGGGCGCATGGCCTGAAGCGAGCGGAGGAGCTCCGCGATCAGCTCGGGCCTTCCGGGAATGGAGGCGCTGGCGAAGCCGCTCGCCCAGGCTGGAAACTGGGATGACACGGCGGCGTAGAGCGCGTCCAGCTGCGGCTGCTCGAAGCCACCGAAGTAGTCCTCGGCCGGGTCGTTGAGGTAACGGGGGGAGACGCCCACCAGGATGAGCCGCTGGAAGCGGTGAGGCGCCTTCGTGGCCGCGAGCACCCCCACCATGCCGCCAAAGGAGTGGCCGACCCACGTGCAGCGGGAGAGCTTCAGCGCTTCGCACAGCTCCAGCGCGTCCTCCGCATAGCCGTGGAGGCTGTTGTGGCGCTGCGGGTTGTAGGCATGGACGTCGGACTGGCCACTGCCCACGTGGTCGAAGAGGACGATGCGATACCGGTCCTGGAAGGCCGCGACCTGGTGCCGCCAGGCCTGCTGATTGGCGCCGAACCCGTGCGCGAAGATGAGCGTTTCCGGGCCCTGGCCCAGCACATGGACGTGATTGCGCTGCTGAATGGATGGCTTCATGTTTCCCCCCCTGAAAGACTGGCGAAAGAATGACGGAGCAGGAGTTTCAGGGGCCAGCGCGTCGCTTGAATGCCTGTCACGTAGGCGACAGTCCCCCCGGATGTAACGCGGCAGAGGGCCCATGCGTAAGGAGACGGGAAAGGGAGAACCGTCATGCCGTCTCGCTCCACACGCCTCATGCTGCTTGCGCTGTCCGTCACCTGGGGAGGCGCGGGGGCCCTGGCGTCCGCGCCTGCCTCCCAGGATGCGGTGAAGCCGTCTGCCCGGGCCACCGCCCTCTTCGCCGGAGGCTGCTTCTGGTCCATGGAACTGGCCTTCGACAAGACGCCGGGCGTGGTGTCCGCCACTTCGGGCTACTCGGGGGGAACGGTGGCGAACCCCACCTATGACTTGGTGTCCGACGGAACCACGGGCCATGCCGAGTCCGTGCAGGTGGTCTACGACCCGGCCCAGGTGAGCTACGCGCAGTTGTTGGAGGTCTTCTGGCACAACGTGGACCCGTTTACGGCCAATGCCCAGTTCTGTGACCGGGGCACCGAGTACCGCACCGCCATCTTCTTCCTGGACGCGGAGCAGCAGCGGCTCGCCGAGGCGTCCAAGCGGCGGATCGAGGCGTCGGGGCGCTTCCAGCAGCCGATCGTGACCCAGATCGCCCCGGCCTCCGCCTTCTATCCGGCCGAGGAGTACCACCAGGACTACGCACGGAAAAATCCCGGGCGCTACCAGTCCTACCGCGTTGGTTGTGGCCGCGATGCTCACCTGAAGGCACTCTGGGGAGACGAGGCGCCGAAGAAGTGAGCCCCGGGGCAGGGGAGTGACGGCCGTTGGACCGCGGGCCATGTGCCGCGTGGACAGCGCCGGAGAGCCGCGCTAAGGCCGGGGCATGGTTTCGAGCCCTACGCGCTCCGCCCCCGTCCTGACGCTGATCGACGCCTCCAGCTTCATCTTCCGCGCCTACCACGCGGTGCCCCCGCTCTCCACGAGCAAGGGGGTGCCCACCAACGCCGTGCTGGGCTTCACGCGCATGGTGCTCAAGGCGCTGAAGGATCTGGAGCCCACTCACCTCGCGCTCGCCTTCGACAAGGACAGCCGCGCCGAGAGGCAGAAGATCGATCCCAACTACAAGGCCCACCGCGAAGGGCCTCCCGAGGACCTGGTTCCCCAGTTCGCGCTCATCCGCAAGGTGGCGGAGGCGCTCAACCTGCCCATCCTCGAGGTGCCGGGCTGGGAGGCGGACGACGTCATCGGCACGCTGGCCGCGCGCGCCAAGGCCGAGGGCTTCTGCGTCCAGGTGGTGACGGGGGACAAGGACTTCATCCAGATCGTCGATGAGGACGTGCGCCTCTTCGATCCGATGAAGGACGTCCACACCGGGCCCGCCGAGGTGAAGGAGCGGCTGGGCATCGAGCCCCGGCAGATGCGCGACTACCTGTCGCTCATCGGCGACGCGGTGGACAACGTGCCCAAGGTCCCCGGCATCGGCGACAAGACGGCGGCGGCCCTGCTCCAGCAGTTCGGCGATGTGGACACGATGCTCGCCCGGCTGGACGAGGTGAAGAAGCCGAAGATCCGCGAGGCGATCGCCTCCCACCGCGAGAGCCTGCTCCGCGCCCGGCAGCTGGTGACGTTCAACACGAACCTGGACCTGAAGGTCACCATCCCCGAGCTGGCCCGCCGCCCCATCGACAATGCGCGCGCCCGGCAGCTCTTCACGGAGCTGGAGTTCTTCCGGCTCGTGAATGACCTGCCCGCGGACTCCTCCACGCCGAAGCCCACCGAGCCCGCGGCCCCCATGGCCCCCGTGCAGGTGGTCACCACCGAGGCGGAGCTGAAGACCTGGGCGGACGCGGCCCGCGAGGCAGGCAGCCTCTTCCTCGTGCCCGCCTACGCGGGGCCGCCCGTCTCCGCGCCCCTGGTGGGGCTGGGGCTGGCCCTGGCGGATGGGCGCACCGGCTATGTGCCCCTTCGCCATGACGTGCTCGGCTCGGCGCAGGTGCCGGAGGCGCGCTTTGTCCACGTCATGGGCGGACTGCTCGCCGACCCCGTGGTGAAGAAGGGCGGGCATGATCTCAAGGTGCTCTCGCTGCTCCTCGGCAGCCTGAAGCTGACGCTCCAGGGGGCCCATGACGACGTGGAGCTCTTGAGCTACCTGCTCAACCCCTCGCGCCGCGAGCACGCCTTGGGGGACTTGAGCCGCGAGCGGCTGGGCCTGGAGCTGCCCGCGCTGCCGCCCTCGGCCGAGGGGAAGAAGGGCAGGCCCCTGGCGGAGCACGGCGCGGAGGAGGTGGCCGCGGCGTATGGCGCCCGCGCGGACGCGGCCCGGCGGCTGGCCCCCCGGCTCTGGGAGGAGCTGGAGGCCATCGGGCTGGCGGCGCTGGCGAGGGATCTGGAGCTGCCGCTGCTGCCGATCCTGGCGCGCATGGAGCAGCGCGGGGTGAAGCTGGACACGGCCGTGTTCAAGACCCTGTCCACCCAGGTGGATGCCGAGTGCGAGACGAAGCTCAAGAACATCCACGGGCTCGCGGGGCAGGAGTTCAACGTGGGCTCCAATCCCCAGCTCGCGCAGGTGCTCTACGACAAGCTCAAGCTGCCCATCCTCAAGAAGGGCAAGACGGGCCCCTCCACGGACCAGGAGGTGCTGGAGAAGCTCGCCGAGCAGCACCCCCTGCCGGGCGCCATCCTCGAGTACCGCTCCCTGTCCAAGCTCAAGAGCACCTACCTGGACACGCTTCCGGGGCTGGTGGCCCCGGATGGGCGCATTCACACCACCTACCACCAGGCGGCCACCGCCACCGGGCGCCTGTCCTCGTCGGATCCGAACCTCCAGAACATCCCCGTGCGCACGGAGCTGGGACGGGAGATCCGCCGCGCCTTCGTGGCCGAGCCCGGCCACCAGCTCGTCTCCGCGGACTACAGCCAGGTGGAGCTGCGGCTGCTGGCGCACATCGCCGAGGATCCCGTCCTCCTGGAGGCCTTCCAGCATGACGAGGACATCCACAGCCGCACGGCGGCGGAGATCTTCGGCGTGCCGCCGGACCAGGTGGATCGGGACCAGCGCCGGGTGGCCAAGACGGTCAACTTCGGCATCGCCTACGGCCTGTCACCGCACGGCTTGTCCACCCGCCTGAGCATCTCCGTGGAGGAGGCGCGGGACATCATCGAGCGCTACTTCACCCGCTACGCTGGCATCCGCCGCTACCTGGAGGAGACGGTCGAGCGGGCACGCAAGACGGGTTACGTTGAGACGATGTTCGGCCGCCGGCGGCTGATGGCGGACCTGAACTCGAAGAACCGGGCCGTGGCCCAGGCCGCCGAGCGGGCCGCCATCAACATGCCCATCCAGGGCACCGCGGCGGACCTCATCAAGAAGGCCATGCTGGCGGTGGACACGGCGCTCGCGAAGGAGCGGCTGTCCACGGTGATGTTGCTCCAGGTGCACGACGAACTGCTCTTCGAGGCCCCGGAGGCCGAGGTGGACCGGGTGAAGGAGCTGGCGCGCCAGTGCATGTCCTCGGTGGCCACCCTCAAGGTTCCCCTCAAGGTGGAAGTGGGGGCGGGCAAGACGTGGGCGGACGCCCACTAAAAAAACAGGAGGGAGTGTCCACCCCCGAGGACACTCCCTCCCGCACCCTCCCCGCAGAAACGAAGCCGACCCGTCCGGCCGACGAGGCGCGGGGATCCCCATCCCCACGTCCCGCGCGGCCTTCCTACGCGCGCTCACCAGCCCCCATGCCGGGAGCACGCCCCCCGTTTCGCGCCACTGGAGCCCCCTTGCCCCGCGGCACGCCCCCATCAACCGCCGGCCCTCGGACGCTCCCTCGCGGGAGTGTCAAGCCGGACGGGTCGGCATTCCTTTAATGAAGCGCCACGCGCTCGCCGCTCGAGGCCGGCTGAACCCGGGCCTCGGACGGGCGCTCGAACCACTCCACCACCAAACCTCCAAAGGGCACGCGCGGGCCGTCGGCCGACGTGTCGATGAGCCGCTGCAGCAGCGCCACCGAGGAGTCCACGGCCTCGTCCACGGCGCGGTTCACCACCGCGCGCTCCGCGTCTCCGCCGCCCAGCACTTCCACCGCGTCCACCATGCAGCGGCGCAGGACGGCGAATTCCTCATACAGGCTGCGCGCGCCCCGCTCCGGGGACAGCCGGAGCACCGCACGGGTGCGGCTCCACGCGCTCGATTCGTTGCCCGCCAGGCTCACCCCCACCTCGCGGATGAAGGGCTCCACCAGCGCGTCCAGCAATCCCTGGGGAGGCATGTGCTGCGCGCTTCCCGTGCACCGCACCCGCCTCCAAGCGGCCGCGAGACGGTCCGGCTGCTGGGTGAAGACCCGCGCCACGCCTGCTGCCCGCTTTCCACGCTCCGTCATGTCTGGTGTCCTCCAAGTTCCTTCCCCAGACAAAGCAAGTCCGTTGCCAGCGGCCTCGAACTCCCAACCCCCAAGAAAATCGGCACGTTGGACGGATGGCTCCGACTGGAGGGAGCCCCCCAGACCGTAATTTCTCCGGTCCCGGGGCCCCCCGGAGGGAAAGGAGCTTCAGCGGCGCGGGGCGCACACCGGTCCCTGGCGCCACGCCGCGCCCAGGGCCGGCCGGCCGCTGGAGGAGGCGTCCGTGGAGGGGGCCTGGCTCAGTGCAGCGTGGGCTTGGACGGGTGCGAGTCCCTCGCCTCGTCCTCGTCCCGAAGCTCGCGCCGCTCCTGCAGCTCCTGCGGCTCTTGCTGCGCTTGCAGCTCCTGCGGCTCGCCGGTGGCGGTGGCGGGGGCGGGCCAGGCCATGAGGGGCGCTTCCGAGGACGGAACCGGCTCTTGCAGGGCCATCTCGCGGGCCAGGCGCTCCATCTCGGCGTCCTCGGCGGCCTCTTCCTGGGACATGAGCTCCAGGCGGGCGGCCTGCTGCTGGCGGCGGCGCAGGTAGGCCACCACGCACAGCGCGGGGGCCACCATCCAGGCCAATTGCGAGCTGGTGGTGAGGGGCAGCCAGCCAAAGCGCGTGGCGAGCCCTCCGCGCCAGGCGTTCTCCTCCACCGTGAGCGAGGAGTGGAAGGCCTTGCCGAAGGCCTTCTCGAAGGGCTCTCCCGACGCCACCCCGTTGAGCAGCTCGGCCATGGCGGGGGCCCCGTGGGTCGCGGCGAGGTAGGCCACGAAGTCCGCGCTCTGGGCGTAGGCGATCTCCACATCCGAGCGCATGTCGGGCCAGCCCTGCGCGAGATCCTCGAACTCGAAGATGCGCTGCTGGGCCACGGCGCGGAAGATGGCCGCATAGTGGGTGAGGGCGATGCGCTCCCCGGTGAGGTGCTGGGCCATGCCCTCCTGGAACCAGCGGGGCCAGCGGCCTCCAATCTGTCCCAGGGCCACGTGGGCCAGCTCATGGCGCAGCGTCACCGGGCCCTCGGGGGTGCTGAGGCTGCGGGCCTCCAGCAGGATGATGCCGTGGGAGGGGTAGGCCAGCGCCACCGCCCAGCCCGGGGGCTCGCCTCCCGGCAGCGCCAGGGCCTCGTACTCCTCGCGGCCCAGGCCGATGCGGACCTCGGTGATGCCCGGCCAGTCCCGGCCGAACACCGCCACGAAGGAGTCGCGCACCGATTCGATGTTCTCCGCCAGGGCCCGGGCGGTGCCTTCCGAGCCCAGGGTGTAGAGCAGGCGGAAGCGCGGGGTGGCCACCTCCCCGGCCACGAGCGCCGGCCGGGAGGTGGGAACGAGCGCGGGCTCTGCCACGCCGTGCGCGCTCACGCCGCCCTCCTGGGCGGAGGCCTGGGGGACCACGAGCAGCAGGGAGAGGAGGAGCAGGAGCAGGCGCATGCGCGGACTCACGAGGCCTGAGACATAACAGCCTCGGCCTGGGCCGCATCAACTCCCTGCAGAAACACCCGCTTGCGCCGCGCCGCGTCACCGGCCACGAGCGTCACCTGGCGGCGGGGGATGCCCAGGCGCTTGGCGAGGAACTCCACCAAGGCGGCGTTGGCCTCGCCATCCACGGGGGGGGCGGCGAGCTGGAGCTTCAGCAGCCCATCGTGCTCGCCCACCACGCGGGTGCGTGAGGCGCGGGGCTGGATGAGCAGGGCCAGCTCCACGCCGTCCGGCAGGACTTTGAGCCAGGCGGGCACGGGCCTACTCGCCGTGGTTGGCCTTCTTCTGGGAGAGGTAGGCCACGTTGTCCTCGACGCGCGCGTAGTCGCGGTCGGCGAAGCTGGGGGCGCTGAAGGTCTCCAGCAGCTTGCGGTGCGCCTCCACCACCGAGCGCACCTGGGACTCGAACTGGGTGCGCTGGCGCTTGAGCTCGTTGATGTCCTCCACCACTTGCACGAGCTTCTGGTGGGCGCCGTGGACGATCTTCTCCGCCTGGTGCTCGGCGTCCGCGATGATGATCTCCGCCTCCTTCTTGGCGGCGGACTTCAGGTCCTCGCTGATGCGCTGGGCGGTGACCATGGTCTCCTGGAGGGTGCGCTCGCGCTCCTGGTACTGCTCGATGCGCAGCTGGGCCCGGCGCAGCTCCTCCTTGAGGGAGATGTTCTCCTTCACCACCTCCTCGAACTCACCGGCGAGCAGCTCCAGGTAGGCTTCCACCTCCCGGCGGGAGAAGCCACGGATGGCGGTGTCGAACCGCTTCTGCCGGATGTCGAGCGGGGTGATCTTCATGGGCACCGATTATAGGTCAGCCCCCGGACTTCTCCAGGAACTGCTCGCCCAGCTCCTTGGCGCGGCGGGTGGCGGCCTCCACGGCGTTGATGAGGGTGGTGCGAAGCCCGCCTGCTTCCAGGGTATGCAAGCCAGCGATCGCGGTGCCCCCGGGGCTGGTGACTTGGTCCTTGAGCTGGCCGGGGTGGGCGTTGGTCTCGATGAGGAGCTGGGCGCTGCCGAGCACCGTCTGCGCGGCGAGCTTGAGGGCGGTGTAGCGGGGCAGGCCCACCTTCACCCCGGCATCCGAGAGGGCCTCGATGACGAGGAAGATGTAGGCGGGGCCGCTGCCCGACAGGCCCGTCACGGCGTCCAGGAGGTTCTCGTCCACCACGGTGGTGATGCCCACGGCCTGGAAGATGCGGCTGGCCACGGCGAGATCCTCGTCGCTGGCGTGCTCACCGCGGGACAGGGCGCAGGCGCCCGCGCCCACCAGGGAGGGGGTGTTGGGCATGGTGCGGATGATGCGGGCCCCGGCGCCCAGGCGACGCTCCAGCGCGGCGATGGGAACGCCGGCGGCCACGGAGATGATGAGCTTGCTGTGGTCCAGCACGGGGGCGACCTGGACGAGCAGCTTGTCCATGGCCTGAGGTTTGACGGAGAGGATGATGATGTCCGCCTCGCGCGCGGCGGCCACGTTGTCCGTCAGGGTGCGCACGCCGTAGGTGTTCTGGAGCACCTGGAGCCGATCGGTGCGGCGGCCCGTGGCGAGGACGGCATCGGGACGGGCAGTGCCGGAGCGCAGGAGGCCCTTGATGAGGGCCTCGGCCATGTTGCCGGCTCCGAGGAAGGCGATGGTGCGTTCGAGCATAGAAGAAGGGGGCTCCGGGTGGAGCCGGGAGCGTAATGCAAAATGGCCGCTCCGGTGGCCTTCTTGGCAGGGGACGCCGCGGGCCGGCAACGCAGGGACGCTGCCGGCCCGGGCCTGAGACTTACCTGCCGATCAAGGAATCAGCGACGCCGGCACCTGCCGGTGGAGGATGATGCGGTTGACGTAGCCGACCTCGTCATTCTGGAAGAGCGACGAGCCCACGAGGTAGCCCTCCGCCACCAGGATGTTGGAGAGGCGCTCGTCGGTGTCCGGCCGCAGGTTGTACACCTTGCCGAAGTGCGTCTTGTGCTCGGCCCTCACGACCTGATCGAACGAGCCGTCCACCTTGACCAGCTCATCGCCCACCTTGAGGGTCTGGGCGGTCACCAGACGGCCCTCGCTGTTGATGAGAGGGTGCTCCGTCGTCACGGTCAGCTTTCCACCCGAGGCCATCTCCAGCTGCACGATCGGGTGCGCCGTGTCACGGAACTCCGCGGTGTAGCTGTAGGTCTTGTTCGTCTGCAGCTTGATGGCGTCGAGGCTGGAGTCCGGCGTCAGCGTCACGACGTCCTTCTTCATGCTGGTAACGGCCTCGAGGATGGTGACATCCCCCTCGGGGAAGCGGATCTTCTGGTCGGGCGTGTAGCACGACGCCTCGCAGTAGCCGTTGACGAAGAAGCTCTGGCCCGTCGCCGGAATCGTACCGGCCTGGTTGAGATAGAAATTGCAGTTGAGCGGGCTGCCGTCGACCACCTGGCTGGGGTGGGGGAACAGCTGCTGGTTGCTGGGGCTGTAGATGTCACCCTGGTTGCCGAAGGTCGGGTAGAGCGGGCGCGCCTTCTTGCGGGCCAGGGGGCGCTCCCAGCGGAAGAACCCATCGCCATCCGTGAACTGAGACGTGGGGCCGCTCTGGTAGAGCTTGGAGACGAACGAGGAGTTGATCTCGAAGATGTCATTCTGGCCGGTATAGGTGTTCTGGCCCGCCCCGTTGTAGGTGATGTCGTCCTCGAGGTAGTCCTTCAAGGTGCCTGCGTTGTTCGCCGAAGGCGTATAGGTGTCGAACCAGTTCCCGGTGCTTCCCACGTGGGTCAGCAAGCCGCAGCGGCGGGCCCAGGTCAGGCGCCGCTCGGCTTGAGCGGAATCCAGGCTGTCCGCGTTGCAGCGCTGCTGGAGGATCGGCTGGGCTTCTGCAAGCGAGGGAAGCAGAAAACCCGCTGCGAATAACGTGGCGCATGCCCCGAACAAACCCTTCATTTCAGACTCCTTGCTGGTGGTTGCGAATGGAAGCAGGTTTTATTTTGAAGATTTCTCAAACACTTGCATAGGGTGTTCTTCACCGGGAGTGATGGCGCCGCCGCACCAGCCTGCTTCGCGTGGAAGGGTTGGCATTCCTTGACCGCTGCCCGCGGCGGGAACGGAAGGGGCGGTGGTGACGAGGAATGCATCCCGGGCCCCTTGGCTTGGGCCAAACAGATCCCCGGTCGTGAAGCCACCGATGACCGCCTCTCCACACGCGTCCACGGCCACCGCGGCGGGATAGTCCTCGCCGGCGCTGCCCCACTGGAAGACATTGAGCAGTCTTCCTTCCGGGCTCACCTTCACGAGGAACACATCCATCTCCCCCAGGGGCTCGTAGCCATCCTTCAGGGCCAGGGTCGTCTGGCCCACCACGAAGAGGTTGCCCTGGGCATCCACCGCCAGATCCGTGACCCACTCGGACTCCTCGGTGCCAAACTGGAACGTCCAGAGGGGGGCACCGGTCGCCGCGTCCAGCTTCCGGACGACGATGTCCTGCTGGCCATAGGCCTGATCCCCCAGCAAGGCGAAGGTCGAGCCCGCGATGGCCACGTGTCCGTCCGGGAGCATCTCGGCCGCCTGCATCATGTCGATGCCGACCGGTGTCTGGCGCTGGAACCACAGGCTCTTGCCATCCGTGTCGATCTTCTGCACGAAGGTGCCGCGCTGGGCCCCGGCGGCGTTGACGCCCGTGATGTAGATGGCTGAGGTGTTCCGGGCATCGACCGCGGCCCCCCCCAGCATGTCGGTATGGGGGGTGTTGAACTGCCACCACCACTGCACCGCGAAGGCGTCTCCTGCCCGGCGCAGCTTGGCGACGAAGGGGTCCTCCCACTTATCGACGTAGTTGCTGGGAATGTAGATGTCGTCGAACCCGCTGACGATGAGATCCCTCGCGGCATCGAAGTGGAGCCGGCGCGGGTGCTGGGGCGTCTCCGTGCCCCCCTGATAGAGCACCTCGAAGTCCGAGGCGCTGCCCGGGCCGCCCAGGAAGAGATCCTGCTGGCCCTGGTGGGTGAAGCCAGGGAAGGCGCCGGTGGTGCGGCCCGCGAAGTGCAATTTGCCGGTATCCGGATGGAAGGCGAGCGCTTCGAGGGTGTCCGTTCCTGCGGTGTCGAACTCCTTCTTCCAGATGGGCGCCAGCCCGGAGGCGCCTGTCGCGAGCTTCACGAGCACCGCGTGGGCATCTCCCGAGGGATCGACGTTGGTCTGTCCCGTGATGCCGTTC
Source organism: Allostigmatella hybrida (assembly GCF_020103775.1). Taxonomy (NCBI): domain Bacteria; kingdom Pseudomonadati; phylum Myxococcota; class Myxococcia; order Myxococcales; family Archangiaceae; genus Allostigmatella; species Allostigmatella hybrida. The sequence continues at coordinate 35,836 of NZ_JAHXBH010000041.1, forward strand.
TCGTAGCCGGCGACAAAGACATTCGCCTCGCTGTCGATGACGACGTCCAGGACCTCATCGCTGAGCGCCGTTCCCCACATCACGCCCCCATTGCCCCAATTGGCGGGCGGGACGACGCAGCGGGGCGTGCCACCCCCGTCGGGAGTGCCGCCATCCCCGGGGGTGCCGCCATCCCCGGGGGTGCCGCCGTCCCCGGGCGTGCCACCGTCCCCGGGCGGGCCGCCATCCCCAGGGGGGCCACCGTCCCCCCCGCCATCCGGTGTGATGATCCCGCTGTCGGGCGTCCCGCCGTCCGGCGGGGAATCCTCACCACAGGCTGTCAGCACCGCCAAGGCAGACACCAGGAGCACCAGGCTCGGGCGCAGGGACATAGAGGGCATTTCTCCAAGGAGGGACTGCGCGTTCTGTGCTGAGGCGGAGGGAAACTGTGGACAGTTACTGCCGGGTAGAGCCCGTTCCGAAGCCGGGAGGCGTCACGCGGAACACGAAGCCATCACGGCCCGCCTTGTACGGTTTGCCCGGGATGAGGGGGCCCGTGGTGTAGCCGGCCACGAAGATGTCGCCGTTCCCATTCACCGCGACGGAGGCGGGGTAGTCCTCCCCCGGCGAGCCGATCTGGAAGTACTGGGGCGAGGTTCCATCGGGCGCCAGCTTGAGCAGGAAGATGTCGCTCTCCTCCAGGCTGGGCGGGATGTTGGGATCGAACGACCCCAGGGTCTGGCCGACCACGTAGATGTTGCCGTCGGCGTCGACGGTCAGGTCCGTGACCCACTCGGAGCTCGTCGTGCCGTACGTCTTGGTCCAGATCGGCTGCCCGTTGTTGTCCGGGCGCAGCCGGCGCACCACCACGTCCTGCTCGCCAATGGTGCCCTGCCCGAAGTCCGCATAGCTGGAGCCCGCGAAGAGCACCGTGTTGTCGGGCAGCACATGCAGCGCCGCCCCCATGTCCAGGGAGATGGGAGACTGCTGGGCGGTCCACTCGAGGGAGCCATCGGGCCGGAGCTTCTTCACGAACATGCCGCGGCCGCTCCCGGCGGCATTGGCGCCCGTGATGTAGATGGGCGCATTCGCCTCGGTCTTCATGGCCATGCCTGGCAGCGTGTCCGTGAAGGGGGTGGAGAACTGGAGCGGCCACCCGGCGGCATGCGCCAGGGTGTCGTTCGAGCGCTGCAACTTCATGACGAACGGATCTTCCCAGGTCTCCACGTAGTTGGAGGGGATGTAGATGTCGTCATATCCGGAGACGACGATGCCCCCCCGGCCATCGAGCGCCAGCCGCCGTGGGTGCTGGGGCCGCTCCGTGCCAAATTGGAAGACTTTCTTCGAGCTGAGCCCGTGGTTGGTCCAGCCCACGAGGGTGTCGAACTGGCCGGCGTTGGCCGTGCCAAACGTCCCCGCGGTGCGTCCCGCGAAGTACAGATCGAACGTCTCCTGGCCCTGGACGGGCTTGGCACCGATCGCCTCGATGACCTCCGCCTTCCCATCGTAGCTCTCGAACTTGAGGACCTTGGCCTGTTGCCAGTCCAGGTTCGAGGGGAGGGAGATGATCAGCCCGTCCGCGTTGCCCGAGGGCTCGACCGCGGACTGTCCCAGCGAGCCGTTCTCGTAGCCGGAGACATAGACGGCGCCCGAGTAGGGGTGAACCCAGAGGTCCGTGGCCTCATCGTGCTGGTACGTGCCGAAGTGGGTGCCGACGAGGCTCCACCCCTGGGTGGACCACTCGAAGCCACCGTGGGTGGGCGCGGCGGGAAGCTCTTCGGGGCTGCAACCGGCCGCCAGCGTGCCCGCGGCGGTGGCCGCCAGGAGGGTTCGGAAGGAAAGGTAGACGGACATGGACGCTCTTCTCATCAGGGCTTGGGGGTAGAGGTTTGCGCCTGGAGGCTCAGCTCGCGCTCCTTGGCCAGGCGGCGCTGGTTGTGCTCGGCGAAGTACTGGAGCATCTGCTCCAGACGGGTTCCCCGGGCCTTGTCCACCAGCGCCAGCGCGCGGGCGGGATCGCGGTTGGAGAGCAACTCGTACAGCTCCATCTTGGTCGCGGCGATGGAGCGCTTGACGCCTGGAGCCATCCCTTCCGTGAAGCTGTCCTCCAGGATGATGGACTCCACCTCGGCGAGCAGGTGATCGCTCTCCGGGTTCTCCTTCCAGGCCATGCCCTCGCGCAGGTAGTCGATCTGCATCAAGCGCTGGACGTTGGTCTCGGTCGTGTCCTTGGTGTACTTCGGGTGCAGGAGGTCATCGCGCGTCTGCGCGATCATCTCCTTGTCCAGCAGCAGCTTGCGGTAGCTCTCCCGGCTGACGGAGTCGAGCAGGACGTGCTCGCGGAAGTAGTCGAACTGCGCCAGCTTGGGCTCGCGCTTGAAGAGGCGCTGCTTGAGGATGTCCGTCGAGGTGGTGAACTCGCCGTGCTCCCCGTCATCCTCGGGCAGCGAGGGTGTCTCGGGGGATGCGAGCAGGGGCGGAATGGCGGCCTGCGCGGGGGCCGCGGGCTTGGGCTGCGGCCGGGAAGGCGCGGAGGCCTGCGGGGCGGGGGGCGTGACGGCGGCCACTTCGGGCGTGGCCTGCGGCGGTACCTCGGGAGGCCCGGACAGGGCAAACTCGACCAAGACAACGCTGGTCAGGATGAGCACCGCGGCGATGAGTGTGAGTCGGAAGGGCTTCATCGAAATCCCAGGCCTCCAGCGGAGCAGAAGGGGCGCAATGCCGCCCACCCAGAAGGGTGGGCGGTTCCAGCCAGGAGTCCGCCCGTGTACGGTGGACTCCTGGCCCTCTTCAGAGGGATGGACTACGGGATGTGCGGCACGTCGCTGTAGAGGATGACGCGGTTGATGTAGCCCACGTCATCGTTCTGGAAGCGCGAGGAGCCGACGAGGAAGCCCTGGGCCACCAGGACGTTGGAGACCAGGTCCTCGGTCACCGGACGGATGTTGTACACCTTACCGAAGTGCTTGACGCGCTCGATGCTCACGATGGGGTCACGGCTTCCATCCGCGCGCACCAGCTCGTCACCGGCCTTCAGGGTCTTGGCCTGCACCATGCGGCCCTCGCCGTTGATGACCGGGTGCTCATCCGTCACGTTCAGCGTGCCGCCGGCCGCGGTGGAGATGGCAATGAGCTCGTGCGCCGTGTCGCGCGTCTCCACGGTGTAGCCGTAGGTCTTGTTCTTCGCCAGCCGGACGTTGTCCAGCGTGGACTCCGAGGACAGGGTCACCAGATCCTCGCGGCGCGAGTTCAGCGCCTCGAGGATGGGCTGCTCGCCGCCCTCGAACAGGACCTTCTGGTCACCCGAGTAGCAGCTCGCCTCGCAGTAGCCGTTCACGTAGAAGGTCGCGGCCGGAGCGCCGCCGTTCAGGACCTGGCAGCTGGTGCTGCTCGGAATGAGCTGGAAGTTGTTGGCGTCCGCCAGGTTGGCGGTGGTGCCGAAGGTGGGGTACAGCGGACGGGCGCGCGCGCGGGTGGCCGGGCGCGTCCACTTCTGGTAGCCGTCCGAATCCGCGCCCTGGCTGGTGGAGCCGCTCAGGAAGGCCGTGTTGACGTGGGCGTAGTTGACCTCGAAGCCATAGGAAGGCCCCGAGAACGCATTCTTGCCATTGGGGTTGGCGGCCGAGTCCGCCTCGACGTACTCGATGAGGTTGCCACCGTTGGCGGCGGGGATTCCCGTGTCGAACCCAGCGCCCGGGCTGCCCACGCGCTGCGTGAGGGCGCACTTGCGGGCCCACTCGATGCGCGCAAGCGCTTCGGCAGGGCTCAGGTTGTCCGCACTGCAGCGCTGGAGGAGGATTGGCTGCGCCTCGGCCTCCGTGGAAACCAGCGATACGCCGGCGACGACGGCCACGGCTCCCAAAATCTGAATCTTGTTCATGCTGACTCCTTCGAAGTTGGCAACTCCCGTGCTTCAGACGAACGACAGCCCTCAATGCCGCGGGAGGCGGCACTCGAGTCCCCGTACTAAACCCTCTGTCATCATTTAAAAGGGGTTCAATGGTATACGGACTTTATGTGAAATGTCATGGTTTTTAATAAGAGCCGGAGATCCGGCTTGAGGGTTGGGTTTCGCCACACCGTGAGTGCTTGTGGGCGTGGACCCTTCCTCCCAAAAAAAGAAGCCTCGCCCGGACTGGAGGCGAGGCTTGAGTGCTGTCCTGATTCGAGAACTTAGTTCGCGCTGGCCGTGAGCAGGGGCGGCCCGGCGTTGTCGGTGGAGGTGCAGATGCCGAGATCCTTGGTGCCGTTGACCCCCAGCAAGGTCCAGTCGTAGGTGAGCCCATTCCACCGGGCGATGGTCACCGACCACTTCTTGCTGAAGAAGAGGAACTTGATCTTGGCGAAGAGGCTCAAGGTGCCCGAGAGCGTGTTGAGGTTCAGCTTGGAGCTGAGCTGCCAGTTGATGGTGCACAGCGGCCAGTCGAGCTGGCCCAGCGTGGGCATCTTGGCATTGATGAGGGTGAGGCCGCCCTCGACGCCAAAGCTGGCGACGATGATGTTGACCGAGGCGGAGGCCGTGGCGTTGGAGAACCCTCCGGGCTCCGCGGTCAGCCTGGCGAGCGTCGGGTTGATCTCACCGAGCACCTTGAGCTTGACGCCGCCTGCCAGCGAAGCCTTGACGGTGATGGGCACGGGGCCGACCATGAACGTCTTGGAGGCGGAGAAGAACGTGCGGCTCCAGTCGATGGGGGTGGGCTCGAACCTCGCGGAGAGGTTCGAGGACCAGATCTGCTGGCCCATCGCGTAGAGCACCGCCTTGCTGGTGTTGGGGCCATTGGCCTGGCCCTTGATGTCCACACGGCCGCGCACCAGCTCCTTCTGCGTGTTGAAGGCGGTGCCGAAGACCTTGCCATCGGCGTAGGCCTCGACCTTCTTGGCCTCGGCCAGCGTGCCGTCGGTGGCCGTGACGGCGGCGTCAATGGCGTAGCCACCGCCAAAGATGTTGTTTCCGAAGCTCTGGGTGCGGGAGTACGACTTGTTGTACCCCGGGGTCTGGATCTGCGCCGAGTCCGGGGACGGGAGGTGCTCCACGACCGGCGGCACGTTGGGCCGGACCGCCTCCGGGATGTTGCCCTGGTTGATGCTGATCAGCGGGCCGCTCGCTTCGGTGGACAGGATTCCGCCCGTCGCATCCAGCTCGTCGCTGATGATCGCCGCCTGGTCCGTCGAGGTGTAATAGCCACCCACGACGAAGGGATAGGACGACTCCCACGGGAGGCGGTCGTTCATCACGTAGCCGGTCGCATAGGCGGCCGGCGGATACATCACCTCGACCTGATAGGTATTCGGGTCCGTGTAGTGAGGCTCGCTTTGTGCGAGCGCAAACCCGGGTACGGCGAGCGTCATCATCCATACTGCCTTGAGCATCGGACGAGTCATGGCCTTCCTTTCGGGAATAGCGGGGGGCGCAGGGTAGATCAGTTTACAAAAAAATACACACTCTCCGTGAAGAGTTCTCATCCCGAGGGGATGAGCTCGGTGGGAGCAGCCCCTTCAGGGGGAAGGGGGGAGCGGCTGTGCGGACGGGCGAAGAAAAGACATCGCGGCCTGCCGGATGTCCGTGCTGCGGTCGTTCTGGCTGGACCAGGTGAGCAGGGCATCCACCTGGGGCAGGGCGGCGCGGTTTCTCCCCAGCAGGAAGACAATCTCCACGCGCACGGCGTCCGCCGGATCGCTTTGCAACGCGCGCTGGAATCCCAGGAGCAGGGGCGCAAGGGGACGGAAACTGCAAGCAAAGACCGCGCTCTTGCGCACCTCGGAGGAGGGATCGGTGATGAGCACCTCGTTCAGAAGCCGGTCGGTGGAAGGTTCTGAAGAGAAGCGCAGCGCGACGACGGCCGCTGCGCGGACCAGCGGGCTGGGAGAGCGCAGTCCTTCCAGCAAGAGGGGCTGAGCGCTGGCGGCGTGGGTGTTGCCCAGCGCCTGCAGCACCAGGGCTTGTTGCTCGGGGGTGGTGGCCGAGCGATAGGCACTGATCAGCTCGCCCACCAGCGCGTCCGCGCGCCGGGGGTCCCCGGTTTGCAAGTTCATGGCCGCGTTGCCCAGGGCGAGCGCCGCCGTGTCGCGAAGCTCTGGCGCGGCGTCCCGGGTGGTGCGCCACAGGGTGTCCACGGCCTCCTCGGTGGGCGTGCCGGCCATGCCCAGGGCCGCCACGGCGTCCGTCCGGACGGACGCGGCCAGGGTGGCGTCCTCGATGGTGCGCGACAGGGTTTGGAGAGACTCGGGGGTGCTGGCCGCCGACAGCGCGCCAATCAAGGGGCTGGCCGCGGCCGGCTCGAGGCCCGAGCGCAGGATGCCGGGGACCTTCATCGCCTCGGAGGGCTGGAGCACGAAGAGCGCGCGCATCCGCTCGAGCGCCGCCGTGCGCGCGTCATCCCGGGCCTTCGCGTCCTGCGGCAGTGCGCGCAAGTCCTGGACGATGTCCTCGAAGCGCCTGTTGCCCAGGATCTGCCGATGGTGGGCCATGGGGTCCTGGGCCTGCCCCGGGAGGCTGCCCAGCGGCTGGGAGACGAGCGAGGCCTGCCGCGCGGCCAGCGTTCCCAGGAGGGAGAGATCCTCGCGGCGCTCCAGCAGGCGCAGCGCCACGGTGAGGGTGGTGGTGGCGGTGGGCATTCCGGTGCCCAGCTCGGCCTCCAGCCACTCGTTTCCCTGCAATGAGCGGACCCAGAGATCCTCCGCCAACTCGACGGTGGTGGCCGAGCGCACCTGGAGGCGGATGCCGGGCTCGATGGGCACCAGTCCTTGTTCCGAGGCCAGGTGGGAGTAGTGGCGCTTGGTCTTCTCGAAGCGGGGGGGGGCCAGGCGGCGGTAGGCGGCCTGGTATTGGCCCGTGGAGTCGGACTCTTCCGTCTGCCAGGTGGCGCCCAGCCCGCCCGCCGTGACGAACTGGGTGGAGGCCACGAGGGAGCGCAGCAGCCCTTGGGCCAGGCCATCGATGTCCCGCTCGAAGTGGACAAGCTTCACCGCGCCGCTTCTGTCCAGCGTGAGGAAGAAGGGCGTCGACAGGCCCGCCAAGAGGATGCGCTCGGCATCGGGGTCCAGCTGGTCCTGTCCGTCCACGCTCGCGGAGAAGGAGGCCGGACGCAGCAGGACACGGGCCTCGATGCGGTTGTCCTGCGCGGAGACGAGGCCCACCTGCCACTCGCCCTTCAGCCGGAACCGCATCCCTGGCATGGCAGGGGCCGCTGTCTGGGGTTGACGTAGAGTGACATCCTGCTCGCTGCTCACCTCGTAGCGGTAGAGGCTGCCGGGACGCCACGCGCGGGAGGCCTGGAGGGCGGAGGGGGACGCGGTGGGCGTCTGGCCTTGTGGCGAGGGCAAGGCTTGTGGGGCCGGAGCCTCCGGTGCGGTGGGCGCTCCAGGCGGTCCTTGGCCTACGAGGTACCACCCAGCGCTCAATCCCAGCAGGACGACAGCCAGAGGCCCCCATGCCTTTCGCGCGATCGTCCCGTGCATGGCCTTCCGGATACGCCTCTTTGCTCAAGCGAAGCAAGGAAAACGACGAGAGTGCGTTGCGAAGGGCTGGAGCCCTGTTCCTGAATTCCTCTTTAGGATATATTTTCACACCTAGTGAATTTTGGCTCCTGTTTTGGAATGGGTTGGAGACAACTAGGGCTTCGGGTTTCGCCACTTAGTGCGTGTAGGCCGGCTAATCATCCTTGTGTGAAAATGTTGGTTTCCGTATATGTTCGCCTGCATCCCCCACCAGAAGCTTTTGAAAGGAAAACCCATGCGTGCAATGCGTCATGTGATGTTCATTGGTTCCGCGCTCGCCCTCGCTGCTTGCGGAGGCAATGAGCTGGAGGGCCAGGACCCGGCCGGGCTGGGGCAGACGCAAGCTCCGCTGCGGATGGCGCCTCCGGGCCAGGGTATTCCGGAGCAGTACATCGTCGTGATGAAGAAGGGCGCCTCCCTTCAGGCCACGCTGGCGTCGGCCAGCATCGCGCCGATGCACACCTATGGGGTCATCAACGGCTTTTCGGCGGCGCTGAGCAAGGCGCAGCTCGAGGCGGTGCGCGGCGACCCGGCCGTGGCGTTCGTCGAGCAGGACCAGGTGGTGCACGCCGACGTCACCCAGCGTGGCGCGACGTGGGGCCTGGACCGCATTGACCAGCGTGCCCTGCCGCTGAGCACCACCTATACCTATGGCCAGCCCGCCTTCGGGGTGAACGCCTACATCATCGACACGGGCGTCGCGCCGAACCACCCCGACTTCAACGGGCGTGCGGCGAGCGTGTTCAACTCCACCGGGGATGGAAATCTCAATGATTGCAACGGCCACGGCACCCACGTGGCAGGCACCATCGGGGGCAACACCTGGGGTGTGGCCAAGGGCGTCTACCTCTACGGCGTGAAGGTGCTGGGCTGCAGCGGCTCGGGCTCCTACGCGGGTGTCATCGCGGGCGTGGACTGGGTGCGCAACAACGGCACCAAGCCGGCCGTGGCCAACATGAGCCTGGGCGGCGGGTTCTCCCAGGCGGTGAACGACGCGGTGAACAACCTGGCTAACTCGGGCATCTTCGTCGCGGTGGCCGCGGGCAACAGCAACGCGGATGCCTGCGGCTTCTCGCCGGCCAGCGCGGCTGCCGCCACCACGGCGGCCGCCTCGGAGAGCAATGACGCGCGCGCCTACTACTCCAACTACGGGCCCTGCATCGACGTGTACGCCCCGGGCTCGGGCATCACGTCGACGTGGCTCAACGATGGGACGAACACCATCAGCGGCACCTCGATGGCCTCCCCGCACATCGCGGGCGTGGCGGCGCTCTACAAGGGCAACTTCGGCGACGATTCCTCGGCCGCCATCGACCAGTGGATCAAGTCCAACGCCACCCCGAACGCCATCACGGGCAACCCCGCGGGCACGCCGAACCTGCTGCTCTACAAGGGCTCGCTGTAAGCCGTAGCGAGGTTGAATCCCGCGGGGGCCGTGGCCTGATGCTGCGGCCCCCGCTTCATTTTTCACACTGCTGGACCTGGAGTTGGAGGGCCTGAAGATGCGTGCATGGAACTGGCTGTTGTGTGTTTGTGTGTCGGTGGGAGCGCCCGCGGGCGCCGCTTCGCCTGCCCCGTCCTCCGGCGTCTCGATCCAGATGGTGCCCACGGGCATTGGGGATTCGCTGAACTGGATCCAGCACGTCGGCGCCGTCGCCCAGGATCAGGGCCAGGCCGTCGCGGCCACGGACGAGGGCGCCTACACGGTGGGCCAGTCCAACAGCAGCTTCGACGGCAATACCCCGATCGGCCAGAACGACTTCATCCTGATCAAGCACAACGCGGCGGGAAACAAGCTCTGGTCGAAGCAGTACGGCACCCCTGCCCAGGACTTTGCGATGGGCGTTGCCACGTACATGGGGGCCACGCCGCATCAGGTCTACCTGGCGGGCTACACCGCCGGTTCCTTCGGAGGCACGAACCAGGGGGTGATGGACGCGGTCCTGCTGCGGGTGGATCCGGCGACCGGTAACACCGTCTGGGCGCGCCAGTTCGGCTCCACGGCCACCGAGATGGTCATGGCGGTGACCACCGACAAGACCGGCGCCATTTACGTCACGGGCCACACGATGGGCTCGATCAACGGCCAGCCGAATGCCGGCGGCTTCGACATGTTCCTGACCAAGTACAGCGCGGCGGGGACCTGGTTGTGGACCCGGCAGCTGGGCACGGCCAACATGGAGCAGGTGCGAGGGGTGGCCACGGATGCCAACGACAACGTCTACGTCGCGGGGCACACCGATGGGAACCTGAACGGAACCAACGCGGGGATGACGGATCTGTTCCTGGCCAAGTACAACGCCGCGGGGACGTTCCAGTGGGTCAAGCAGATGGGCACGAACCAGGCGGACTCCATCTATGGGGTGGCCACCTCGCGCCGGCTCGACGGAATCGTCGACGTCTACGTCGTGGGGTACACGGGGGCTTCCTTCGACGGGCAACCCCACATGGGATTGCTCGATGCCATCGTGGTGAAGTTCAACGCGGACGGCACGCGGGTGTGGTCGCGGCAGATGGGCAGCGCGGGCAATGACATGGCGCAGGCCATTGCCTCCGACGGTGGAGCCAACGTCTACATCACGGGCCGCACCAACTTCGATCTTGAGACCAATACCTCGGCTAACAGCGACAACATCTTCATGGTGAAGTACGACGCCGCGGGCATGAAGCTCGTGACGCGGCAGATCGGCTCGGTCAACGCGTTGGATCCCACCAAGGTGATGGAGAGCGGCAACGGCATCGCCGCCGACATCAACGACCGGGTCTACATCGCGGGCTTCACGGAAGGAGAGTTCACCACCCCGGCGACGATGAACGCCGGGGAGAAGGACGTCCTGGTGCTCCAGTACAGGGATGGCTGTCAGGTGAACACCCCGGGCGAGTGCGGCATCTCGTATGGCTGGGGCGACCCGCACCTGGGGACCTTCGACGGGCTGGCGTATGACTTCCAGGGCGTCGGCGAGTTCATCCTCGTCGAGAGTACGCGGGGGGCTCCCCTCACGGTCCAGGCGCGGATGAGCCCCTGGAATGGGAGCAAAGAAGTCAGCGTGATGACGGCGCTGGCGACCCAGGTGGGGACGAGCCGCGTGGGCTTCTATCTGGACGCCACCCCGCAGGTGAAGGTCAACGGGGGCGCTGTGTCCCTGGCCGTGGGCAATACCGTCCCGCTGCCGGGGGGAGGGCGCCTGCGCCGCAAGGATGCGGCGTCCTATGTCGTCTACTACCCGGGCCACGACCGGCTGATCGTCACGCTGAACAGTGGGTACATCGACGTCAACTTCGCGCTGCCCACTTCCCGCCAGGGGGCTCTTCGCGGTCTGCTCGGCAACTACAGCGGAAAGACCAACGATGATCTCGCCCTGCGCACCGGCGTGGTTCTCCCGCAGCCGCCGACCTTCGCGCAGCTCTACACCAGCCCCTCGAGCTTCGCGTCGAGCTGGCGCATCACGGCGGCGGAGTCCTTGTTCGACTATGGGGCGAAAGAGGACACCGGAACGTTCACGGACGTGGACTTTCCGTGGTCGCCCATCTCGGTGGCCGATCTGACCCCGGCCCAGCTGGAGCTGGGACTGGCCGCGTGCCGCGAGCGCAAGGTCAGTACCGCTGCCTTCCTCGACCGGTGCGTCCTCGACGTTGGGCTGACCGGGGAGAAGGGGTTCGCCACGACGGCCGCGCAGCTCGAAGGGCAGGTCCTCACCCAGCGGGGCGGTGAGCTTCCGTCCCAGGAGCTGGGCGGGAACCGGGTGTACTTCGCCAACTTCCAGAGCGAAGCGCCGCGGCAGGAGTGGAGCGAGTGGCGCTGGGGCAAGTCTCCCGAGGGCGGCAAGTTCTTCCTCGGAGAGTTTGGCAGCGGCTCCGTCGACCTGGCCCTGACCAAGCTGCCCAGGCACAGCACCGTTATCGTGAGCTTCGACCTGGTGCTGGCCGGGACGTGGGATGGCGACGGTCCAGCCGGACCGCACGGCTGGGGTGTGGCCGCCGATGGCAGGCTCCTGCTGGACACCACGTTCTCGAACACGGACAGCAAGCAGTCGTATCCCGTCCGGGGCAGCCTGCCGGGAACGGGCGCGGACGCCCTCGGCACGCTGGGCTACAGCAAGGGGGACTCGCTCTACCGGCTGAAGTTCACGCTCTCGCACACAAGCCCGGAGCTGAAGCTGAGCTTCTTCGCTCGCGGGCTGAAGGGGGAGACGTGGGGTCTGGATAACGTCGAGGTGCTGGCGTACTAGCCCAGCCGCGGGGGCTTCGAGGGCTTCTGGCCCTCGGAGCCGTGCCGGGTCAGTGTTTGACGCGCTCCAGCAGCTTCATCATGTTGGGGCCGTCCAGGGCGCTCTGAGGGCACTGGCCCGCGGCTTCCTGCCGGGAGTGTCCCGTGAAGGAACCCGTGAGGTGGCACTGATCACACGGCATGTTGCCGGAGCACGACTCGCCCAGGTCGTCCTTCAGCACGGTCCTGGAGCCCGACACGCACGTGGTGCGGTTGCCGTTGCTGTCGATGATCATCGGGAACGCTTTCACCTGGAGAGCGTGCCAGACGTCGCAGGAGACACCGTTCCGGCTGAAATAGAAGAGGCCGGAGTGTCCAGGCCGCTCCTCGTAGGCAAACAGGGCCCCGTCCAGGTAGTACTCCAGCCGGACCGCGTTGGAGAATGTTGATACCGCCCAGGTGCCGTTGCCGGCCAGTTCGCCCATGTACGTGCTCGCTCCCGTCAGGGTCAACGAGGTGACGCTGACGGCGGAGCACAGCTCCGATTCCTGGACTCCCAGGTCCGGTGAGGCTGGGGCGGGGGGATCGTCCCCGGTACCGCCACAAGCCATCCCGAGAAACCCGGCGAACAAAGGACTCAGCAAGGACTTCATCCGGTACCAGCGCATCGTCAAGGCTCCTTTTACTTGCAGAGGATCGTCGTGGTCCTGGCGGGAGAGTCCATGCCCGTGCTGTCACGCACCTTGAAGAGGACCTCAATCCGGGCAGGTTTGGGGTAGGGCTCTGGGGGGCAGAAGAGGTTGAAGGTCATCTGGCCTTGGAACCAGTTTCCCTCGGAGGTGTAGTTGACTTTCCAGAACGGGGTATAGGGGCCTGTGCCGCCGCTCGCGGTGCCGGTGCAGATGCTGTTGATCCGTGACTCCGGCATGCACGACATGGACACCGTAGGGCAGGGTTGGTCCACGCTCTGCGAGGTCTGCCGGGGGGCGTCCCAGCAGGTGGTCTGGTTGCCGTTGCTGTCAATGATCATCGGGTAGGCCTTCACCACGAAGGCGTGCGCGCCGCAGGTCATGCCGTCCGCGCTGACGTACCAGGTGCCGGTACGTCCCGGGCGCTCCTCGGTGCTTCGGAGAACGCCATCAATGAAGTGCTCCAGCCGCACAGCGTTCGCACTGCCGCCCACGGACCAGGTGCCGTTTCCCGCCAGCAGGCCCGCGTAGGAACTCATTCCGCTCACACTCAAGGTCTCGACGCTCTGTCCGCTGCACAGGGCCGAGGTCTTGGTCCCCAGGGTGGCATCCCCGTGCGAGGCCGATTCCTCCGGTGTTCCCCCACAGGCCAGCAACACCACGCTGGGCAGCAATACGCGGTACGGCAGCGAGAGCGGTTGTCTCAACATGCGCAAGGCTCCTGATCGCTGAAATGAAATCCAAAGCAGGCATCTTGCGTATAGCACAGTTGGCTGCTTTTTTCTGGATTCCGCGTCTTTGATGACGCCTTCTTCAGTCGCGCGTGAGCACGAAGTCATCGGCTTGCAGCCACGTGTCTCCCACGTTGGCCCAGAGACCCGCGAAGATCTCCACGCTGTGCTGGGCGCCCGAGTTGAACTGCATGGACAGCTGGGCGTAGCCCCCCAGGGGTTGAGTCAGCTTGAGCTCGTTGAGGACAGGCCCGCCTCGGAGCACGCGCGCGCCGAAGTAACCCTCGTTGAAGGAGTGGGAGGTCCGCACCCAGGCGCTCAGCGTGTAGTTCGTGTTGGGCACCACGGCCACCTCCTGCTTGAGGGCGTTCCAGCCCTTCACGTTGTTGCGCACGTAACCGTTGTTGGCGCCCGAACGCGCGAAGCCCAGGCCGCGATCCACGCCGCCGGTGCCCTCCACGTACCAGGGGGACGTGGCGGCAGAACTGGGCTGCTGCTCGAAGCCGCCCTGCGCCACGAGGTTGGGGCTGCGCGTCAGGCTGACGTCATCCAACTGCATCCACGTGTCCCCATTCTTGGCCCAGATGCCGCTGTAGACCTCGATGAGGGAGTGGGGGCCGGAGTTGAAGGTGACCGAGATCTGCGAGTAGTGGGTCAGCGAGCCGAAGGGTACCTCGCCCACGATGGGCCCGTTGTTCACGCCCCGCGCGCCCAAGTACCCCTCCGTGTTGTTGGCGGAGGTCCGCACCCAGCCGCGCAAGGTGTAGTCCGTGTAGGGCTGCACGGCGACGCTCTGCTTGAGGGCGTTCCAGCCGCTGTTGGAGCGCACGAAACCCTCGTTGGCCCCGGTGCGGGCTTGGCCCAGGCCCCGGTCCACGCCGCCCTGGCCCATCACCCACCAGGGCGCCATCGTGGGGGTGGCTGCCTGGGTCTCGAAGCCGGGCTCGGACAGCAGGTTGTCGCTGAAGGTGTCGGCCGTCAGCGTCGCGCGCATCAGGAACGTGTTGTAGGGCGTCCACTGCGACGAGATGAAGTACAGGTCCGGCCCGTTCAGGGCCCCGGGGTGGATGAAGGCGTTGTACAGGCCCGGGAAGCGTGCCCCCGTGGCCAGGATCTTCTCGCCGCTCCAGGGTCCCGTGGGCGTGGCAGCGTCCCGCATCACCACGGCCTGGCGGTGCTCGTTCAAGTACGTCATGAGGAAGCGGCCGAAGGTGGGGTGGTAAACCACGGACAGCTCGCCCGCGATGCCCATGACCACCGGGACCGCGGCAGCCTGGGAGGCCGCCCAGCCATTGCCGTCCCAGTAGCGGTAGTCGTTGATGTTCAGCAGCGCGCCCTCGGGTACCCGCGCCAGGTACACGTTGCCGAAGCGCCCGTTGGGTGTCGCGTACATGTAGACGAAGCCGCCGTTCTTCACGAAGGCCGCCATCTGGAAGGGATGGGAGTACGCGGTGTTGTTCGGCCACCGCGCGCTCCCATGCTTCACCCAGTTCTGGCCGTTGTCGTCCGAGTAGGCGATGCCCGCGTAGTTGGTGGACCACTGGCCCGGGTCGCCCCAGTGGTGGACGGACATGTAATGGATGTAGTGCCGCGAGCCCACCGTGACGCCCGCGGTGGGGATGACGGTCATCTCATCGAAGTTGATCTTCTTCGACGGGAGGATCTCCTTGGCGTGGCGCGAGGCATCCTGAATCATCGTGGAGAAGGTCAAGCCGTCCGCGAGGTTCCGGTCCGAGGACTTCGCGAGCACGTTGCTGCGCCAGCCTCCGCCGCAACCGCCGTTGCCACACCAGCCGTGGCCGAAGGTGTCTCCGAACAGGACGAACACTTCTCCGCCGCCCTTGTCCCAGAGGATGCCGAGATCCGTGCCCATCACCTCGTAGTTGACGTGGGTCTGGTTGGGATTGGGCAGGGGCTCTCCGGAGAGGCTGGCGCCGGTCACACGGGCCACCTGGGTCACGTTCGTGGGCGTGAGCGCCCAGGCCCCGCCCGCGCACAGGAGGGCTCCGAGCGAGACGGCAACGGCACACGGCTTCCAAGGAGTGAAGTGGCTCATCGCTATTTCATCCGGACGGAGACGGTGCCGGTGGCGGCATGGAAGGTGAGAAAGCCCTTCTGGAACTCGCTCTCGCGGCCGGCGCTCACGGCGTACTCGTCCGAGATGGGGTAGCCCAGCGTGCTGCGCTCCCAGCCCAGCTCCGCCCACTTCTCGCGGATGCGTCCGTGGACCTCCCAGGCGCCCGTCGTGGGCGTCCAGTAGATGCTGCCCAGCACGGTGCCCTTCTTGAAGTGGTTGAAGCGGCCCACGCCATCAGGAGTCGCCGTCTCTCCGGAGATGGGGTAGCCCAGCACGCCGCGCTCCCAGTCCAGCGCTGCCCACTTCTCGTGGATGAGGCCGTGGACTTCCCAGGCGCCCGTCTCAGGCGTCCAGTAGATGCTGCCCAGCATGGCGCCCTTCTTGAAGTGGTTGTAGCGGCCCACCCCATCCGGCGTCTTCATCTCCCCCGTGGTGGGGTAGCCGAGCACGCCGGTTTCCCAGCCCAGCGACTCCCAGCGGGCGCGAATGAGGCCGTGGACTTCCCAGGCGCCCGTCTCGGGCGTCCAGTAGATGCTGCCCTTCTGGAAGTGGTTGTAGCGGCCCACCCCGTCGGGAGTGGTCAGCTCGCTTGTCGTGCACGCGCCGAGCACGCCCCCGGCCCCGCCGATCTGGTTGTAGCGCGTGAGGATGGCGCCACCGACCCCGCAGGCGCCTCCCCAGCTTCGGCTGTCGCGGAACTCCCGGTAGAGCAGGGCCACCAGCGAGGAGCCTCCCCAGGCCGAGGTGCCGCACTGGGCGGCGTAGGCGCCCACCCAGGGGGTATAGGTGTAGAGGGCGGCGGTGGCGTTGTTGGCGGGCCGCACCGTGCACGGGTCCAGCGTGTTCTTGGCCACGCCCGCCTTCCAACCGGAGACGGTGGTTCGGCCTGCTTCCAGGTCACTCAGGTAGTTGCGGAACGTCTTCGCCGAGCACTCCACCTGCTTGCCGAAGCCCGTGTAGGCCGCGTCGCAGCCGCTCCCATCCGGGCAGCCACAGCCGGTGGCCTTGGACAGGTTGCGGGAGGTGCCGCTGCGGATGAGCCCCGACTCCGTCTCGATGCGCGCCAGGATGTACACCGGGTTGATGCGGTAGGCGGTGGCTCGCTCCACGATGAGGGCGGCGGCCGTCTTGTTGCCGAACGCCGGGTCGCGGTAGCCCGCCAGGAAGGAACCCTTGGACGCCAGGAAGCTCTGGACCTGATCCGGCGTCACCGTCTGGTACCCGGCGATGTCCGTGTCGGACATGAGGTTGTGCATGTCCACGGACCCCAGGGCGGAGTCCAGGGTGATCAGCTCCTCGCTGCGAGGATCCTCCGGGAAATCCCCGGGGCCGCAGGACGTGGTCAGCAGTACCGCGGACAACACCCAGACAAGGCTTCTGAACGTCAATCTCGAGTCCATGATCAGCGGTTCCAATTCGTGGAGGCAGAAGGGGGCATGGAAGAGGCGGAACATCCGTTATCGGCAAATCCTGCACGGAGTTGCGCCGGAAAATCGGTATCCGGATTTTGACGCAATGGCTCAGAGATTCCGTGTCTCACGGAAGGCAGGTAGGGCAGATATCACCCGCTTCACTTGTCCGGCGGGATTCGGTAGGGAATGGGGCCTCTCCCTCAAAAACGACGTCAGGAGAATCCCCCATGAAAAACAGACATGGCATGGCCGTGCTCACCGCCACGCTGGCTTTGGCGCAGGCCTGTGGCTCGAATGAAACGCCTCAAGAGCTCCCGGTCTCCGCCGTGGAGCGCGGCGTGCAGGAGATGGACCCGGCACGGGCGGAGGTGCTGGCGCGCGAGGACAGCGCTTCCGATGCGCTCTTCCGGGATGCGGGGCAGGAGTTCGGGGTGCCGCCCGCGCTGCTCAAGGCCATCGCCTTCGTCCAGACGCGCTACCAGATGGTGGAGGGCGCCGAGGAGTTCGAGGGGCGCCCGGCCGTCTTCGGGATGATGGCGCTCTCGGAGGAACTCCTGGAGGAAGGTGCGAAGCGTGCCGGGGTCACTGCGGCAGAGGCCCGGACCGATGCCCGCTCCAACGTCCGCGCGGCGGCGGCGCTGCTGTCCCACCACTCGATGCGGCTGGGGCTGGGCCGGAACCGGGTGGTGGACTGGGCACCGGCCGTGGAAGCCATCTCTGGCATTCCGGACGCGCAGGGGCGGCGCAGCTTCTCCCAGGATGAGGTGTTCCGGGTATTCCGCCTGGGGCTGGGAACGCTCTCGGAGGAAGGGGCCGCGAGCGGACTGGCACCGGACGAGGAGCAAGCGCCGCCCCCCCAACTGCTCGCGGGCCCGGACTACGCCCCGGCCGTGTGGCGGCCCTCACCCAACTACAACGCCCGGCCCATGGGGGTGCGCATGGTGGTCATCCACACCTGTGAGAGCAGCTATGCGGGGTGCTGGAGCTGGTTGACCAACTCCACCTCGGGGGTGAGCGCGCACTACGTGGTGCGGGAGGACGGCCAGGAGATCAGCCAGCTCGTGCGGGACGGCAGCCGCGGCTGGCACATCGGGGCCACCTTTGACTGCAAGAACAATGGCGGCGTGGAGTGCGGGCTGAACGGCAGGGGCTCCAACGACTTCTCCATTGGCATCGAGCACGGCGGGTATGCCGCGCAGACCGTGTGGCCCGCGGGACAGCTCGACGCCTCGGCCCGGCTGCTGTGCGACATCACGCGGGACCACGGCGTTCCCCGGGACCGCTACCACGTGGTAGGGCACGGCCAGCTGCAGCCGTACAACCGCACGGATCCCGGCGCGAACTGGCCCTGGACGGACTACCTCAACCGCGCCAACGCCGCCTGTGGCACCGGCTGCGTGCTGCAGGGGGACATCAAGGCGAAGTACGACGCGGTGAACGGCGCGGTGCTGCTGGGCAAGTGCCAGACGGGAGAGAACACCACGCCGGACGGGGTGGGGCGCTACAACGCCTTCGAGCGTGGGAGCATCTACTGGACGCCTGCGACCGGAGCGCGCGTGGTGCACGGGCTCATCCGCGACCGGTGGGCGGCGGTGAACTGGGAGCGAGGCCCGCTGGGCTACCCCATCACCGACGAGATGAAGACGCCGGATGGGGTGGGCCGCTACAACCACTTCCAGAACGGCAGCATCTACTGGACGCCCGAGACGGGCGCCTGGGAGGTGCACGGCTTCATCCGCCAGAAGTGGGAGGCGCTGGACTGGGAGCGCAGCGAGCTGGGCTACCCCACCACGGGGGAGCTGAAGACGCCGGATGGGGTGGGCCGCTACAACCACTTCAAGAAGGGCGCCGTGCTGGGCAGCATCTACTGGACGCCCGCGACGGGCGCGCACGAGGTGCATGGCCACATCCGCGCCCGCTGGGAGGCGCTCGGCTGGGAGCGAAGCGCGCTGGGCTACCCGGTGTCGGATGAGGAGAACACGTCCTTCGCCCCCGGCAAGGTCAGCCGTTTCCAGGGCGGCCACATCTACTGGTCGTCCGCGACGGGGGCCCGGTGGCTGGAGGGTGCCCTGCTCCAGAAGTACCTGGAGGCGGGAGTCGCGCAGACGCTGGGGTTCCCGAAGTCGGAGGCCTACGCGGTGAGCGGCGGCCGGCGCGTGGACTTCGAGCGCGGCGCGCTCGTTCACAACACGACCACGGGCGCCGTCACCGTCGTGAACTGAGGCGCGGGGGGGGCGGGCGGCTTCCGCGGAGAGGCCGCCTGCCGTGAAGGATTGTTCTCCGCGCGATGCGAAACCGGGCATGCTCCGCGCCTTCCCAGCAAGGAGCAACCGATGAGCGGAGAAATCGTTTTCTATCACAACCCCCAGTCGCGGGCGCAGATGGTCCACTGGATGCTGCACGAGGTGGGGGCGCCCTTCCGCGTCGTGCGCATCGACCTGCAGAAAGGCGAGCAGAAGTCGCCGGAGTTCCTCGCCCTCAACCCGATGGGCAAGCTGCCGACGCTCGTTCATGACGGCACCGTCATCACCGAGACGGCGGCCATCATCACCTACCTGGCCGATGCCTTCCCGCAGGCCGGGCTCGCGCCGCCGCTGGGAGATGTGCGTCGCGGCACCTACCTGCGCTGGCTGTTCTTCGGCGCGGGCTGCTTCGAGCCGGCCCTGCTCGACGTGATGCTCAAGCGCCCGCTGGCCGACAACAAAGGCACCGTCGGCTATGGCAGCTACGAGGACACGCTCGGCGCGTTCAAGAAGATGCTCACCCCGGGGCCGTACATCCTCGGCGAGCAGTTCAGCGCGGCGGATGTCTACGTGGGCGCTCAGATCGCCTGGGCCCTCTCGTTCAAGGCGCCGGGCCTCCAGGAG
This sequence comes from Allostigmatella hybrida, assembly GCF_020103775.1. Classification (NCBI taxonomy): domain Bacteria; kingdom Pseudomonadati; phylum Myxococcota; class Myxococcia; order Myxococcales; family Archangiaceae; genus Allostigmatella; species Allostigmatella hybrida. The sequence goes on from NZ_JAHXBH010000041.1 coordinate 55,295, forward strand.
CCGATCTTCACGGACTACGTGGCGCGCATCACGGATCGTCCCGCCTTCAAGAAGTGCTCCATCGCGGACGGCCGTCTGCCCGCGGACAAGGCCTGACGGGTCTTGGGCGTTGGCTTCCTCCCGGAAAGTCCGCTAAGCTGGATTGTCCGACAGGGGCGAAAGACGTGTAATCTCCCGGCCTCTGGGAGAGGGGCGGAACACCCCCCTCTCCCGAGGTGATCGTCCCCATCACCTCTTCTCTGAAAGGTGCAGCAATGCTTCGTGATGGTGAGCAGTCAGGTTCAGAGCCATGGCTCGTGGCCGGTCCGATGAAGTTCCGCTCGCGGCTGATCCTGGGGATCGAGCAGTACGTGTCGGCCGAGCTGGTGGCGAAGGTGCTCACGGCCAGCGGCTGTGACGTGTTCATCACGACCCTGGACCTGGAGCAGACCCGGACCAGCCTGCTGCTCTCGGACATTGACCAGTTCGTGCCGCTGGAGCGGTTCAACTGGATCGGCACGACGTCGTTCGCTCACTCCAAGGAGGACGCGCTCCGGACGGTGAGGTCCCTTCGCCGCGCCCACGGAATCGAGGTGTTCAAGCTCGATGTCCGGCCCTCGGACAACCTGCCGCACAATGGCCAGACGCTGGAGGCCGCCAAGCAGTTGCTGGACGAGGGCTGTGCGGTCATGCCCTTCATCCTGCCTGATCTCCAAGATGCGCTGGCGCTCGAGCGGATGGGGTGTTGCGCGCTCCGGATCATGGCCGCGCCCGTCGCCAGCGGACGGGGAATCGTCGATCCGAAGTCGCTCCAGCAGGTGATCGACGCGGTCTCGGTGCCTGTGATTATCGAAGGAGGGCTCGGTTCTCCTGCCCAGGTCGCGCAGGCCATGGAGATGGGGGCTGATGCCGTGCTGGTCAACACGGCCGTCGCGCAGGCGCCCGATCCCGTCCGCATGGCCGAGGCCATGAAGCACGCGGTGATCGCGGGGAGGCTGGGGGCAACCCAGCGCCGGGATGCCCCGGTGGCCGCCGCGGGTTGATGGATTCCTTGGGGAAGGGCCCAATGCCGTCAGAAATCCTATCCGCCGTGATGTTCGACATGGATGGAGTCCTGATCGATACCCATCAGGCCGTCGCGGCACTGTGGGAGGAGATCGCGCGCGGTCACGGCAAGACCCTGACCGAGGAGGACATCCGCCGCTACGTTCTGGGGCGCTCACCCGAGCACACCGTGTCGGCGCTGTTCGCGGAGCTGGAGGGAGGCGCGCGGGAGCACCTCCTGAACCAGGTCCGGCAGGCAGAGCCCCGGTTGGACTTTCGCGGGATGGCCGGGACCCAGCGGCTGGCCGAGCGCCTCGCTGCCGCGGGGGTGCCACTGGCGCTGGTGACCAGTGGCTCCAAGACACGCGTCCAGCGCGTGCTGGCGGCCTTGGGCCTGGCCTCGTCTTTCCGGGTCTGCGTCACCTGGGAGGACATCCAGAACGGCAAACCCTCACCGGATTGCTACCTGCTGGGGGCGAAGCGGTTGGGAGTGCCTGCGGACCGGTGCCTGGTGGTGGAGGATGCGCCGAGCGGCATCGCTGCGGGGGCCGCTGCGGGGGCGGTTTGCCTGGGACTTACCCCGGGGGATGGCGCGGATCTGCGGGAGCGCGGGGCGCGGTATGTCGTCCAGGATCTCGCGGACGTCGAGTGCAGGGCGAAGCCGGGGGGCTTGGAGTTGGTGTTTCAGGGAAATGTGCTGATCACGATTGGCAAGGAGGAGTGATCCATGGCGCTGGTGCGCATTCCGGCCCCTTTTCGCAGCCTGACTCAGCAGCAGAGTGAGGCGAGTACGGCGGGAAACACGGTGGGCGAAGTGCTGGCGAACCTGGAGAAGCGTTTCCCAGGCATCGGTGCGCGGGTGTTGGACGATCAGGGCGCTGTGCGGCGCTACATCAACATCTTCCACAACGACGAAGACATTCGCTTCTTGCAACAACTGGCCACCCCCGTGACGGAAGGAGATCGCATCACGATCGTTCCTGCCGTCGCCGGAGGGTAGGACGAGGGGTTACTTCCGAGGGACGTCCCAGCGGGCCAGCACGCCCAGGGCGGCGGACTGAAGGGCGGCCGGGAGGCGAGGGTCCTTCGAGATGGCCCCCACGGTGGCGCGCGCGGAAGCCGTGCGCTGGTAGAGCAGCCCGTCCAGCGCCTGGAGCTTCAGGGCGTCCGGCAGCTGGGTGTGGCGCACCACCTGGGTGAGAATCTCCTCGGCGCGGGGATGCTGGAAGAGGGCCACGGCGCGCAGGGCGGCGGCTTGAATCCGCGGGCTCGGGTCCCACAGCAGCGCCGCCAGCGGGTTGAGGGCGCGGGGGTCCGCCAGGAGTGCCAGGTCCTCGATGGCCATGGCGCGCACTTCCTCGGGCGTGGGCTCGGTGGCCCACAGCAGCCCGCGCAGCAGGGCCGTGTCCTCGCTCACCGTGCCGCCCCGGGCGGCGGGGGCGGGCTCCTCGCGGGCCTGGACCCCCGGGGGCGCAGGCGGCGTGGCCTGGGCGAACACCGGCAGGGAGAGCAGCAGGAGGCTGGCGAGCGGGAGGGGACGCATGGCGGGCCCGAGGGCAGGGGAGGCCTGGGCGTTCTACCACCCCCGGGGCCCCCGTCACGGCAGCCCGGCGGTTAAATTCTTGACGGAGACTTTTCTCGTGAGACCTTGTGGGTGCTACAGGCGTGTTGCGCCCACACAGGAGAGCGAGAAGCAGCCATGAATCCGGCGGTGAGCTGGCAGACCCTGGAGAACGTCGAAGTCGAGTGCACGCACTGCGGCGTTCGGATGACGCTACACGAAGGCAGCGGACGGCGGGTGAAGTACTTCCGCTGCGGCTCCTGCCACCGCTGGGTCTCCAGCACCTACACGGACATCTTCCGCTCGGATGCGAAGATGCGCACCTACCCGGCGAAGGACACGTCCGCGGAGGACAGCCGCTTCCTGGAGGTGAAGGACCGGCTGGACCGCTGGCTCAACGCCCTGGAGGAGCAGGACCCGTACCACCTGCTGGGCGTGTCGCCGCTGGACTCGGAAGACGTGGTGCGCAAGCGCTACCGCGAGCTGGCGCTGGAGCGGCACCCGGACCGGGGCGGCTCGGTGGAGAAGATGCGCGAGCTCAACGGCGCCTACGAGAAGATCCTCCGCCACCGGCAGCGCAAGCGCGCCGAGTCCATGGTTCAGCGCAGCCTCGTGGACGAGAGCGCGGCCTCGCCCCTGCCCGCCCGCAGCAGGTAGCCCCAGAAGAGCGCCCCCAGCGTCAGCCCGAGCGCCCCCTTGAGCCAGGGGGGAAACAGGCTGCCCGGGGAGATGAAGCCCTCGACGGCGCCAATGGCGGCCAGGAATGGGGCACAGCCCAGCACCAGCTTCACGGCCGTCCGGCCCCGCAGCGCCAGCGCCTGTCCCCGGGGCAGCTCCCCCGGGTCGATGAGCGCCTGGCCCACCATCAGCCCCGCGCCGCCCGCGATGACGATGATGGACAGCTCCACCGGGCCGTGCGCGGCCACGAAGTCCAGCATCCGTCCGCCCAGCCCCTCGCGGGCGCACAGGGCGCTGATGGCGCCAATCTGCACCCCGTTGTTCACCAGGGTGAACACCGTGCCCAGGCCGAAGAGGATGCCCGAGGCGAAGGTGAAGATGATGACGGTGAGGTTGTTGGTGGCGATGCCGGAGGCCACCGCGTTGGGCGGCGCCACGGAGAGCAGGTCATCCGTCCACATCCGCCCCTGGGCCACGTAGGAGCGCACCCCCTCGGGCACGAGCAGCTCCGCGCCCCGGGGCTCCAGCAGCACCACCAGCGCCCCCAGGAGCAGCCCCAGCACGAAGAGCCCCCCGCTCGCGGCCACGAAGCGCCCCTCGGCCCGGAGGGTGGCGGGGAACTCGCGCGCGAAGAAGCCGCGCACGGCCGCCCAGCGCTCCCGGGGGGGCTGGTAGATGGCGGCGTAGGCCTGGCCACAGAGCTGGTTGAGGAAGCGGTACGCGTCCGTGGCCGGGTAGAAGGTCTGCGCGTGCGCCAGGTCCGAGGCGGCCCGGCGGTAGAGGGTGTCGAGCGTGCGCAGCTCGTCCAGGCGCAGGGTGCCCGCGCGTTGCCGGGCGAGCAGGGCCCGCAGGGCCTCCCAGTCCGGCCTCCGCCGGGCCACGAAGGTGGGCAGGGGGACGGCCACGTCAGCTCACCGCCTGGGCCCGCGCCCGGAGAAAGCCCTCGAGCGCCTGGGGCGAGGCGAGCACCTGGGCCCGCCCGGCCTCGTCCAGCCCGCCGAAGCGCTCCACCAGCCGCGCTCCCAGCCGCAGCCGCGCCTCGGGCTCCAGCCACGGGGTGCGCTCCAGGAAGTCGAGGATGAGGTCCACCTCGTTGGGGGCCAGGGCCCCGGCGCCGGGGGCCAGGGCCACGGCCTCGCGGGGGACGGCGGCGGACGTGGTGGCGGTGGGCGCGGTGTACCGGTCCAGGTCGAAGCGCTCCTCGCGCACCAGGAGGGTGCCCGCGAGCAAATCCCCCAGCCGGCGGTGCTGGGGCGTGAAGAGCATGGTGATGCAGCCGGTGGCGTAGAACAGGGGCAGGAAGTCCACCGCCCGCAGCAGGTTGCGCACGGCGCTCTCGTACACGCCCACGGGCGAGCCGTCCGAGCGGACGACCCGGATTCCGGTCAGCCGCTTGCCTGGGGTCTGCCCCCCCAGGAGCACCTCGGCCGCCGTCCAGTACAGCCACTGGGTAGCGAAGACACCCACCGCCAGCAGGGTCTGCCCGAGCCCGGACAGGGCCCGGAAGGCGCCAAGCACGTCCGAGACGAGCAGCGAGAAGACGAAGTAGGCGATGACCCAGAAGAAGAAGAGGATCGCCGCATCGATGAGCCACGCCAGGCACCGGTAGCCGATGCCCGCTACGGGCAAGCGCAGGGCCACGCGTTCGGGCGTGGCCACGTCGAGACTGGGGGAAGGGGAGAAGGCCATGCGGGCCCCCAGCATATGCTGCCTGCTCTCTGGCGCG
>NZ_JAHXBH010000042.1:0-55892 GCF_020103775.1 Allostigmatella hybrida
CGCGCGCAGGTGGGCACCCTTCGGCTCAAGCTGCTGAAGGTGGCCGCCCTCGTGCGCGTCAGCGTCCGCCGCGTCGTGCTGTCCCTGAGCGCCGCAGCCCCGGTGAAAGACCTCTTCGCGCGCATCGCGGAACAGCTGCGCACTGGCCCTGCCCCTTCCTGACGCACGCTGCTCTTTGACAACCTCGCGCGGGCCCCGACTCCGGCGGGAGAGAGCCGCGCTTTGCCTGTTGCAGAAACCAGAACCGCCTCAAGGCAAAGCGCGAGGTCACCAGCAGGCTTCGCTGCGACACCAGCCCTATCTCCGTGCCCGCTGTGACCGATCCGGGCTAGGCCCCCAAGATGCACACATTGCGAGCGCAATCGCTGAGATTCCAAGCCGCGCAGTCGCAGTTTCGATCTTTCCAACAACTTCCGAAGCGATAATAGACACAAAGCTACACTTCATGAAGGTCTTGTCTGGCGTAGAAGAAATCCTTTTCTTTGATTCAAGAACCCATCCTCTTGGCGATGCGTCTCTGCGGATTTCTTGAAGCGACAGCGACTACCGCGCGTCCCATTCAGTCATTTGGGTAGAGCGGGTATTGCGTCTAAGCCGTCAGGTTGCCGTGGGCGGTTCGTCCAGACCCGCTAGGTTCTCCTCGGCGGCGCGGCGGTATCGCGGGACGACCTCCACGGCGAGCCATTCGCGGATCTGCTGGCGTGCCCCTTCGAGATCGCCAGCATCCCGGAGTTCCATCATACGGGACATGGCGCCCTCAAGCCGGTCTGAGGCGTCACGGAGGCGCCCCATGATCTGCCCGAGAAGCGCCCCTGCACTCTCAGGACTGCCTAGCGCCGGTTCCGTTTCGGCCTCGCTCATGCCTACGTCAGCGGCGGACCGTCGCAGGAAGGCGCGCATCCCCTCGGTGAGTTCCAGCGGCTGCCCTTGCTGGACGCGGTGCAGAAGGACCGGGAGTTGAGCCCGGTCGGAGAGCTTCGGATCAGGCTGTCCGCTCGCAGCAACCGACTTGAGCCGGATTGTCTCGCGAATCATGGATTCGGCGCGCTTGCGATACAGCGGAACGACCTCAACGGCGAGCACCTCTTCCATCTGCCTGCACGCGCCGTCCAGGTTCCCAGCTTCCCTGAGGTCATATGCCCGGTGTCGGGCCTCGCCTAGCCGGTCCGAGCCTTCCCGGATACGGCGCGTGATCTCCCCGAGCAGCGTGGTGGCCGTGGGCACGCTGAGTAGAGCGTTCTCCGCGTCCTCTGGAGGGAGCGAGACTTCCGAGGCGGACCTTCGCAAGAGGGAGCGCACCTCTTCCGTGAGTTCAAGCGGTTCGCCGCGCTTGATCACGCGCTGCCCCAGTGCCCGAATGGGTCCCCAATCAATCTCAGCGGTCATGGTCTCACCTACCACTCGCCATCCTCTGGGAAGCACCGATCCTCTGGCCAGACCCCCTGCTGGCCTTCACAGTACCGCAAGCAGTCCACACAGTTCCATGTGCCAACCCACCCCTTATTTATGCACTTGTTGTAACTGTCCATGCACTTCCTCTTCCACTTCGGGAGACGCCCCGCCGCTTCCAAGACCTGTGCGGCGGCTGCAAATTGCCCGAGGGCTTCGAGGATCTTCGCCGCTTCGGAGGGATCGGCGCCGCAACTCTGTACCGGAGTCAGGGGGTGATTCTGGATACAGCAGTTCATTGAGTTCCAGCAGTTCCCAGTGGTCTGGGCCACGGCGGCAGGCCGGTTCGGGTCGGTCGCGGCGAGCATGTTCGGGTCAGCCCCGGGGAGCGGCGCGAGAGCACGAACAGTAGTAACGCGGGCTCCCGTGGAACAGCCTCCCATCAGAGCCGTCAGCGTGACCGGCAACCAGAGAACAAAGGCTCGATTCGGCGATTTCATGAATTCCACGATAGGGCGGTCAGGGGCTCGCGACGATGCCCTCGAAGGTTGTTTGCCTGCCTCCCATCCTGCTAGGTTAGGTGGGTTATGCTCGACTTCCTGCCTCGCCGGTCTGTCTTGCTTGCCGTGCTCGTGGCCTCTGTTGCCAGCGCCAAGGACCGCGAGCCTCAGATCCGGAATGTCCTCCTTCCTTGGCGACCCGGCCGGCTTGCTCGCCTCGTCTACGTCGCGGGAGAGGTCGCCACCGTTCTGCACTTCGAGAAGGACGTGGATCCGGCAGGCACGAAGCTGGAGGGCTGGGAGGGGCGCTTCGAGCCGCTCGCGGTGGCCGGTAAGGTGGTGGTGCTGGTGCCGATCCTCGATCTAACTCCAGAGGACCGCCTGCCGCTCGTGGTCACGTTGGTGGACGGAACGCAGATCCCGTTCACTGTCACGGCGGACAAGGCGACCGTGGACCATCAGGTCAACCTGTTCTGGGACCCGGAGACCGTGAAGTACCTCCGAGCGGACTTGGAGAACGCACTCAAGAGGGAGCAGAGTTACCGGGAAGAGAACGAGCGTTACGCGCAAGAGGCGAACTCGCCGGATCATGCCCTCGCCGCACTCCTTGTGACTGGCTCTACCGAGCAGACGCCTTTCCGGCTGAAACAGACCCTGGTCTTCAAGGACTCGGCGTATTTGGACTCCGAAGCTGTTGCTACCGTCTATTCCGGTAAGGGCAAGGTGGCAGTGATTGTGAGAATCAAGAATCGCGGTACCCGTGCTTGGAACCTGGACGAAGCGCGGTTGACGCCTGCGGACGGCTTTTGGCTGCCCGAGACCAAAAAGCTGAAGTGCGCCGTGCGAATGACACCGCGCTCGATTGCTCCTGGTGCTACCGGTGCGGTGGCCATCGTCGCAGACCGGAGCGCCTTTGCGTCGGCGTCCGGGCTCGAAACCTTGGCGCTCCAACTCATCCGTGACGACGGTTTTGTACCCGTCTTCGTGAAGTTGGACCCTTCTCTTGCCCGCGAGTAAGAGCCCGACATGCGGATCATCAAGCGTTCCCTGTTATGCCTGTGCGGCGCCCTCCTGCTTGCGACGTCCTTTGGCTGCCCGGCCACCGGACCCGGGCGGGTAGCCCTTCGCCCAGATGGGACCCCTGGACCCGAGGAGTGCCCAGAGGAGGCGCTCAAGGCAATGCGGTATCTACAACTCTCCGTAGGTGACGGCGGCCTTGTGACACTCGACGTGAACCAGACCGACACCACCCCGATTACTCTCTACGAAGGGCCGGTTGAGAGCATGCTGGAAGACCGACTCGGCCCTCTTGAATCGCCAACGCGGCTATACGGCCGGGTCTGGACGGATGGCCCCCAGGTCGTCATTCGCTACCACGCAGCACAGCCCCCCGGGGGAAACAGGGTGCCTATCTGCGCCGTGGCCCGACTCGCGAAGGGCCAACTCAAGAAGCGCCCCGACTCCAAACCGGGGACCGCCATCCTCGAATTCTCCGTGGCAGGGGTCTACATCGTGGACGAGTTCCGGTGAGCCCCCAAAGCCCCGCCGCGCTCTTGCCGTGTAGCGGTTCGTGTAGCTTCACCGCTCAGAGCGGCATCAATTCTTTCAAGAATTCCGATTATTAATCATCCGTAAGCCCTTGAAACCACAGAGGGCATCAATTCTCCGCTACGAACTAGAGGTTTCGCGCCGCCCGGCGCGGGTTCGATTCCCGCCGCTTTCAAGGCGCCGCCCTCTGATAACGGGGGCGGCGCTCGCATTTGGGAACCAAAGCCAGTTTTTTGGGACCCCCTGCGTCCAGCGCGGATTGCCGAGGCCCGGCTTCGGCCTTGAGCCGCCGCGTGGCGTCCGGCCATCTTCTGGACAGTGGCCCCTCACCGGTGCACATATGCCTACACCGATGGCCTCCCGTCCGCCCTCCGCACGCGCCCCTACCGTCCGGACGCAGAAGACAAAACAGCCCCCCTCCAGCGCTCGGCGCGGCGGGGAGAAACGCTCCGGCGCGGGTTGGAGGTTTTGGGCGCTCGGCGGGTGGCTCCTGTTCATGCTCTGGCTCGGTGTGGGGTACGCGCGGCTGCCCGACGTGAGCGCGCTACGAACGGAGAATCCGCGCACCACCGCGCTCATGGCCCAGCGGGCCGAGGAGGTGTACGCGGCGGGGAAGAAGCCCCGCGTGCGCCAGGCCTGGGTGTCCCTCGGCGCGGTGGCCCCGCACGTGGTGGACGCCGTGCTCATCTCCGAGGATGCGCGCTTCTACCGGCACGAAGGCGTGGATTGGACCGAGGTGAAGAACTCCCTGGATCAATCCGTGCGCGAGGCGCGGCTGGGGCGCGGCGCGTCCACGCTCACCCAGCAGTTGGCGAAGAACCTCTACCTGTCCACGGACCGCAGCCTGCTGCGCAAGGGCAAGGAGTTGTTGCTCGCGCGCCGGCTGGAGGCCCAATTGTCCAAGCAGCGCATCCTCGCGCTGTACCTCAACGTCGTGGAGTGGGGGCCGGGGGTGTACGGCATCGAGGCGGCGGCCCGCGAGCACTTCGGTGTCTCGGCGCGTTCGCTCAGCGTGGCGCAGGGCGCGATGCTCGCGGCCATGCTGCCCGCCCCTCGGCGCTGGCTGCCCGCCCAGCGCCCGGAGACGCTGCGCACCCGCGCGGACGTCATCCTGGGGAGGCTGGAGCGCGAGGGGCGCATCAGCGGGGCGCAAGCCCGAGAGGCCCGGGTCGAGCTGTCCCGCTTCTTCGGCGGGCCGCCCGCGCCAGGCCCCGAGGCCATCGCCCGGCTCCCTGTGGAGAGCTGAACCCCCGGGCGGGGCAGGGCGCGGCTACCAGGGGCAGTCCACGACGTCCACGGTGCGCGTCACGGGCGTGGCGGTGTTGCCGCCACTGTCCGTCAGCGTGTACGTCACCGTGTAGGTGCCCTCCGCCCAGCCATTCACTTCCCCCGTGTGCCACACGGTGGCCGCGAGGTTGCCATAGCACGCGTCCGTGGCCTCCACGCCCGGCTCCACCCACTGGCTGCCGCAGGTGTGCGTCTGGTGGGCGGCGCCCTTGAGCACCAGCACCGGCGCCGTCCGGTCCTCCACGTGCACGGTGCGCGTGACAGACACATCCCCCTGGGCATTCCAGGCCGCGTACGAGACCGAGTACGTGCCCTCCGCCCCCAGGTTCGGCCCGGGCCCCGTGGCGTCGGCGCCCGTGTTGTACGCATGCACCACCACCGGGTTGCCGCACCCATCGGCCGCCTGGGCGCCCAGGTCCGCGTACGTCCCCGAGCCGCACTCCAGCGTCAGCTCCGTGCCCCCGTTGACGGTGAGGGTGGGCGCCCCCGAGGTGCAGGCCACCTCCTGCGGATCCGAGAAGCGCCGCACCCGGATGCGCGTCAGGTTCACGGACGCATCGAACTGCCGGTAGGCCACCAGGTTCTGGTCCGCTCCCCCCGAGGCGGCCGAAGGCGTCTCCGTCCCCGCGGAGGCATGGAGGTCCGAGAGCACCTGCTCCGCCCCCACCTCGCCGCTGCCCGTCACCCGGCGGCTGAGCACCTGCGGCCCCCCGCCCCGCGTCCCCTCGTAGGTGACCCGGAAGCGGCCCGTGTCGAAGTGCACGGAGGCGCCCGTCGCCACCTCCGTGGCCACCGTGAAGGCCGTGGCGTCGAGCACGCTCCACAGGTCCTTGCTCACCCGCTTGCCCTTCAGCGCGCCGCCCTCATTCCACACCACCAGGAAGTTCGTCCCATCGAAGCCGAAGGCCGGGCTGCCACCCGTCCCGGCCACCGGGAGGGACGCGACGGGCTGGGGCACCTCGGAGATGAACCGGGAGATCCACAGCGGCCCCGAGAAGCCCTCGGACCAGATCGCCATGGCCGTGTTGCCGCCGGTGGCGAGCTGGGCGTTGACGCCATTGGGCGCGATGGGGAAGGCCGAGGCATGCACCAGCGCACCCGAGGGCCGGACCCAGGCCCCGTGGAGCAAGCGGGCCGCGGTGCCGCCATTCTGGGGGACGGTCCACCCCTCCCAGGAGACCAGGTAGTTCTGCCCTTCGAAGGTCACCGCGGGCCGCGCGGTCTCCCGGGTGCCGGCGCTGACGAGGAACCCCGCGTCCGGGAGCACCGCCCCGTCCGAGGCCCGAATCCGGGTGCCCAGGATGCGCATGTAGGCGGAGATGTTGCTGTGCCGGTATTCCGAGTAGACCACCAGGAAGTTCGTCCCGTCGAAGGCGACCGCGAAATCCTCCAGGGGGGTGAAGAGCGTGTACGGCGGCGTGCGGACGGAGATGGCCGCGGAGTCCAGCAGGACGCCGTCCAACGCCCTCACCCGGACGCCCCGGAGCACCGGCTGCTGCTGGCCGCCGAGCAGTTCCTTCCAGACCACGAAGTAGATGCCATTGCCGGCCGTGACGATGGGCTTGCTCTGGTTCTGGGTGCCGTACGGAATCGCGTACAGCGGAATCTCCGGAGAGACGGAGAGCGCACGGGACGTGGCCATGACTCCGGGGACGGCGGGGCCCCCGGGCTCCGGGGAACCACAGGCGGCGAGCGTCCCCAGCAGGAGGCACAACACCAGACGGCGAGACAGGGTGGGACTTTCAAAGAGAGGGAGGCTGACGTTCATGTCTACCTTTGGGGAGCTTCACCCGGGCATTCGAGTGAGGGACAGGGGGGGCTGTCCCAGACACGATGAAACGCCATTGCCCGGCAAATTTCACTTCCCCGTGCGCGGAGGTTTCTTCTTCTTGGCCGGGGCCTTGCGGATGGATTTCTGTTGTTTTTGAGCCGCCGCCCGCAGCGCCGCCTCCAGCGCCCTGCGGGCCCAGGGCAGGAGCGCATGGGCGTCGTCCTCCGCCTCCGAAGGGGGCGTCCAGTAGGACATCGTGACGGGGGCCCTCCCCTTTCCCGCGTCGTAGACGAAGGGCTCACCTCCGGCGGCCTGGAAGGCGGGCCGGGTGGCCTCATCCGTCTTGAGGTAGAGCCGCTCCTGGATGATGAGCCCCATCATCACCCCGTCGCAGTACAGCCCCCACCCGCCAAACATGGCGCGGGCCCGGACGGGACCCAACGGTTCCAGCAGCTCCAGCGTGTACTCCACGAAGCGATCCATGCGCTCACGCTACCCCTACCTTCCAGGTAGCGCACCTCCCACGAGAGGTGCTCACTCCTCCCGGGGCGCGAACACCGGCTTGCCGCCCACGGTGAGGTCTCCTCCCCGGACGGGGCGCCCACACGCCTGGCACCCCAGGAAGGTGTGCAGGCGCTGTCCACAGTCATGCACGAAGGCTGCGGTGGAACGCGGCTCCGCGGGCGCCCAGCGCTGGCCCCACTGCAACAGGGACAGCAGCGTGGGGGCCAGCTCCCGCCCGGCCTCGGTGAGGTGGTACTCGCTGCGCTGGGGCCGCTCGGAGTACTGCACCCGGCGCAGAATCCCCGAGTCCGACAGCTTGCGCAGGCGCGCGGTGAGCACATCCCGGGGCGCCCCCGTGTTCTGCGCGATGCCCTCGAAGCGGCATACCCCATAGAAGACTTCCCGGAGGATGAGCAGGGACCACTTCTCCCCCACCACCTCCAGCGCGGAAGCCAGGGAACACACCCGCGGAGTCACGGCCTGCTTGGACATGGCCCCATCCTAATTTATCGGTTGGAAATTCAAACCGACATGCTAGGGTACAGCCCGTTTGATTTTCCAACGGACCTGGGCCACCGCCGTCGCTGGACGCGCCGGCCTGGGTGAGTGAGGGGAGCTGTCCATGCAGATCGCCGCGAAGTTCCTGGTGGGGCTGGTCGCCGCCATCCACGTCTACATCCTGGTGCTGGAGGCGTTCCTCTGGACCAAGCCCCTGGGGATGAAGGTCTTCCGGCTGGACGCGGAGTTCGCCGCCCGCTCGGCGACGCTCGCCGCCAACCAGGGCCTGTACAACGGCTTTCTCGCCGCGGGGCTGGTGTGGGGCCTGGTGGCCAGCGAGCCCATCGGCTTCCAGGTCCAGCTCTTCTTCCTGGCGTGCGTGGCGGTGGCCGGCATCGTGGGCGCCCTCACCGTGAGCCGCCGCATCTTCTACGTCCAGACGGTGCCCGCGCTCATCGCGGGAGCGTTCGTGCTCCTGGCGCATTGAGCGCCTCGAGGTGCCGCACGGGCTGGCCCCGGTGCTTGCCCGTGTCGATGTACTCGCGAATCATCAACCGCGTCTGCGCGGAGACCTTGGTGAAGTGGACCCGGAGGTAGGTCTCCATGTCGAAGGGCGCCAACCGCATGCCCAGAAACAAGAGCCGGAAGGCCAGGGGCCGCAAGAGCCCCACGGGCCACTCGGTGCGCCACCGGCGCTCGCCCGAGGCGATCGCGATGGCCTCCCGGGCCGCCTCGCGCACGGCCCTCACCGAGGGCCCCTGGCGGAAGCGCGCGAAGCGCCAGTCCGCGGCCTCCAGTCCGCTTACGAAGACGTTCAGCACCGCGGAGGGCACGGCCATGGCCTGGGCCACGCTGGGGTGCTCGCGGGCGGGATAGCCTCCCTGGCGCAGCGTCCGGAGCACCTCCGGCAGACGTCCGGGGGGGCCGCTGAACAGGCCTCGGGACAGCGGCGGCAGCAAGAACGCCGTGCCCGGCCCGGGCCCCTGCCCTGGAGTCAAAGGCGACGCGAAGCTGATGAAGTGAATCATCCCGCTGACGAGCCGGTCCTCGGGCACGTGCTGGAGGAGCCACTCCCGGTCGTGGAGCGCGGGCTGGAGCATCACCCAGGTGGCGTCTCCCGTGGCCCGCGCCAGCTCGCCCACCCACGTGCCCTCGCGCAGCGCCGCCGAGGAGACGCAGAGCCAGACCTGGTCCCAGGTCCGCTGCGCCACCTCCTCGGGCGACGAAAGCACCTCGAACCGGGAGAAGTGCTCGGATGTGCCGCGCGAGACGAGGCCGAGCCGGTGGAGGGTAAAGCCCGCCCGGGTGGTTTCCACATGCCGCGGCTTCACCAGGAAGGCGACCTCGCACCCGGCCGCCGCCAGGAACTTCCCGAAGACTTGGCCGACGGCACCGGCTCCCACCAAGAGGACTCGCGGACGTGCGCGCATGGCAGCGTCCTAGCCCGCCTCCCGGAGGTGGGTCTACCCACCCCGAGCCACCCGCCCAATCCGTGAGAAAGGTGATTCTACTGCTTTCCAAGAAAGGCGCCCGGGCTTAAGACAGCGCGTGCGTGGCCGCTTCCGGTGTGACGCCGGGCCGTCTCGCAACCCCCGACGTTCCCCGGTGGAGGTGTGTATGAGCACTCGTGGCATGAGCGGTCATCCCTGGAAGGTTCTTGGCCTCGTGGCGGCCCTGGTGGCTGGGTGTGGAGGCGGCACTTCCTCCGTGGAGAGCATCGAGCTGAAGGGCGCGGACGAGAACATCGCCACCCAGGAAAGCGCGCTGACCGGCTGTGTCACCGCGGGCGCCAACCTCCAGACGACCACGGACCTGAACCTGCGCTCCGGCCCGTCCACGAGCAACGGCATCCTGCTGACCATGCCGGGCGGCGCCGTCGCCAAGGAGGTGGGCGGCGGCTGTCCCACCAGCGGCTGGTACAAGGTGACCTACAGCGGCCTCACCGGCTGGGCCTCGGGCAGCTACCTCAACCTGGCCACCAGCACGCCGCCCACGTCCACCCGCGATGGCGCCATCGCCCGGGCCCAGAGCGCGATGGGCTTCTCCTATTGGTGGGGCCATGGGGCGTTCAAGCCGGGCGCCGCCGTGGGCTCGTGCTCCGGCAACTGCCCGAGCTGCACGCACACCGGCTCGTACGGCGCGGACTGCTCCGGCCTCCTCGCCAAGGTGTGGGTGGTGCCCAGCAGCAACAGCAACATGGCCACCGACTCGCACCCCTACGGCACCGTCCACTTCAACGTCGACACCAGCCAGTGGAAGACCGTCTCCCGCGACAGCCTGCTGAAGGCCGACGCGCTCGTGTACAACACGGACGGCGCGGGCCACACCTTCCTCTACGAGTCCGGGGACGGCTGGGGCAGCATGTGGGCCTACGAGTGCAAGGGCTGCGCGTACGGCTGCGTGCACAACCTGCGGACCGCCACCACCACCTACCACGCCATCCGGCACTACTAAGCCCGCCGCGCGAGCGGCCGGACGCTGGGAAGGGCTCGAGCCATGACGGTGCGCCAGCGCGGTGTTCTCCTCCTCGGCGGGCTCGCGCTCCTCGTGCTCGCCGTCGCGTTCGGGGTGACACGCCGGGGAGGCAAGGCTCCCGGGGACATGCCGCTTCCCGCGGAGGCGTCCGGTGCCCCTGCGGGGGTAGTGCCCCCCTCGGTGGGAACCTCTGGCCGCCCGGCTCCTGCGGGCACGGCGCCCCAGGCCACGGCCCCCTCGAAGCCCCGGGAGGTGTTCGCCGAGCTGGGCTGGGGCAGCGGGGCTTCTCAGCTCGGGCGCGAGCGGCCCCAGGAGGGCAACCCCGAGGCCCCCATGTCCCTGGCGGTGACGCCGCTCGGGGAGGCCGTGGTGCTGGACCAGGTGAATGGCCGGCTCGTGCGGCTGGGCCCGGACGGCCAGGTGCGTGGCACCCTGCCCCTCACCCAGCAGACCCCGCAGGATGTCACCGTGGCCCCCGATGGCACCCTGCTGGTGCTCGACCGGCTGAAGGACCAGTCCGTGGCCCTCCTGGATCCCACCACGGGCGAGCTGAAGGGAGACCTGCCGGTGACGGGCCCGGGCATCCCCGAGCCCGGCGGCATCACCGGCACCTTCGTGGACGGCGACTCGGTGTACGTCGAGCGCGAGCACGGCGCCCTCGTCCGCATTGGTGACCTCTCGGGCAAGGCCGACCCCACGCACCCGGAGATTCCGGGCAGGCCTACCCGGGACGGCCGCGCCTACGTCCTGGCCCGCATCATCGATGCCCCCACGGGCCGCCTCTTCCTCAACGTCATCGACCGGCACTCCGGCGAGCGCCGCTACACCCGCGAGTACCGGCTGGCCTTCCCGCTGATGGCCATCACCCTGCTCGACAGCGATCGGACGGGACTGCTCTACCTGGGCGTGGCGGGCACGCTGCCCACCGGCAAGCCCAGCCCCGCCACCGCGCCGGGCGTGCGGCTCTTCTGCCTGGATCCGCTGGATGGCAAGGTGTTGGGCCAGACGGACCTGCCCCTCAACACCCTGCCCGAGGAGACCTTCCGGGACTTCACCGTCCTCGACGAGGGCGGCGTCCTCTTCCAGTTGCGCACCGAGGCAGGCGTCACCCTCCGGCGCGCCCACTGCCGGTAGGCCTTCCCCTCCCCCTGTCTCTTCCCACCGGAGTCCCCATGTCTGGATTTCACTCAGGAACCCGAAGGTTCTTCGCCGTGGTCTGGCTCACCAGCACCAGCCTCGCGGGGTGTGGCCCCGCCATGGAGCCGGACGCCCCGGACGAGGCCGTGGGCACCGGCGCGCAGCCCCTCACGGAGGGCGCCCCCCTGACGGTGCATGACGCGAGCTGTCTCCAGCTCCAGGATCAGAACACCTGGAGCAGCGCCTCCGCGTTCA
This sequence comes from Allostigmatella hybrida, assembly GCF_020103775.1. NCBI lineage: Bacteria > Pseudomonadati > Myxococcota > Myxococcia > Myxococcales > Archangiaceae > Allostigmatella > Allostigmatella hybrida. The sequence goes on from NZ_JAHXBH010000042.1 coordinate 11,365, forward strand.
TGGCGGATGTCGGCCCCGCGCTCGGGCTGCCGGCCGTCCTCCAGGATCTCAACCGCGCGGGCCCCATGCTCACCGCCTCCACCCACCCGCCCGCCACGGGCTACAAGGGAGGCTTCCGCTGGAACGACGGCGACATGGGCACCTCGGAGTGGATTCCGCAGGCGCTCACCGCGGGCGTGTCGGGCAGCACCAACACCGCCATCGTCTCCTGGCACTACGCGCTCACCAGCCCGGACAAGGGCGTGCGCATCTCCGTGGCGGACATCTCGGACATGTCCGCGAGCGCGGTGAACTACCGGCACCTGCTGCTGGTGCGGCCCACCAGCGCCGGCAACTTCACCACCGTGGCCGAGCACGGCAGCGGCCTGGCCTGGTTCGGCAACTACCTCTATCTGGCGGACACCTCGGACGGCCTCCGGGTGTTCGACCTCACGCAGATCCGCCAGGTGGACACCAGCACCGCGTGCGAGACGAAGCTGGGGAAGAACGGCACGGTGTGGTGCGCCTATGGCTACAAGTACGTGCTGCCGCAGGTGAGCGCGTACGTGATGCCCGCGAGCCTCACCAGCCCCTGCCGCACCAAGTTCTCCTTCCTCGGCAAGGACACACGCGGCACGGTGCCCGCGGTGCTCTCGGGCGAGTACTGCAACAACGGCGACACCCCGTGCCCCTATGACGGCAACACGCCCGGGCTCGGGGGACGGCTCTACCGCTGGCCGGTGGATGCGGCCACGAACCGGCTCAAGACGGTGGGTGGCGCGGTGAAGCCCGAGCGCGCGTACATCATGAACGAGCCCAACGTGCAGGGGGTGGCTCCAATCATGACCACCACCGCCACCACCTCCTACTGGCTGAGCTCCACGCGCTACGGGGGCGCCCTCTTCAAGGTGTCCACGGGGGCCTCGCGCAAGGCCTACCTCTCGGGCAGCTCGCAGTGGCCGAGGATGCCCGAGGGCATGCACGCCACGGGCAGCGGCACCAATCTGTGGACGGTCACCGAAGGCGTAACGGGCGTCACCGCACCGGCGCTGGGCGGCCGCGTGGTCTTCTTCGTGGACCAGGCGGCCGTGGACTGACGCTCCGCCGGGCCGTTCACCGGGAGGCCCGCAGCCGCAGGCGGATGGGGCCTTTCGCCGTCGAGGGGTCCACCACCTGGCCGCCCTGGAGGATCTCCACGTCCCCCCGGGCCACCAGCCGCCGGGCCGCCTCGCGCACGGGCTCCATGCGCTCGCGCCAAGCCTCGCCGCCCTCGGCGCGCGCCACCTCCGAGGGGCACATCGTCGCGCCCCGGGCCCGGGCGCCGAGCATCTCCAGGATGCGGTGCTCGAGCGTGTCCTGCTCCGCGGCCCCCTTCAGGCCCCGGCAGCGCGCAGAGCAGTAGCGGATGTTCTCCCAGTCCCGCTCCCACTTCTTGCGCCAGGTGATGCGCCGGCCGCAGACGGCGCACACCTTGGAGGGAGGCGCGGACGTCATCGCCGGTAGCTCAGGCGCCGCCCCAGTTCATCGTCAGGCCGCCATCGATGGTCCAGGTCTGGCCGGTGACGTAGTCCCCGTCGTCCGAGGCGAGGAACAGCGCCAGCCGGGCGATCTCCTCGGGCTGCCCCGCGCGGTGCCACGGAATCTCCTTGAGCGACTCCTCGCGCTGCTTCGGATCATCCAGGCGCTTCTGCGTCATGGGCGTCTGGATGAGCCCCGGGGCGATGTTGTTGACGTTGATGCGGTCGGGAGCGAGCTCCACCGACAGGCTGCGCGTGAGCGAGCCCAGGCCCGCCTTGGACATGCCATAGGGCGCGCTCTCCGCGGTGGGCAGGTGCTGGGCCACCGAGCTGATGTTCACGATGCGCCCCTTGCCGCCGTGCTTCTTGCGCAGCTGGATGAAGGAGCGGGCGCAGAACAAGGGCCCCATGAGGTTGACGCGAAGGATCTGCTCCAACTTCGCGTCCTCCAGCTTCTCCACGGGAATGCCCTGCATGCCCTGGCCCGCGTTGTTCACCAGGATGTCGATGACGCCCAGCTCGGCGACCGTGCGCTCGAAGAACTTCGCCACCTCGGCCGAGTTCCCCACGTCCCCTTGCAGGACGAGAGCCCGCCGGCCCTGGGCCTCCACGAGGCGGCGCGTCTCCTGGGCGCCCTTCTCGTCCGTGTGGTAGATGATGCTGATGTTCGCCCCCTCCCGGGCAAACACCTCCGCCGTCGCCTGGCCAATTCCCGAATCCGCCCCGGTGATGAGCGCCACCTTGCCTTGAAGCTTCATGCGAGCCGTCTCCTGTCGCTGAGGGTCCCGGCGTCTTACGCGTCCCCGCCCCACACGGAGACGGGTTCCGCCGGGAACTGATGCCTGGCGGATACGCGCGAGGCCCTTTCTGTCGGGCGGGCGTCAGACGGCGGGACCGGCAGCAGCTCACCGCAACCGGGAAGCTCCCGTGGGGCACCAGAAGAACGTGGTGTCCTCAACCCCCGCCACGGGGAGGCGCTGGAAGCGCAGACGCTCATAGAACCGCAGCGCCCGGGTGTTGCCGTTGGCCGTGCCCAGGTGCAGCGAGGGCGCACCGGCGGCGGCCACCGCGGCCAGGAAGGTCTCCACCATGCGGCGGCCATGCCCGGCGCCCTGGGCGTGGGGAAGCAGGTCGACGTGCAGGTGCGCGGGGTGCGGGGCCAGCTCGGGCGCGAGCATCCGCTCGGGGTGGTACAGCGTGGAGATCAACCGGTCATCCGCGGTGACGGGCGGCTCGGCCGGGCGGGGATACCGACCCGCCACCCGGGGCAGCCACCGGGCGCGCCAGGCCGCCACGAACGCCGCCGTGTCGGCGGTACCGAGCACGTACCCGGCCACCCGGCCGCCCTCGTCGAGCACGAAGGCCCGCTCCGGTTCGAGTTCGAGGTAGGGACCCGCGTAGACATCCGGCAGCAGCGCGTCGCTCAGGAAGTGGCCCCGGGCATCCTGGCCGGACGCGCCCGTGCGCACACAGATGTCATAGACAGCATCCCGGTCGCCCGGTTGGTAGGGCCGAAGGTGCATGGACGGGGGCATGTCCGTGAGATGCGTGTGAACCGTTCCACCCAGCAACGGGTGGAACGGTCCGGGGTTGAGGATTACAGCGAGGGGGCGCCGATCACCGTGGTGCAGTTGCCCGTGGTGCCGCAGGTGGTGCCCTTGCTGGTGTACCAGGCGGACTTGCGGGTGCCGTACTGGCGGTTGTCCGCGTGCACGTGGGGGCCGGTGGCATCACCGGTGCCACCCACCAGGCCCAGGGCGCAGCCGTCGCACGTCTTCGTGCCGGAGCTGGCGTTGGCGTAGATGTGCAGCTGACGGAAGTCCCAGCCGCTGGCGCCGGAGACGACGTAGTAGTTGCCCGCGCCGCCGTTACACGTCGAGCCGTAGCACGCCGCGCCACAGCCTCCGTAGTACCGGTAGGCGAAGCTGCCGGCGAGCATGGCGCGGTGGTTCCACTCACCGCACGTGCCGTTGCTGATGTCGAGCGCCGTGTGGCTGCCGCTGCTGCAGCTGTAGTACGTCGTCGAGTTCACGCGGGCGTTGGGCTCGCAGATGGGGCCCTTGGCGTTCGCCGCCACGGCCACTCCAGCCCAGCCGGCCAGCAGTGCGCTGGCGGTGTACAGCACCTTCTTCACGTTCATACCTTCTCCTCGGGGGTTGCGCTGCGGGACTGCGGGTGAGACTGCCGCTACCTGCGCAGGCGCTCTTTCTCGCGCAGCAGCAGGTGCCATTCCTGGAGCCCGAGCCGAAGGGCGGACTGCCAGGCGTCGATCTCCGGATCCAACGCAGGAGCCACGCCCCGCAGGGACTCGAGCGTGGTGCGAGCACCGCCCATGCCCAGCCGGACAATTCCCTGCAGCGCGGCCTTGCGCACCGCCGGGTCCCGCTCGTCGCGGTAGAGCGACACGAGCGCATCCTTCACGGCGGAGGACTCCGCGCCCGGCACGCCGCCGAGCGCCGTGGCCGCCGCGCCCCGCAGGGCAGGCTCCTCCGAGCGCAGCTGCTGGCGCAGCGTCTCCACCGTGTCAGCGCCCACCGCCTCCATGGAGACCTCGGACAACAACCGCGCGGCCGCCTGCGGATCCTTCGCGGCCAGCGCCGCGGACACGGCGGCCTCGGACACCGTGCGCTCGTGGCCGAAATACACCTTGGCGCTCTCGTGGATGAGGTTGTCCACCACGGCCTGGCGCACCTCGGGCGCGCTGTCGCGGATGAGCTGCTCGTACGTCACCACACCGCCGTTCTTCGTCATGAGGTCCACGGAGCCCGTGCCCCGCAGGCCCCGCACCGCGGCGGCCCGGGCCTTGGGGTCCCCGTCTTGCGCGGCCCGGGAGAGCAGCGGCTGCACGAGCGTGGCGTCCTCCGTGAAGGAGGACTTGCTGGCGAGCGCCGCGCCCAGCGCCTCCAACGTGTCCGGATCCCGCTCGTCCTGCACGGCCGCGCGCAGCTCGTCCGCGGGCATGACGCGCGCGGCGGCCCTGAGCCGCTCCCGGGCGTACTTGCGGTAGGCGGGCGAGCCTGACTTCAGGGCCACGCGCAGCTCGTCGATCATCCCCGTGAACGAGCAGGCGGTCTGCCGCAGGGGGGTGGGCTCGGCGCGGGCGGGCAGCCCCCAGAGGGCCGAGGCCAGCAGCAGCGCGGACCACCGGGAGCCGCGACCCGGGCGGAAAGGAAGACGGTGGGAGGAACTCATTGGTGGGGCGCCCCTTCCTCGACGGTGCAGCGGTGACGCTCCTGGACGCCGAGCCAGATGCGCGCGAAGTCCACGGTGCCTCCGGCATAGAGCCGCTGGAAGTCCTGATAGTCCTGCATGAAGCGCGGATCCTGCGCCGCCATCTGCTGGAGCAGCGGCAGGGCACCGGGACCGGCCGCGCGCACGGCGAAGCGGAACAACGCCCAGCGCACGCACTCGTCCTTCTCCAGCGGGAAGGCCGTGCGGTAGGCCTCCAGGGCCTTCTGGGGATCCTCGGTGACGGCGAGCCGGAAGGCGGCCATCTCGCGCACGTCCCGCTCCGGATCCTTGCGCATGATGTCCACGAGCCGGTCCATCGATTCGCTGCCGATGAGGGGATCCGAATAGGAGGGCATCTCCAGGGCCAGCAGGCGCACGGCCAGGTCCTCGGACTTCTCGCCCACATCGAGCAGCTCGTTCCAGTAGGGGGCGAAGGTGCCGGTGCGCTCGTAGTCCTCCTTCATCACCCGGCCCAGGGTGCGCGTGGCTGTCCAGCCGGCCGCGTCGGTGGCCGGATCCATCGCGAGCGCCTTCAGGCGCTGGATGCTCGCGGGAGACAGGCGCTTCTGCGACTCCAGCGTGTCCACGGCGGCGGCCCGGATGTCCGGCTGCGCCCGGGAGTCCTCGCCCATCTTCAGCAGGCGCTCCACCACCTGGGGCTGGTGGACGGCGGGCGCCTGCTTCAGGGCCCCCATGTAGACGCCCAGCTCGGGCGGCGCGGAGTGCTCCGCCCACCCCAGGACCTGGAGTGCCTTGCCCTCGTCCTCCGCGATGAGCTCCGTGAGCCGCTCCTGGAGGTAGCTCAACAGCTCGCTGTCCCCTGCCCCCGCAGCCGCGCGGAGCGTCTGGCGGAAGGTGTCGAGCGAGCCGTTCCGATCGAACTCCGCCACGCCCTCCCAGCAGCCAGGCATGGGCAAGATGTCCTCCTTGGGCTTCCGCTCCCCGGTGCCAGAGGGCCCTCCGGTGCTACCCGGGGGTGCGGGGGCGGTGGAGGCCCGGCCGGTCGAGGGGGCCGTGGCCGCCTGCGTGTCCAGGGACGCATCCCCGGGAGAATCCAGGCGGCGCGAAACCACCGCGGCCCCCAGGGCGATGAGCAGCAGGACACCGAGGATGCCGATGGCCTTGAGAGAAGAACGTTGCATGGTCTGAGCCAGGCTGGCTGGTTAGCATGGCTATCCTGGTTATTTCAAGATTCCAAGAAATTGACCCAGGGCTGGGTGACGTTGACCTCAGGCCCACCGGGGGCCTGTTTGGCGAAGCCCAAACGGGGTGGGGTAGCGTTCCAGGGCATGAATTGGATGAAGCCTCTGCTCCCCCTCGCGGGCGCCCTCGCGGTGCAAGCGTGTTCCTTTCCTTGTGACAAGACCGGCGACAGCCGCGGCACCCTCCAGCCCGTCAGCGGCAGTGGACAGATGGTGGTGAGCTGCGCCAGCACGCAGGAGACGCGCACCTTTGCCTTCCATGAAACGTGGTTCCTCCACTCGGTTCATGACCTGGAGAAGAAGACCCGCTCGTTCGAAGTGGCCCTGGGCTTCCAGGGCCAGGGCTCGCCGGGAGATCTCAAACTCATCGTCGACCGGACCCTGGTGGATGGTTCCTATCCCCTCGATGGGGAATCGACGGCGCCCGTGCAGACGAAGATGACCTGGATGCGAAGCCTGGAAGGCACCGTCTCCCTGGCGCGCACCCGGGACGTGCCCTTCATTGACGTGTCCGAGCCCGAGCCGGGCGAATACGCCACCACCGTGGACCTGACGCTCGAGCTCAGGGGACAGCTCATCAGCTACTACGGCTTCGACTGCCCGGAGCTGCTCCAGTTCACCGTGCAGCCCTCCACCATCCACCTGGAGAAGCAGACCACCGTGGGCACGTGTGACGGCGGGGATGTGCTCGAAGGGCTCAGCAACGTCCGCATCGGGCACTGACGCCCCCGCCCCGGCGGGTGCCCTGTCCGGAGAGCAAGCAGGAAAGCCAAAGCCGCTGGGACTACTCCTCCCTTCCGGCCCGGTGGTGCGCATGTTGCCGTTGTGTCTGCGCATCCGCCTCCATCCGAGAACGAGCGTCGCGACCAGCTATGGCAGACGCTTGAGCAGCTGCTGGCACTGCCCGCGGCCGAACTTCGCCCCACGTTGGAGCGGGCCAGCCACGTCATCAGCGAGATCCTCCACGCGGACAAGGTGGACATCTTTCTGCTGGATCCCCAAACCCAGACGCTCGTGGCCATGGGCGTCAGCGATACGCCCATGGGGCGTAAACAGCGCGGCCTCGGCCTGGACCGGCTGCAGTTGGCCAACCGCGGGCGCACCGTCGAGGTCTTCGAGACAGGACAACCGTGGCACTCCGGGCATCAGGACGAGGACCCCGGAGAGCTGCCCGGCATCAAGTTCGGGCTGAAGATCCGGTCCAACATCTCGGTCCCCATCGAAATCGGAGGCCAGCGGCGCGGGGTGCTGGGGTGCACCACGGAGCAGCCCGAGTTCTTCTCCCTGGACGATTTGCGCTTCCTGGAGACCGTGGCCCGGTGGGTGGGCATGCTGGCCCACCGCGCCGAGCTCGTGGAGCAGCTCACGCAGGCCGCCGCCGCGCAGGGCCGCCGCGCCGCCGCCGATGAGCTCATCACCATCTTCGCCCATGACATGGCCAACCACCTGTTCTCCCTGCGCACGCGCATCGAGCTCATCCACAAGCGGGCCCTCCGCAACCAGGCCGCGGACTACCTGCGCGATGCCTCGGCGGCGGCCCAGGGCGTCACGGCCCTCACGCGCCTGGCCTCGGATCTGCTCGACGTGGGCCGGCTCGACCAGGGGCTCTTCGTCCTGCAAACCCAGCCCGTGGACTTGATGCAGTTGGTGACGGAGTCCGCCGCCACCGCCACGACCCCTCGGACCGAAGTCCAATTCCGCGGCCCCTCGGAGCTGATGGTCATGGCCGATCCGGCCCGCCTCCGCCAGGTGCTCTCGAACCTCGTGGCCAACGCGCTGAAGCACTCTCCGGCGGGAATCCCCGTGGTCGTGGAGGCTTCCCGGCAGACACGCCTGGATGGCTCCTGGGCCATCCTCACCGTCTCCGACCAAGGCCCGGGGATTGCGCCGCACCTGCTGCCCCGGCTGTTCGAGCGCTTCTCGCGGGGCCCTCACTCGTCAGGGCTGGGCCTCGGCCTGTACCTGGCGCGGCAGATCGCCCTCGCCCACGGGGGCACTCTCGAGGTGCACTCGGCGCCGGGCAAGGGCGCGCGCTTCGAGTTCGCCATCCCCCTGGACCGGGACATGATGCCCAGTCCCCAGGAGTGACGCCGGGCGCCCGGGGCTACTGCACCCGCGCCAGGATGTCGTTCAGCATCTGCTCGGTGAACTTGCCTTCCGAGAAGTTGATCAGCTTGTAGGCCGGCATGTCGTGCACGAACACCAGCGTGGACATCTCCGCCTTCTTCCGGGCGCGCTCCTCCTGGGGGGTGCGCTTGGGGTCAGTCCCCGCAGCCGCTCCGCCCATGATGATGCTCGCCAGCCGCGGGTAGAACTCCTTGCCCTTGGGGTGGTCCCGGAACTCCTTCACGAGGGACTCGCGCGTCAGTACCGGCACGGCCACCGGGGCCTCCACCGAAACGGACTGGCGCAGGGGCAGCTCCCGCGAGGAGCCGCCCACCAGGATGTCGAACCGGCCCGGCTGCACCGTCCACTGGCGGCGGCCGAGATCGAAGTACGAGAAATCACGCGCCTTCAGCGTGAAGCTCACCGTCTTCTCCTCGCCCGGCTGGAGCGCCACCTTGGTAAAGGCCTTGAGCTCCTTCTCGGGACGGCTGACCACGGGCTTGTCCTCGCGGACGTAGAGCTGGACGGCTTCCTTGCCCGCCACCTTGCCCGTGTTCTTCACCTTGAACTGAACGGTGAGGCTGTCCGTGTCCCGGATGGACGCCGCGCCGAGCGTCAGCCCCGAATAGGCGAAGGTGGTGTAGCTCAGGCCAAAGCCAAACGGGAACAGCGGCGCGAGGTTCTTCTTGTCGTAGTAGCGGTAGCCGATGAAGACGCCCTCGCCGTAGTACGCGCGCTGATTCAGGCCGGGGAACTCGAGCGCGGCCGGCGCGTCCTCCGTGCGCACGGGGAAGGTCTCCTGCAGCTTCGCCGAGGGGTTCACCTTGCCCGTGAGGATGTCGGCGATGGCGCCGCCACCGGCCTGGCCCGTGAGCCAGCCCTCCAGGATGGCCTTCACCTTTGCCACCCACGGCATGGTGATGGCCGAGCCATTCATCAGCACCACCACCGTGTTGGGCTGCACCTGGCTGACCGCCTCGATGAGCTGGTTGTGCCCCTCGGGCATGTCCAGCGTGGCGCGGTCGAAGCCCTCGGACTCGTGGCTGTCCGGCAGGCCCGCGAAGACGATGGCCACGCCGGCGTTCTTCGCCTGCTGCCGCGCCTCATCGAGGAGCTGCGCGGAGGTGACGCCCTCCAGGTCATAGCCGCTCGCGTACCCGATGCGCTCGCTGCCGCCCAGGAGCGCCACCAGCTCGTCGTGCGCGTTGGAGAGGCGGGCCGGATTCACCTGCGAGCTGCCCGCGCCCTGGAAGCGGGGCTCCTTGGCGAAGGCGCCAATCAGGGCGATCTTCTTCTTGCCCCCCACCTCCAGCGGCAGGATCTGGTCCTCGTTCTTCAGGAGGATGATGCTCTCACCGGCCACCTGCCGCGCCAGCGCGTGGTGCTGGTCCAGGTCGGCGCGGAAGCCGGTGCGGCGGTGCTCCACGGCCTTGAAGACCACGGCGAGCAGCGAGACCACCACCTCGTCCAGCCGCTTCTCGGGCAGCTGGCCCGCATTGACCGCCTCGATGATCTTCTTGCGGTTCACTTCCCCGCTGCCCGGCATTTCCAGGTTCAGCCCCGCCTGGACGCCCTTGGCGCGGTCGTGCACGGCGCCCCAGTCCGACACCACGAACCCCTCGAACCCCCACTCCTTGCGGAGGATGTCCTCCAGCAGGAACGGGTTCTCCGAGGCGTAGACGCCATTGACCTTGTTGTAGGCGCACATCACCGACCACGGCTGGGCCTGGGTGATGGAGATCTCGAAGGCAGGCAGGTAGATCTCCCGCATGGTGCGCTCATCGAGGATCGAGTCGCTCACCATGCGCTCGAATTCCTGATTGTTCACCGCGAAGTGCTTCAAGGAGGTGCCCACCCCCTCGCCCTGAACGCCCTGGATGTAGGCCGCCGAGAGCTGGCCCGCGAGGATGGGGTCCTCGGAGAAGTACTCGAAGTTGCGCCCGCCCAGCGGCGAGCGCTTCATGTTGATGCCCGGCCCCAGCAGCAGCTGGACGTCATTGGCCTGGGCCTCCCGGGCCAGCGCGGCGCCCACCTGCTGGATGAGCTCCGTGTTCCAGGAGGAGGCCAGCGCGGAGGCGGTGGGAAAACACGTGGCCGGCACGCTGTCAGCGGTGTTCGGCCCCAGGGCCTTCCGGAGCCCGTGGGGGCCGTCCGCCATGAAGATGGAGGGAATGCCCAGACGCTCGACCTTGTGGGTCGTCCACGAGCCATTGCCAGACAGGAGCCGGGCCTTCTCCTCCAGCGTCATCTGGGACACCAGCGTCTGCGCCTTGGCCACGTATTGAGAGTGTTGGGACATATGTCAGGAAGGTCCTCGTCGAGGGAGGTGGGCGGCGGTCAGGGCACCTGAACCGCGTTCTCCGCGATGACGCCCCGGTACCAGAGCGCACTGTCTTTGGGAATGCGCTGCTGCGTCTTGTAGTCCACCCACACGATGCCGAAACGTTGCGAATAGCCGCGGTCCCACTCGAAGTTGTCCATGAGCGACCACACGAAGTAGCCCGCCAGGGGCACCCCCGCCTCCATCGCGCGGTGGGCCGCGGCGAAGTGGTCCCTCAGGAAGGCGAGCCGCTGATCGTCCTTCACGCGCCCGTCAGCGCCGGGAGGCGTCGAGTAGCTCGCCCCATTCTCCGTCACGTAGATTTTCCGCGGCCGGTAGTCGAGGTGGACGCGCAGCAGGGTGTCCCGGAGGCCGTTGGGATGAACCTCCCAGCCCATCTCGGTCCACTCCTTCTCCGGCGCGAGGAACACCTGGCGCGGCTCGTTCTGCGCCTCGGGGACCTTGTCGCTGCGAAGGACCGTGCGGTTGTAGTAGTTGATCCCCAAGAAGTCGCACTTCACCGCGATGGTCTCGAAGTCCCCGGGCTGAACCACGGTGAGGCCCTCGGGCGGCAAGTGCCCCGCGGCGATGTAGTCGGCGACGATGTCCACGGGGTAGCGGCGCCCGAAGAGCGGATCCAGGAACCAGCGGTTGAAGTGGCCGTCGAAGTGCCGGGCCGCGTCGTGGTCCGCCGCGCTCGGCGAGGCGGGCTCCGAGGGCGTCAGGTTCAAGGTGATGCCCACCTCGGCCCCCGGGCTGGCGGCGCGGATGATGGGAACGGCGAGCCCATGGGACAGCAGCAGGTGGTGGCTCGCGGCGAGCGCCGTGCGGTAGTCCTTCAGCCCCGGCGCGTGGATGCCGAGCTGATGGCTGAGGATGCCCGCGCACCAGGGCTCATTGTGGGTGATCCACTTCTTCACCCGGCTCCCCAGGAACTTCGCCACCACGCCCGCGTACTCGGCGAACGCCTCCGCCGTCGAGCGCTTCGCCCAGCCGCCCTCGTCCTGGAGCGCCTGCGGCAAGTCCCAGTGGTACAGCGTCACGAAGGGCTCGATGCCCGCCTCGAGCAGCGCGTCCACCAGCCGTCCGTAGAAGTCCAGGCCCGCCTGATTCACCTTCCCGCGGCCCGCGGGGAGGATGCGGGGCCACGCCACGGAGAAGCGGTAGTGCCGGATGCCCAGGCTCTTCATCAACGCGATGTCTTCGCGGAAGCGGTGGTAGTGGTCGCACGCGACGTCGCCGTTCGTCCCGTCCCTCACCTTCCCGGGCGTCTTGGAGAAGCGATCCCAGATCGACTCCCCGCGCCCGTCTTCCAGCGCGGCGCCTTCGATTTGGTAGGAGGAGGTGGCGACCCCCCAGACGAACTCAGTGGGAAAGCGAAGGGTAGTCATGTGTTGGGAACCTCCGTTCAACGGGTCGCTTCAGGAAGCAGCGCCTTCCGCGAGGGCACTCCGGGGGCCCGCGGCGCCAGGCTCTTGAGCGGAGGCAGTCCCCGTGGCGGCGCCCTGGCCGAAGAGGTGGCAGCGCACCCAGCGATCCTGGCCGAGCGGCGTTGCCCCCGGCATCTCCTGGCGGCACACCGCCATGACGCTCGGGCAGCGGTCGGCGAACGGACAGCCGGGGGGCGGATCAATCAGCTTGGGCGCCCCGGACTTCGCGTTCAGCGCGCTCTTCATGGAGCCGTTCGGGTCCGGCACCGCGGAGAGCAGCAGCTGGGTGTAGGGGTGCGCGGGCTTGAGCATCAGCTCCTCGCTCGGCGCGCCTTCCACGATGTGCCCCGCGTACATCACCATCGTCCGGTCCGCGAAGTAGCGCGCGCTGGCGATGTCGTGGGTGATGTACAGGTACCCGATGCCCCGCTCCTCCTTGAGGCGCTCCATCAGGTTCAGCACGCCCACGCGGATGGACACGTCGAGCATGGAGATGGGCTCGTCGGCCAGGATGACAGAAGGCCCCGGGGCCAGCGCCCGGGCAATGGCCACGCGCTGTCGCTGGCCGCCCGAGAGCTGGTGCGGATACCGGGAGGCCACGTCGGCGGCCGGGTTCAGGTCCACCGTGGCGAGCAGTTCGTGCACGCGGTCGCGCAGCTCCGCGGCGCTCTTCGCCTTGCCATGGAGCATCAGAGGCCGCTCCAGGTGGTTGCCAATGGTGTGGACCGGGTTCAGCGAGCCAAACGGATCCTGGAAGATCATCTGGACTTGCGACCGGTAGCTGAGCGAGGCGTGACGCGGCTCTTCCCGGAGAACGTCCTGGCCCCGGAAAAGAATCTTCCCGCCCGAGGGATCCATCAGCCGCACGAGCAGCCGCGCGATCGTGCTCTTGCCGCTGCCCGACTCGCCCACGAGCGCAACCACCTGGCGCGCGCTCAGCGAGAAGGAGATCTCATTCAGGGCGCGCAGCTGCTTGGGCCTGAAGCCTCCCCCCACCTGAAAGTACTTGCTGATGCCCTGGGCCTCGAGGAGCACCTGGCTCTCCGGCTTGATGATCGTCATGGGGATTGGGAATCCAGGTGGCAGGCCTCGATGTGATCCGGCCCCAGCTGACGCAGCTCCGGCACCGTGGCCTTGCACTGGTCCATGGCCGAGGGGCAACGCGGGTGGAAGCGGCACCCTGACGGCAGCCGCCGCATGTCCGGGGGCGAACCCGGAATGCCCACGAGCTTGCGGCGCGGGCCCCGGACCGACGGGACAGAGCCCAGGAGCCCCTGGGTGTACGGGTGCTTGGGCGCGGTGAACAGCTCCCGCGAGGGGGCCATCTCCATGAGCTTGCCCGCGTAGAGGACCGCGATCCGCGTGGAGAACTCGAGGATCAGCGACAAGTCATGCGTGATGAACAGGATCGAAAACCCGAGCTTCTCCTTGAGCTCCGAGACCTGGTGGAGGATCTCCTTCTGCACCACCACGTCGAGCGCCGTGGTGGGCTCGTCCATGAGCATCAGGGGCGGCTCGAGCGCCAGCGCGATGGCGATCACCACGCGCTGCCGCATGCCGCCCGACAGCTGGTGCGGGTAGCTCGTGAGGCGCGAGCTGTCGATGCCCACGAGCTTCAGCAGCGCCACGGCCCGGTCGAGCGCCTCGGGGCGCTTCATCGGCAGGTGCGCCTGGATGGCATCGACGATCTGCTCGCCAATGCTGAGGATGGGGTTGAGCGAGTTCATCGCACTCTGGAACACGAGCGAGATCTTCCGCCAGCGCAGCTGCCGCAGCTGCGCCTCGCTCATCGCCAGCACGTCCTGGCCCTCGAAGAACACCTGGCCGCCCGTGATGACCGCGGGCGGACGGAGGATGCGCAGCAGGGCCTGGGCCACGGTCGACTTGCCGCTGCCCGACTCGCCCGCAAGCCCCAGCACCTCGCCCTTGCCGATGTCGAACGAGACGCCATCGACGGCGCACACGGGCCCTGCCGGGGTGAGGTACTCCACCCGCAAGTCCTTCACCGACAGCAACGCCGGGGCCTTGGCTTCCATTAGCGCCTCACCACGGGGGTCGACAGCCCCCCTTCCAGGTTGTGGCTCTTGAGGAGCCGCGTCCACGTCCCCTCGGCCCGGAGCCGCGGGTTGGTAATCTCGTCGATCGCGAAGTTGACGAGCACGAGCGCAAAGCCGATGAGCGCCACGCACATGCCCGTGGGGACCACCGTCCACCACGCGCCCGTCAGCAGGGCGGCGTTGTTCGAGGCCCAGTACAGGTTCGTGCCCCACGTCACCACGCTGACGTCCCCGATGCCCAGGAACTCCAGCCCCACCTGCGCGCCAATCGCATAGACCGTCGCCGAGATGAAGCCGCTCATCAGCAGCGACGTCATGTTGGGCAGAATCTCCCGGAAGATGATCCGCAGGCGCCCCTCACCGCTGACGATCGCCGCCAGGACGAAGTCCTTCTCCCGCAGCGAGAGGATCTGCGAGCGCAGCATGCGCGCATTCCACGCCCAGCCGGTGACGACCAGCACGAGCCCGATGGTGACGGGGCCCGGCTGGAGGTAGGCGGCGATCACCACCGCCATGGGCAGGCCGGGGATGATGAGGAACACGTTGGTGATGAAGGACAGGACGCCGTCGATCCACCCGCCGAAGAAGCCGGCCGTCATGCCGATCAGGGCGCCAATCGCCATGACGGCAAAGCCCGTCACGAACCCGACGATGAGCGACGTGCGGGCCCCGGCAATGGTCTGCGCGAGCACGTCCTGGCCCTGCCCCGTGGTGCCAAAGAGGAACTCGGACGAGGGCGGCTGGTGGGGCGCGCCCACGAAGGCGCCAGGGTCCGTCGAGACGAGCACCGGCCCCAGCAGGCCGAGCAGGACGAAGAACAGGATGAGCGCCGCGCCGAAGGCGGCCTTGCGGTTCTCGAGGAGCTGCCAGAGGAACCCCGAGCGCTGCTTCTTGGCTTGAGTCGCGGATGACATTGCAGGCTTCTTTCGTCCTTCCCGTCAGCGCGCCCGCGTCCGCGGGTCAAGCCACACGTACAGAATGTCCACCAGCAGGTTCGCCCCCAGCACCGCCAGGGTGATGGTCAGGAAGATGCCCTGCATGAGCGGATAGTCCTGGTTGCGCACCGCCTGGATGAGCAGATAGCCCTGGCCCGGGTACGAGAAGACGATCTCCGTCAGCAGCGAGCCCGACAGGACGAATCCCAGCGCCATGCCGAAGCCCGTGACGTTCGGCAGCAGCGCGTTGCGGGCGGCGTAGTGAAACATGATGCGCTTCTGGGACAGGCCCTTGGCGTTCGCCATGGTGATGTAGTCCTCGGCGAGAATGCCCACCATGGTGCTGCGCATGCTGAGCATCCAGCCGCCGAGCGAGGCAATCACGATCGCCAGGGCGGGCAGCACCATGTGCTGCACCACGCTGAAGATGAACTCCGCGCTGAACGAGGGGGCGATCGTGTCGCTGTAGGCATGCCGCAGGGGGAACGCGCCCAGCACGAACCCCAGCACGTAGAGCAGCACCATCGCCAGCCAGAAGTAGGGAAACGCGCCCAGGAAGATCAGCACCGGCGGCAGCACCGAGTCCAGCCAGCCGCCGCGCCGCCACGTGGCCACCACGCCGAGCGCCGTGCCGAGCCCGAAGCTGAGAATGACCGCAACGCCGGACAGGAGCAGCGTCCAGCCCAGGCCCGTGGAGATGACCTCCGTCACCGTCGCGGGGAAGTACGCGACGGACAGGCCCAGGTCGCCCTGAAACAGGTGGCGCACGTAGGTGAAGTACTGCTGGAGCAGCGGCTCGTTGGTGAAGCCAAACGCCAGACGCAGGGCGTCGATGGCCTCGGGCTGCAGCTGCCCCGCGAAGCGCGCGAACATGGCCGAGCCGGGATCGCCCGGCATGAGCCGCGGGATGAGAAAGTTCAGCGTGAGAGAGGCCCACGCGGCAACCGCGTACAAGCCCAGGTTTCGCAGGAGGTGTCGCACGGGACCGGGTGAGCCTTTCTCAGACGCTTACGGGCTACTTGGGCTTCACTTCCACCAGGACGAACAGGTTCTCCGGGGGGCTGTTCGGCGTGAGCTTCGCGTAAGGGTTTTCCTTGTTCGGGAAGTTCGTGAAGCGGCGCGTACTGTACTCTCCCCACGACGGGCCGGGAAAGAGGGGGACCGTGGGCGCGTTCTGCACGAAGATCATCTGCATCTGCGCGGCGAGCTTCTTCTGCTCCTCCACATCGCTCGTGCCCTCGAAGGCCTTGAAGAGCGCGTCCGCCTCCTTGCTCGCGAAGCGGTTCCAGTTGCGGGCGGCCACCTCTCCCACCGGGCGGACGGTCTCGCTGGACATGAGGTCGCGGTAGACGTGGTATGGCGTGGGCTCGTCCGACGTCCAGCTGACGCACAGGTCGTACTCGCCCTTCTGAAGCCGCTCGAAGTAGGGGCTGAAGTCGTAGGTCTTCAGCGTGGTGTCGAAGCCCAGCTGCTTCAGGTTCTGCGCGATGATCTGCGCGGCGCGCACCCAGTCCGTCCAACCCGTGACGACGTTGATCTCGAAGCGCAGGGGCGCCTTGTCCGGCCCCACCCGGATGCCGCCCTCGCCCCGCTTGTAGCCCGCCTCGTCCATCAGCGCGTTCGCCTTGGCCAGGTCCATCTTGGTCCAGTCACCCGCGGCCACCGCCTCCTGGTTGCGCCACAGATCGTGCGCCTCGCTCAGGCCCGTGGCGTCCGAGGGCTTCGTATAGCCATACATCGCCACCTTGACGATCTGGTCGCGGTCGATCGCCATGCTGATCGCCTTGCGGACGCGCACGTCGCTGAAAGGCTTCTTGGTGGTGTTCAGGTAGAGCGTCGTCGTGTTGCCGACGAGCGGGAACCAGTAGTGGTTGTTGTCCTTGTCCTTGCTGACGAAAACCCGCTCGATGTCCGGCACGAAGCTGCCGGCCCAGTCCAGCTCGCCGGTGAGCAGCGCCAGGTTCGCCTGATCATTGCCCGGGTACGCCGGGAAGCGCAGGCTCTGCACGGCGGGCTTGCCCTGCTGCCAGTAGTGCGGGTTGCGGCCCAGCTCGAAGATCTGGTTCTGGAAGACCTTCACCTCGGTGAAGGGGCCCGTCGCCACGGGCGTCTCGTTCTTGTAGATGACCGGATCCGGGACGTCCTTCCACTTGTGCTCCGGCACGATGGGCTGATGGACGATGTAGATGAGGCCAGGCACGTAGGGGCGCGTCAGGGTGAACTCCACCGTCGCGTCATCCTTGGCCTGCACCGACTCCACGAAGCCCCACACGGCCGCGAAATCCAGGGCCTTGTGCTTCTTGAGCAGCTCGAACGTGAAGGCCACGTCCTTGGCCGAGAACGGCTGGCCATCCGACCACTTCACGCCCGGGCGCAGGGTCAAGGTGAGCTTCTTGTTCTCGTCGCTCCACTCGCTCTTCGTCGCCAGCCAGGGGACGAACTCGCCCTTGAGCGTGTTGAAGATCATCAACGGCTCGTAGACACCGGCGCGGGTGGGCCAGCGCGCGGTGCCCGGAGCGATCAACGGATTGAAGTTGCGGATCCAAGAGGCCTGCTGTTCCTGCGCGACGGTCATCGCGGTGGCCTGCACGGCGGCCGGGGCCTTACCGGCTTCGGCGGGAGCAGCGGGCTTGGAGCCCTCCTGCGAGCTCTTCGAGCAGTGGACGAGGCCCCCCAGCGACAGCAGGGACATGCACATCATCAGCAGCCGGCGTGACATGGATCACTCCTCACATGGAGAGTGCCCCATATATGCGATCCATGCCACCGGGGGCAGTTTCGTTTTTCGACGCGAAGCGTTATGGCTATCCTACGGATGAAAACGATCTCATTGTGAATGAGAGCATTACCCCGCCAGCGAGGACTCAAGGATAGCGAGCCCTTCCTTGAAGACCGGCTCGGGCACCGTCAGCGGGAAGAGGAAGCGGATGACGTTGGAGTGGACGCCGCACGTCAGCAGCATGAGCCCCTTGTCCAGCGCCCGCGCCTTCACCGTCTTGGTGAACTCGGCGTCCGGGGTGTTACCTCCAGGCTGGCAGAACTCCACCGCCAGCATGGCCCCCAGCCCGCGCACCTCCGCCATCTGGGGCACCTTCGCCTTGAGCGCCTCGAGCCGCGTGCGCAGCACCCCGCCCAGCTCGTTGGCCCGGCCCACCAGCCCCTCCTCCTCGATGACGTCCAGCACCGCGTGCGCCGCCGCGATCGACAGCGGGTTGCCCGCGTAGGTGCCCCCGAGCCCTCCGGGCGCCGGGGCGTCCATCACCTCCGAACGGCCCGTCACCGCCGACAGCGGGAAGCCGCCGGCCAGGGACTTGGCCGTCACCACCAGGTCCGGCGCCACGTCGTGGTGCTGCATCGCGAACCACTTCCCGGTGCGCGCGAAGCCGGTCTGCACCTCATCCGCGATGAGCAGGATGCCGTGCTCGTCACACAGCTTGCGCAGGCGCCGCATCAGCTCGGGGGGCGCCACGTAGAAGCCGCCCTCGCCTTGCACCGGCTCGATGAGGATGGCCGCCACGCGCTTCGGCTCGATGTCCGCCGCGAAGAGGTTCCGGAGCGCCTGGAACGTGTCCTCCACGCGGATGCCATGCAGCTCGGAGGGAAAGGGCACGTGGTAGACCTCGGGCGGGAACGGCCCGAAGCCTGCCTTGTAGGGGGACACCTTGCCGGTGAGCGCCATGCCCATCATCGTCCGGCCGTGGAACCCGCCGCTGAAGGCGATGACGCCGCTGCGGCCCGTGGCCGCCCGGGCGATCTTCACCGCGTTCTCCACCGCCTCCGCGCCCGTGGAGAAGAAGGTCGTCTTCTTGGCGAACGCGCCGGGGGTGAGCTGGTTGAGCCGCTCGGCCAGCCGCACGTAGGACTCATACGGGACGATCTGGTAGGCGCTGTGCGTGAAGGCGTCCAACTGGGCCTTCACCGCGGCGACCACCCGGGGGTGGCGGTGCCCGGTGTTGAGCACCGCGATGCCGCCCGCGAAGTCGATGAAGCGGCGGCCCTCCACGTCCCACAGTTCGCTGTTCTCCGCGCGGGCCACGAAGAAAGGCGCCATCACCCCCACCCCTCGCGGCGTGGCGGCGTCCTTGCGGCTCAGCAGGCTGACGTTCTTGTCACTCATCTGGCAACCCCCTTGTGTGGGTCCGCTCCCGGGCCCTCAGTACTTCACCATCACGTGGCGGACCGTCGTGTAGTCCTCCAGCGCATACATGGACAAGTCCTTGCCATACCCCGAGCGCTTCATGCCGCCATGGGGCATCTCGCTCACCAGCATGAAGTGGGAGTTGATCCACGTGCAACCGTACTGGAGTTCGGCGGCCACCCTCATGGCCTTGCCGATGTCCTGGCTCCACACGGAGCTGGCCAGCCCGTAGTCCGAGTCGTTCGCCCAGGCAATCGCCTCGGCCGGGTCCGAGAAGCGCGTCACGGAGACCACCGGGCCGAACACCTCCCGGCGGACGATCTCATCCTCCTGCCGCGCCCCCGCCACCACCGTGGGCGCGTAGAAGAAGCCGCCTCCCGCCCCGGGCTTGCCGCCCGTCGTCACTTCGATGTGCTTCTCGCGCGAGGCCCGCTCCACGAAGCTCGCCACGCGCTGGCGCTGCTTCTCGGAGATGAGCGGCCCCATCTCCACGCCCTGCCCGTCCGGGCCGCCCACCTGGATGGAAGACACGGCGCTCGTCAGGTCCGCCACCAGCCGGTCATACACCTTGGGCCCCGCGTAGATGCGGCACGCGGCGGTGCAGTCCTGGCCCGCGTTGTAGAAGCCGAAGGTGCGCACCCCGGCCACCACGCTGGCCAGGTCCGCGTCGTCGAAGACGATGACGGGGGCCTTGCCGCCCAGCTCCAGGTGTGTGCGCTTGACGCCCTGCGAGGCGGCCTGGAGCACCTTCTGGCCCGTGGCCACGTCGCCGGTGAGGGAAATCATCCGCACCTGCGGCTGGCTGATGAGCGGCGCCCCCACGGTCTCCCCGCGCCCCGTCACCACGTTGATGACACCGGGCGGGAACAGCCCCGCGATGAGCTCGGCGAGCTTCAGCAGCGTCAGCGGCGTCTGCTCCGAGGGCTTGATGACCACCGTGTTGCCCGCGGCCACCGCCGGGCCCAGCTTCCACGCCGCCATCATCAGCGGGTAGTTCCACGGGGCGATGGAGGCCACCACGCCCACCGCGTCCCGGCGGATCATGCTCGTGTAGCCCGCGGCGTACTCGCCCGTGGCCAGGCCCGTCATGCAGCGCGCCGCGCCCGCGAAGAAGCGGAACACGTCCGCCACCGCCGGAATCTCATCGTTGAGGGCCGCGGTGTACGGCTTGCCGCAGTTGCGCGACTCCAGCCGGGCGAACTCCGCCCCCTGGGCCTCGATGGCATCCGCGAGCTTGAGCAGCAGCGTGGCGCGGTCCTTCGGCGGGGTGCGGGACCAGCCGGGAAAGGCCTTCTCGGCGGCCTTCACCGCGGCCTGAATCTGGGAGGCCGAGGCCTCCGCCACGCGGGCGATCACCTCGCCGGTGGCCGGGGCGAGGATGTCCTCCACCGAGCCCTCGCCCGCCACGAACTGCCCGTCGATGAATTGCTTGCCATCGAATTGCTTGCCATCCATGGGGGTCTCCTGGGTGCCACGAGAGGGGGCCCCTGCGGGCCCGTTGGGGTTGAAAGTCACTTGCCGCTGCCGGCCACCTGCTCGGTGCCCCGGGTGAGGCGCCAGGCCAGGAGCAGAGGCACGGCCGTCACGAACATCACCACCATCGCCACCACGTTCGTCACCGGCACATCGCGCGGCCTGCCCAGCTGGTTGAGCATCCAGATGGGCAGCGTGCGCTCGTGGCCCGCCGTGAAGGTGGTGACGATGATTTCATCGAAGCTCAAGGCGAAGGCGAGGATGCCGCCGGCCAGAAGTGCGGTGGCCATCTGCGGCAGCAACACGTAGCGGAAGGTCTGCAGGCCGTCGGCCCCCAGGTCCATGGAGGCCTCCACGAGCGTGTGCGGGGTGCGCCGCAGCCGGGCGACGACGTTGTTGTAGACCACCACCAGGCAGAACGTGCCGTGCCCGGCCGCGATGGTCCAGAAGCCCAGGGACACCTCCGCCAGCCGGAAGGCCGCCAGCAGCGCGATGCCGGTGATGATGCCCGGCAGCGCGATGGGCAGCGCGAACATCAGCGTGAGGGCCTCACGGCCAAAGAACCGGCGGCGCGCCAGCACCAGGGCCGCCAGCGTGCCGAGCACCAGGGCGAGCACCGTGGCCGCCGCCGCCACGCGCAGGGACAGGAAGATGGCCTGCAGCACGTCCTCGCGCTCCAGCGCCACCCGGAACCAGCGCAGGGTGAAGCCCTGGAGCGGGAAGCTGAAAGCGCTCTCCTCCGTGTTGAAGGCGTAGAGGCACACCACGGCGATGGGGAAGTGCAGGAAGGCAAGCCCGCCCCAGGCCAGCACGGCCAGCCACCGGGGGGCACGCGGCGCGAGGGAGGAGGTGTCCTCAGAGCGCATCGAAGGCCCCCAGGCGCCGGGCCAGCGACAGGTAGACGGCGATGATGAAGATGGGCACCCCGGTGAAGGCCGCCGCCAGGGGCAGGTTCCCCACCGAGCCCTGCATCGTGTTGACCATGGAGCCAATGAAGAGGCCCGAGGGCCCGATGAGCTGCGGGATGATGAAGTCCCCGAGCGTGAGCGAGAAGGTGAAGATGGAGCCCGCCACGACGCCGGGAAACGCCAGCGGCAGCAGCACCGTGCGGAACGTCTGCACCGGGCGCGCGCCCAGGTCCGCCGAGGCCTGCAAGAGCTGGGGCGGCACGCGCTCGATGGCCGCCTGCACCGGGAGGATCATGAAGGGCAGCCACACGTAGGTGAACACCAGGAAGCGCCCCAGGTGCGAGGTGGACAGCGAGGTGCCCCCCACGGCGGGAACCTCCAGCAGCCACTCCAGCGCGGGCAGCAGGCCCAGCTTGCCCACCAGCCAGTAGAGGATACCGCCCCGGGTGAGGATGACCGTCCAGGCGTACGCCTTGACGATGTAGCTGGCCCACATGGGCAGCATCACCGCCACGTAAAAGAAGCCCCTGCGCCAGCCGTGCGCGTAGCGCGCCCCGTAGTAGGCGATGGGGAAGGCCAGCAGCGCGGAGGCCACCGTCACCGCGCCAGCCATGCCCACCGTGCGCAGGACGATGTCCGCGTTGGCGTCCTCCAGGAGCGCCTGGTAGTTCACCCAGGTGAGCTCTGGCGTCACCGCCATGGTGAAGTCGTCGAAGGTGTAGAAGCTCTGGGCCAGCAGGGCCAGCAGCGAGCCCAGGTACACCGCACCGAACCAGAGGAGCGGAGGGGTGAGCATGAGCAGCAGGCGCAGCGTGCTCCGCCGGTAGAGGATGTTGGAGAGCCCCCGCCCCACCCCTGCCCCCGGCGAGCCCCCGCTCACGTCCCCGGCTCCAGTTCCACCATGGCCTGGCGGGACCAGGTCAGCCGCACCGGCGCTCCCGGCCGGGGGCCTCCGGCTTCGGACTCCGCGTTGGGAAGGCTCAGGGCCAGCACCGTGCCCTCGGCTACCTCCACCGTGTAGCGGCTGGTGGACCCGTGGTACTGCACGTCCACGAGCCGCCCCTCCACGCTCGGGCCGTCGGAGGCGGCCTCGCCCGCGAAGTGGATGTGCTCGGGCCGCACGGAGAAGGGCCGCGCCGAGCCGGTGAGTTGCTGGGCCAGCGTGCCCTCCACCACGTTGGAGGTGCCCACGAAGCGGGCGACGAAGGCCGTGCGCGGCCGCGTGTAGAGCCCCCGCGGGGTGTCCACCTGCTCGATGCGGCCGTGGCTGAAGACGGCCACCCGGTCCGACATGGACAGGGCCTCACCCTGGTCGTGGGTGACGTAGATGAAGGTGATGCCCAGCCGGCGCTGCAGGGACTTCAGCTCCGTCTGCATCTGCTCGCGCAGCCGCAAGTCCAACGCCCCCAGCGGCTCGTCCAGCAGGAGCACCCGGGGCTTGTTGACGAGCGCCCGGGCCAGGGCCACGCGCTGGCGCTGCCCTCCGGACAGCTCGGCGGGCCGGCGCGCGCCGTAGCCCTTGAGCGCCACCAGCTCCAGCGCGCCCTCGGCCTCCGCGTGGCGGCGCTTCTTCTCCACCCCCTTCACCATCAGCCCGTAAGCCACGTTGTCCC
Organism: Allostigmatella hybrida; assembly: GCF_020103775.1. Taxonomy (NCBI): domain Bacteria; kingdom Pseudomonadati; phylum Myxococcota; class Myxococcia; order Myxococcales; family Archangiaceae; genus Allostigmatella; species Allostigmatella hybrida. The sequence goes on from NZ_JAHXBH010000042.1 coordinate 34,274, forward strand.
GCACGTTCATGTGCGGAAACAGGGCGTAGTCCTGGAAGACGGTGTTCACGTCACGCTCGTAGGGCGGAATGCCCGCGGCCTCCTGGCCGTGCAGCAGGAGGCTGCCCGAGGTGGGCTGCTCGAAGCCGGCGATGAGGCGCAGGCACGTCGTCTTGCCCGAGCCCGAAGGGCCCAGCAGGGAGAAGAACTCCCCGTCCTGGATGGCCAGGGAGACGTCATCCACGGCCCGCACGGCCCCGTAGTGCCGGTGCAGGCCCCTGAGTTCGACGGCGGCCGTCACGCGCTCAGCGCCCGCCCATGATGGCGATGTAGTCCTGCGTCCACTTGCTGTAGGGCACGCACGTGCCCTGGCTGGCGCACTTGGCGACGGGCGTCTTCCAGAACTTCACCTCGCCAAAGCGCTCGAAGCCGTTCTTCTGACAGAACGGCGTGCCCCCCGGGGCCGCCGTCTGACAGGCGTCGGGCACCACCGGGTTGGATCCAAACCACTCGGCCAGCGCCGACTGGAGCTTCGGGTTGAGCGACCACTCCAGCCACTTGTACGCACACACCGGGTGTGCAGCGCTCGCGTGCATCATGGTGGTGTCCGCCCACCCCGTGGAGCCCTCGGCGGGAATGGTGGAGTCGACGGGCTTCTTCTCCGCCTTGAGCGCGTTGACCTGGTAGGGCCAGGCGCTGGAGACGGCGACGCCCTCGTTCTTGAAGTCGTTCATCTGCACGGTGACGTCGTGCCAGTACCGGTGGGTGAGCGCCTTCTGGCCGCGCAGCAGCGCCAGCGCCGCGGCGTACTGCTGGGCGTTGAGCTCATACGGATCCTTGATGCCCAGCTCCGGCTTCTTCTTGGCCAGGTACAGCGCCGCGTCGGCGATGTAGATGGGGCCGTCATAGGCCTGGACGCGGCCCTTGTTGGGCTTGCCGTCCGGCAGGTTCTGCGGCTCGAACACCACGGACCAGGAGGTGGGCGCCTCCTTGAAGACCTGGGTGTTGTACATGAGCACGTTGGGGCCCCACTGGTAGGGCACGCCGTAGTGCTTGCCGTCCACCGTGTGCCAGGGCGCGCTCTTCAGCCGCGCGTCCACCGTCTTCCACGAGGGGATGAGCTCGGGGTTCACCTCCTGCACCTTCTTGCCGTGCACCAGGCGCAGGCTCGCATCACCCGAGGCGGTGACCAGGTCATACCCGCCCTGGTTCATGAGGCTCACCATCTCGTCCGAGGTGGCGGCGGTCTTCACGTTGACCTTGCAGCCGGTGTCCTTCTCGAAGGCGGTGACCCAGTCGTACTTCTTGTCGGTCTCTCCGCGCTCCACGTAGCCGGGCCACGCGATGATGTCGAGGCGGCCTTCCGGCTTGCCGAGCTGCTTCGGGGGGGCGGCCAGGGAATGCCCCGCCGCCGCCAGCACCACGCCCACAGCCCACGGCTTGAGGTTCAGCATCCGCATTCCTCCTTGGGGTTTGATCCGCGCGTACTGTAGCCAGAGGCTGCGGCCCTACTCAATGGAGGCTTCGCGGCGCGAGAACATGGAGATGGCGTTCAGGGTCATCACCCCCTCGCCCTGCTGGTTGCGCAGCTCCATCCGGCACCGGATGGCGCCCCGGTCGCGCTTGGTCCGCGACGGGATGAGCTCCACCACCTCGACCCGCAGGGACAGCGCGTCATCGGGCCGCACGGGGCGGATCCACCGCAGCTCGTCCACGCCGGGCGAGCCCAGGCCCGCCGAATCCTTCAGGATACAGTCCACCAGCAGGCGGTGGCTGATGGCCGCGGTGTGCCAGCCGCTGGCGATGATGCCGCCATAGATGGTGCGGCGCCCCGCCTCGTCGTCCAGGTGGAAGGACTGCGGATCATACTGTTGCGCGAACGCGAGGATCTCCTCGCGCGTCACCTTGTGTGGCCCGGCCTCGTGCACCTGGCCGACCTGAAAATCCTCGAAGTAACGCATGGGTTCACCTTAGCCCAGGAGAAAAGAGACCTCGGCGATGGAGACCCGGCGCTGGAGGAAGTCCGCGGCGCACTCTCGCCGCAGGCCCTCTAGCAGACCCGCGCAGCGCTGTCCCTCCCCGGCCAGCTTGCTCAGCGGCCCACCACGGCGGCGCGAAGCCACCGCCACCCGGCGCCCACCCCCGGGGCGACGCGCAGCATCGTCCAGCGCACCTGACGGAGCTGGGGCCCCGTCAGGGCCTTCTCCATGGGCTCCAGCAGCACCATCGCCTCGGCCCGCGAGTGCCGCTGGGCCAGCAGCCGCGCCAGATCCAACCGGGGGGTGAAGAGCGTGGGATCCAACGCCAGGGCTTCCTTCAGCAGGATGATGGCCTCCGCGCGCTCGTTCCTGCGCCGCAGGGAGAAGCGGCCCCGCAGGAGGATGCGGACCGCGTCGGCGCGGCGCCCCCGCTCCACGTTCATCCGCGCCACCTGCTGCCAGAGCCCGGTCTGGGTGGGGAACGTCTCCGCCGCCTGAGTGTAGACGGCCAGGGCCTTGTCTGCGAAGCCCTTGTCCAGATGGCCCTGGGCCGCCTCGCGAAAGCTCTGGAGCGCCGCCTCGGGCTCCTTCGTCCGGGCCAGCAGGGGGGCCAGCTTGACGTGGACGGCGGGATCCTTTGGCTCCAGCGCCAGCGCCTGGCGGTAGCCCTGAATGGCCCGCTTGAGCTTGCCCCGGGCCCGGGCGCGATCCGCCTCGGCGATGAGCTGGGAGCGGGAGGGCGGCTCTTTCTTGCCGAACATGCCTCACTCTAACTCCGCGGTGCAGGTGACGCTCAAGCGCCAGGAAGCAGCGTGAGGTCACCTGCGAACTCATGACCGGAGAGGCCCTCCTTCAATACAGCAAGGAGAGAACGGGAGTGTGTGCGTAGTTTGTAGGCCCGCCATCGCCAACCTGGCCGTTTCCGTTGTCCCCCCACCCCCACAGGGTGCCGTCCGGGCGCACCATCAGCGAGTGGGAGTCGCCCGCCGCCACGGCCCTCCCTCCGCTCACGCCTTGCACCGCCACAGGCACCGTGCGTCGGCTCGTCGTGGTGCCATCCCCCAACTGGCCGTCTCCGTTGTTCCCCCAGACCCACACGGTGCCGTCCGAGCGCACCACCAACGAGTGGGAGTCACCCGCCGCCACGGCCCCCACCCCGCTCAGGCCTTGCACCGCCACAGGCACCTTGCGTTGGCTCGTGGTGCCATCCCCTAACTGGCCGTCTCTGTTGTACCCCCAGGTCCACACGGTGCCGTCCGAGCGCAACGCCAGTGAGTGGAAGGACCCCGCCGCCACCGCCACCACCCCGCTCACGCCTTGCACCGCTACAGGCACCGTGCGTCGAGTCGTGGAGCCATCCCCCAACTGGCCGCTTCCGTTGTTCCCCCAAGCCCACACGGTGCCATCCGAGCGCAACGCCAGCGAGTGGGAGTCGCCCGCCGCCACGGCCACCACTCCGCTCAGGCCTGGCACCGCCACGGGCACCGGGCGCCGGCTCGTGGTGCCATCCCCCAACTGGCCGTAATAGTTGTTCCCCCAAGCCCACACCGTGCCGTCCGAGCGCAACGCCAGCGAGTGGGAATCGCCTGCCGCCACGGCCTCCACCCCGCTCATGCCTTGCACCACCACGGGCACCGAGCGTTGGCTCGTGGTGCCATCCCCCAATTGGCTGTAAGGGTTGTACCCCCAGGCCCACACGGTGCCGTCCGAGCGCAGCGCCAGCGAGTGGAAGGAGCCCACCGCCACCGCCACCACCCCGCTCACGCCTTGCACCACCACTGGCACCTGGCGCCGGCTCGTGGTGCCATCCCCCAGCTGGCCGTAGGAGTTGTCTCCCCAGGTCCACACGGTGCCGTCCGAGCGCAACGCCAGCGAGTGAGAGTCGCCTGCCGCCATGGCCTCCACCCCGCTCATGCCTTGCACCGCCACAGGCACCTGGCGCCGGCTCGTGGAGCCATCCCCCAACTGGCCGCTTCCGTTGAACCCCCAGGTCCACATCGTGCCGTCCGGGCGCACCATCAACGAGTGGGAGTCACCCGCCGCCACGGCCACCCCTCCGCTCACGCCTTGCACCACCCCAGGCACCAGGCGGTCACTCATGGTTCCATCCCCCAGCTGGCCGCTTCCGTTGTGCCCCCAAGCCCACACGGTGCCATCCGAGCGCAACGCCAGCGAGTGGGAGTAGCCCGCCGCCACAGCCATCACCCCGCTCAGGCCTGGCACCGCCACGGGCACCGGGCGCCAGTTCGTGGAGCCATCCCCCAACTGGCCGCTTCCGTTGTGCCCCCAAGCCCACACGGTGCCGTCCGAGCGCAACGCCAGCGAGTGAGAGTCGCCCGCCGCCACCGCCACCACCCCGTCCAAGCCCTGCACCACCTCAGGCACCGGGCGCCGGCTCGTCGTGGTGCCATCCCCCAACTGGCCAGAGTAGTTGGCTCCCCAGGCCCACACGGTGCCGTCCGAGCGCAACGCCAGCGAGTGGAAGGAACCCGCCGCCACCGCCACCACCCCACTTAACCCTGTCACCGCCACAGGCACCGTGCGCCATCTCGTGGTGTCATCCCCCATCTGGCCGTAGTAGTTGTCCCCCCAGGTCCACACCGTGCCGTCCGAGCGCACCACCAACGAGTGGAAGGAACCCGCCGCCACGGCCTCCACCCCGCTCAGGCCTTGCACCGCCACAGGCACCAGGCTTTGGCTCGTGGTGGCATCCCCCAACTGGCCGCTTCCGTTGTACCCCCAGGCCCACACCGTGCCGTCCGAGCGCAACGCCAGCGAGTGGGCATCACCCGCCGCCACGGCCTCCACCCCGCTCACGCCTTGCACCGCCACAGGCACCGGGCGGTCACTCATGGTGCCATCCCCCAACTGGCCGTTTCCGTTGTACCCCACAGCCCACACCGTGCCGTCTGGACGTACCGCCAAGGAATGTTCATTCCCTGCGGCGACACGGGACCTCGCCTGAGCGCCCCAGAGAGGCGAAAGACGCAACGCCTGCGCCTCTGTCTCCACCGTGGCCTGCCCACAGCCAACGGCCAGCCAAAGCCCAAGCAACACGCTCCACGTCTTCCTCAGCCATCCTTGACTGCTCTGCATTCGATCCCCTCGGTCCTGACGCGCGACAAGCGGCCCCTCCTTAGCCCACGCGATACCGTCGACCTAGCACTAGCTAGGTAAATCGTGAAAAGACCGTCAACCCTTCTGACAGACTGAATCCTCTGGCGCGCAGTTCAATCCTCTGCTTCTGACTGCTCATGAGCCCCCCGTCCCCTGTCCCGTTCAGCCGCGCGGTGGTCACCGCGCTTTTCTGCCTCGTCCTCGCGTTGCCCAGCCACGCCCAGGCCCCCACGCCGAAGCCCGCCCCCGCGGCCGGAGACATGCTGTTGCTCACCATCTTCCTACGGCACGACCAGGGCAAAACGGTGGATGAGATCAACGCTCACTTGGAGCGCACCGGCTTCCGCAAGAGCTTCCCGCCCGAGGGCGTGGAGGTAGTCTCCTGGTACGTGATGATGGGCGTGGGCCAGGTCGTCACGCTGCGGCTGCCGCCCAGCAAGCTGCGCGCGGTGAACCTCGCCATCGAGAAGGGCGCCTGGGGCGGGTTCCGCACCGAGTTCTACCCCACCTACGACTACCGCCCCATCTGGGAGGAGATGCGCGCGAAGACGCACTGAAGCCTCCCCCTGGCTGCCCCCTCCCGGAGATGGGGAGCAACCAGGCTCCTCGGGAGGTCTCAGACGCTGGGAAATGCTATGGCTTGAGGCATGCCCGTGTTGCGTCACGCCTTCATCCTCCAGGCAGTTCAGGAGCTTGGCCGGTTCACCTCGGTGCTCTCCCGCGCCCGGGAGGGAACGTCCCTGGAGGCGGGGCTGCGGAGCATCCGCGAGGCCTGCGTGGCCACGCTGGGCATGGAGTTCGACACGCTGACGCGCTTCGATGCGGCCTCGGTGGTGGGCCTCTTCTCCCACCCCGAGCAGGCCCGGATCCTCGCCCGGCTGGTGGATGAGCAGGCACGGCTGTTCGTGAGCCATGGGCAACTTCAAGCCGCGCTCGGGGACAGCCTCTACGCGGACCAGCTCCTCGCCTGCTCCCGCCAGCGCTTTGGCGTTCCCCGGGATGCGCGGGCGGCGGAGACCCTCCAGCTCGAGGCCGGCGAGCCCTCGCCCCTCGTGTGAAGCGGAGGCACCGTCCCTAGAGACCAGCGGCGATGCGGGCCGCGGTCCGGACACCGCCCAGCGCCGTGGCCAGGGTGCTCTGCCCCGGGAAGACAGAGTCGCCCACGAGCCAGAGCCCCTTCATCACCGGCCGGGGCCCCAGCTCGCGGTAGTGGCCCAGCCCCGCGCGCCGGGGCACGCCGCCCACCGCGCCGCCCTCCCTGCGCGTGAACCGCTCGAAGGTGCGGGGCGAGGCCGTCATCTCCCGCTGCACCTCCTCCGACCACTCCGGCGCCAGCCGCGCGAGCCCCTCCCGCATCCGGGACTGGATGCCCTCCACGTAGCGGGCCTGCTCCTCCGGGGAGCGCTCCCGGAGCGCCCGCAGGGGGACGTGGGTCGACACGGTGAGCGTGCGGAACCCCTCGGGCGCACGCCCCACGTCCTCCGCCCCGCTGGCGGAGACGAACAGGTGGTTGCCCTCCTGGAACGGCAGTGCCTCGTCCTGGACGAGCTCCAGGTGGCAGGGCGAAGGGCTCCGGCCCTCCGGCGCACGAACCACCCGGTACAACATGGCCGCGCCCCACCCCTCCGCCACGTGCCCCGCCAGGCGGTCCAGCCGTGGCAGCCGCCCAGGCGGCAGGTCCAGCAGGCGCAGCAGGCCCTGCGGCAGGACGTTGGCGGCCACGTGCCGGGCCCGCAGCTCTCCCTGGCGCGTCACCACCCGCCACCCGTCCGGCCCCGGCACCAGCGCCTTGACCCGGTTGGCCAGCCGCACCTCGCCCCCTGAGCGGGTGAAGACCTCCAGCAGCGCCTCGCCCAGGCGGCCCACCCCGCCCCGCACGTGCCCCGTGCCCCGCCAGTAATAGTCCATGGCCGCCAGGGCGATGGGCGTCTCCGCCTCGGCGGCGCTGCACTGGACGGTGATCTGACACAGGCCGTTCAGGTACGTCCGCAAGGGCGCGAACCGCGCGAGCCCGAAGTGCTCCAGCACCCGCTCCAGGGGCCGCCCCAGCCAGCGCAGGAGCGGCACATACCGGGGCACCCGCGCCGCGTGGCGCACCAGCGCGCGGACATCCAGCGGGGGCAGCAACGCCGGATCATCGAACAGGGCCCACAGTGCGTCGGCCACCTGGCGCTGGTACGCGAAGAAGCCCTGGATGCCCTTCGCGGGCGCTCCGGGCAAGGCACACAGCGCTTCCAGGAAGCGGGCGCGGTCCCGGTGCACCCGCAGCACCATGCCCGGGGTGCGCAGCTCCACGAGGGGATCCAACCAGTCCACTTCCACCGCCAGCCCATGCCGGTGGATCCACTGGCCGAAGAGCTGCGCCTCGGCCAGCCCGGAGAACAGCGTGGCACCGGCCTCGAAGCCATATCCCTGGCGCTGGAACGTGCTGGCGCAGCCCCCTGGGTAGTTGAGCGCCTCGCACAGCACCACGCGCGCGCCCTGCTGTGCGAGTTCGAGCGCGGTGGCCATGCCCCCGAACCCCGCGCCCACCACCACCGCGTCGTACCAGGCCTCGGGCATGGCCTACTTGCCGCGCAGCGTGAGGACCGTCACCTCGGGAGGAATCCCCATCCGGAACGGCAGCCAGTGCCCCGTGCCCCCGGACACGTACAGGTAGTTGTCCTTCTTCCGGTACCCCCCGAACATGAACTCGAAGACGAACCAGAACAGCGGCATGCCAAAGAAGGCGACCTGGCCCCCGTGCGTGTGGCCCGCGAGCGTGAGCCGGGCACCGCGCTCGGCGGCATAGGGGAAGAAGGACGGGTGGTGGGTCAGGCAGAGCACCACCTCCTCGGGTGAGGTGCCCTGGAAGGCCTTCTCCGCCGAGGCCTCCATGAGCGAGGTGCGCGCCCCCATGCCCCGGCCCAGCGGATAGTCCACCCCCACCACGCGTATGCGCTGGCCCTCGTGCTCGAACACGTGCGCCGAGTCCACGAGCAGCCGGACCGGAGCGCCCCGCTTCTGCAGCCCCGCATAGGCCCGGACGATGGGCCCCAGCCCCCGGAAGTGCTCGTGGTTGCCGAGCACCGCCAGCATGCCGTGCGGCGCGCGGGCCTCGCCGAGCGCCTCCATCGTCTCGTCGAGCTGGGTGAGATCATCGATCAGATCTCCCGTCATCACCTGCAGGTGCACGTTCGCCGCGTTCATCGCCGCCACGGCCCCCCGCAGGTACCCCGGGGTGATGAAGGGCCCCACGTGCACGTCGGTGATTTGACCGATGCGGAAGCCCTCCAGGGCGGGCGGCAGGTTCGCCAGGCGCACCTCCACCTCGCGGACCACGAAGCCCGCCATGCCATTCAGCACGCCGGCGGCGCTGGTGCCCGCGGCCAGCAGGGGCACGGCGCGCCCGGCGTTCACCAGCAAGTCCCGGCGCTCCAGGCTCACGTCCGAGCCCTCCAGGGGCTGGGCCCGGCGGCGCTCGCGCACCCAGCGGAGAAAGACGACGGGCAGGCCCACCACCACCATGATGAGCACCGTGACGCTCCACACCGTGGAGAGCAGCTTCAGCGGCCCACCAATGTAAGGAATGTCCCCATGCGAGCCGAGCCCGAGCGCCATGGGCACCAGGTAGGCCGCCAGGGCCAGGACGAGGAGGCCAAAAAACACCCACTTCCGCCGCCCCTGCACCAGGCCCGGCCACAGCCAGCGCAGGAGGACGAAACCCAACAGGCTCAGCAACGTGACGAGAATGAGTCTTCCCACGAGCATCGTCCGCTCAGCTCAAGAACTTCGTCATCCGGCCCTGGGCCACCAGCACCCCATCCTGCTCCCGGCGGACGTCCACCTGGACGAAGGCCAGGGTGCGCCCCGACTTGAGCACCGTGGCCTCCACCAGCACGGCGGAGCCCCCAGGGGCCGGCGAGAGCCAGGACACGTTGAGGTCCGTGGATACCCCGGGACGCCCGTCCCGGTCCGCCGTCATGATGGCCAGCGTCCCCACCACATCCACCAGGGTCGCCACCGCCCCGCCGTGCAGCGCGCCGCCCATGTTCTGCACGGGGGCCTCCACGGGCAGCCGCACCCGGGCCCGGCCGCCTTCGGCCTCCAGTACCTCCATGCCCACCAGGGACCGGTCATACCCATGCTGGCCCAACAGCCCCAGGCGCTCCTTCAACGTATCGTTCATGTGGCCACACCATAATCGGGCCCCCCGCACGATGCTCTCCCTCCCGCACGGGTTCGGGGCCAGGATGGCGGCCCTCGGGCGCACGGGGCGCCCCACCGGGAGAGAAAACCATGAGCATGAAGTTGAGTCTGACGGGACGGACGGCGCTGGTGACGGGCTCGACCGCGGGCATCGGGCTGGCGGCGGCGGTGGGACTGGCACGCGAGGGAGCGCACGTCATCCTGAACGGGCGCACCGAGGAGCGCGTGAAGCGCGCCCGGGAGCAGGTGCTGGAGAGCATTCCCGGGGCCCAGGTGTCCGGGGTGGCCGCGGACTTCTCCTCCGCCAAGGGCGCCGAGGCCGTCACGCGCGCGTTTCCCCACGTGGACGTGCTGGTGAACAATGTCGGCATCTTCGAGCCCAAGCCCTTCGAGCAGATTCCGGACGAGGACTGGTTCCGCTTCTTCGAGACGAACGTGATGAGCGGGGTGCGCCTGAGCCGCTTCTACTTCCCGAAGATGAAGGCCCAGAACTGGGGGCGCATCGTCTTCGTGTCGAGCGAGTCCGCGGTGCAGATCCCCTCGGAGATGATCCACTACGGGATGACGAAGACGGCGCAGGTGGCCGTGGCGCGCGGGATGGCGGAGCTGACGGTGGGCACTGGGGTGACGGTGAACACGGTGCTGCCGGGGCCGACCTCTTCCGAGGGGGTGGCGCAGTTCGTGGCCGAGCTGGGCAAGTCCCAGGGCGTCGACGCGAAGCAGGCCGAGCGTGACTTCTTCACCCACGCCCGGCCCACGTCCCTCCTCAAGCGCTTCATCCTCCCGGAGGAGGTGGCCAACCTCATCGTCTACGTGTGCAGCCCCCATGCCTCCGCCACCAACGGCGCCTCGCTGCGCGTGGACGGCGGCGTGGTGAGGGCCATCCTCTAACCCCGAAGGCCCTCAAGCACGCGCGCGGCGAAGGAGCAGCACGGCGGCGGCCAGCGGCACCACGACGGGCAAGTACCGCCGCGCGCGGTAGCCCCAGAACTCGACCCGGTCCCCGAGCAGCATCAGCAGCCAGTGGCTCGGGTAGTGGTCCGGGGCGCGGTAGGCCCGCTTGCGGACCCACCCGGACAACCCGCGCAGGGGCACGGCGGTGCCAAAGACGGGCGGCATCGTCTTGTTGGGGCGGCCGTGCAGCGGGGACGCCGGCTCGCCGGGCTGGGGCTCCGGTGGATAGCGCGTGTGCGGGAAGGGCTGAGGGTCCGTCCGCATCATCGGAACCCCGGGCCTGCGGGCAGGATCGAGATCGACGCCCCAGTACGGCGGCCGCTGCACGGGCTGCAGGGATTGATACCCGGCGCGCCGCTGGACCGCCTCCGGCGTGGTCAACTCTGGCGTGGATTTCATCGGGAAGCTCCGTTCCTAGTGAAGGGTGCCGTGGGGGAAGAGCGCGACCTTGATGCACCCGTCCCGCTTCTGGGCGAACGTGTGGTAGGCCTCGGGCGCCTGTTCGAGCGGCATCAGGTGGGTGAAGACCTTCTTCGGGTGGATGCGCCCGGCCCGCACGTGCTCCAGCAGGTGCGGCATGTAGCGCTTCACACTGGCCTGGCCGGTGCGCATCGTCTGCGCCTTGTTCATGAAGGTGCCGATGTCGACACCGTTGAACGGAGGGCCGTAGCCGCCAATGAGGGAGATGATCCCGGCCTTGCGCGTCGCATGGATGGCGAAGTTGATGGCCTGCGGCGAGCCCGCCTCCATCTTTGCGTAGACCCCGAGCACGCGGTGGACCGGCGAGCCCGCCGCCTCGCACCCGACGGCTTCGATGGTGGCGTCAGCTCCCCGACCATCCGTCATGCCCTTTACCGTGGTGACGAGATCGAGCTGCTTGAAGTTGAGCGTCTCGACCCCGAACCAGTTCCGGGCGAACTCCAGCCGGTAGTCCAGATGGTCCACGGCGATGACCCGGCCCGCGCCCATCGCCCAGGCCGACCACATCGCGAACAGGCCCACCGGGCCGCACCCGAGCACCAGCACCGTCTCCCCGCCCTTGAGGCCACACATCTCGGCCCCCTGGTAACCCGTGGAGAAGGCATCCGTGATGGGCAGGGCATCGAGGTCCTCGACGTCCTCGGGAATCTTCTCGGCGTCCACGCCGATGAAGGGCACGCGGACGTACTCGGCCTGGCCGCCGTCATAGCCTCCCATCGTGTGCGAGTAGCCGTAGATGCCCGTCCCCGCATCGGTCGCGGGGTTGGTGCTGTCGCAGCACGAGGTCAGCCCCCGGGTGCAGAAGTAACAACCGCCGCAGAAGATCTGGAACGGCAGCATCACCCGGTCACCCTTCTTGATGCCCTGGGCACCGGGGCCCACCTCCTCGACGATTCCCGTGAACTCATGGCCGAAGGTGAACCCGATGCGGGTGTCCGGCATGAGCCCGTGCAGGAGGTGGAGATCAGAGCCGCAGATCGCCGCGGACGTCACCCGGACGATGCCGTCCTGGGGATGCTCGATCTTCGGCTCGGGCTTATTGCGCACCGCGACTCGGTAGGGGCCTTCATAGGTCAGCGCTCTCATGCGCCTAGGCTGTGAATGCCCTGCTGGATTGACAGGGCATGCCCGTTATTCCCTGCCTGGCCGGTCCCTCACGGGGGGCCGTCTGCTTTCCAGGCAGTCCAGCAATCGGGATTCATGGTAAAAACGGTACTTCCTTCTTCCGCTTCTGGAGCTTTCTGATGACGTGCTCTTCCTGGAACCTGTGGGCCGCAGCCGGTGCCGTGGCGCTCGTGTTGGGATGTGGTCCCGCGGAGGCACCCGGGGAAGCCGCGCGCGAGGGCCTGGCGGAACAGGCGCTCACCAACACCTGTCACAACACCTCCGCGAGCTACACGTTCACGTGTGCCACGGTGAACGTCTACAGCACGGCCACGGGGACCACGCCCATCGACACGATTCATTGCGGTGGCGCCTCCTGGTCCGTGACCCTGCTCAAGGCGTGCCCCACCCATGGACGCTTCCAGGTGCAATACGCCAAGGACTTCGGTGGCGAGTCCGGGACCGGCTGGGTCAACCGGACCGTCCTGGCCGGAGCGCCCTAACCAGCCAGGGCGGTGAAGCGGGTGCTGGAATATGCTCCCGCCTTTCATGGACCCGACACCTCCTCCGAATCCCTCGCAGCAGCTCTTGGAGCAGATCTCCAGCTACTGGATCTCCCAGATCATCGGTGTGGCCGCGCGGCTTCGCCTCTCGGACCTGCTCGCAAGCGGTCCTCTTTCGAGCGATGCGCTGGCGCCGCGCGTAGGCGCAAACCCGGACGGGCTGTACCGCCTGATGCGTGCGGGGGTGGCCGCGGGCCTCTTCACGGAGGTGCCTCCCCGCACGTTCACGCTCACCCCCCTGGGGGCCTGCCTCCGTTCGGAGGTGCCCGGCTCGATGCGTGACATGGCCATCACGCTGACCGCCCCAGGCCATTGGCGGCCCTGGACAGACCTCTTCACCGCCGTGCAGACAGGGCGCTCCACGGTCCGCGGGGCGCTGGGGGCCAACATCTGGGAGCACTTCGAGAAGAACCCGGAGGAGGCTTCGCACTTCGACCGTGCGATGGGCGCCTTCTCCAGCTTCGTCGCCACGGAAGTGGCACGCCTCCACGACTTCTCACGTTATGCCCGCGTGGCGGATGTAGGGGGCAGCCAGGGCGTGTTGCTCGCCGCCGTGCTCCGTGCCTACCCCTCCTGCCGAGGCATCCTCTTCGATCTACCGCACGTCATCGACGGAGCCCGGGCCCAGGTGGAGGCGGAGGGGCTGAGCCAGCGGATGGACCTGGTGGCGGGGAGCTTCTTCGAGCCAGTCATTCCCGCCGCGGAGGCCTACCTCCTCAAACACATCCTTCATGACTGGGACGACGCCTCGTCAACCGCCATCCTCCGGCAGATTCATCGCGCCGCACTGCCGGGAGCCCGGCTGATCGTGGTGGAGATGGTGCTGCCAGACGGCGGGGAGCCTTCGCGCGCGGCCCTGATGGACCTCAACATGCTGGTGCTCGCGGATGGACGCGAGCGCACGGCCCGCGAGTACGAGGCGCTGCTCACCCGCGCCGGCTGGGCGTTGGAGCGCATCACTCCCGCCCCAAGCGGAGTGAACCTCATCGAGGCACGCAAGCAAGTTACTCCAGCAGACTCCTAGCGGGGCCGGCCCGGCGCAAGGCTTCGAGCCCCTGCGCGTGGGTCACCTGCCCCACGTAGCCCAGCTCCCGGCGGGCCTTGTCATCCTTCAACGTCACCTCACGCCCCAACAAATAGACCGCCAGGCGAAGGGCCGGCGCGCGCGCCCCCGGTACCAGGGCGCGCCAGAGGCTCTCGGTCAGGTGGGCCGCGGCCCGTGCGACCCCGAAGGAGATGTTGCCCACGTTGGCCTGGATGCCCTGGGTCTCCAGCAGTTGGGTGAGGAAGGCGCGCAGCTCGACCGGCGGTCCATCCGTGAGGAAATACACCTCCCCTCCCCGGCCGCGCTCGGCCGCCAGGAGCATGCCTTCACAGACATTGGCCACGTGGCAGGTGGAGGTCAGGTACCGCCCGCCATCCATCCAGCGGAAGCGTTGGGTTCGAACCGCCTCGATGAGCTGAGGCAGAAAGGCGGTGTCATCCGCCCCCCAGATGAAGCGGGGCCGCACCACCAGCGTGGTGAACCCGGGGGCATTGGCCTGGAGCACGAGCCGCTCGGCCTGGGCCTTGGTGGCGGGGTAGCCCGGAAAGGGCTTCGCGGGCAGCGGGCGGCTCTCGTCCACCTGGATGAGCGGGAGGCCGTCGGCGAGCACAGCCTCGGTGCTGACATGGACCACGCGCTGGACGCCGGCAGCGCGGGCAGCGGCGAGCACGGCCTCGGTGCCCAGCACGTTCACCCGGTGGAACTCGGCATCAGGCGCGCGGGCCGAAGTGAGCGCGGCCGCATGGAAGAGGACCTCACAGCCCGCCATGCCCTCGCGCAGCGCCTCCGGTTGATCCAGGCCGCCCCGCACGGGTTGAGCCCCCAGCGCCTGGACCTTCCGGGCCGCTTCCTCACCGCGGACCAGGGCCCGCACGGTGTCCCCCCGGGCGGCCAGTGCGGAGAGCAGGTTCCGGCCCAGGTACCCCGAACCTCCCGTGACGAATGCGCGCATGCCCTTTCCTCCCACTTGAGCGCGCGTTGCAACGCGCCCTGCCTGTAGACTCGGGCGGGGCCCCGGACACCCGGACTTTCGCCCCCATCCCAGAACAGAGGAGCCTAGCTTGAACGAGGCCGAGCGTCGCGCGGTGGAAACGGTTGAGAACGCCCAGCGGGCCATGGAGCGCGGAGACATCGCCGGGTTCCTGGCGCACTTCGCCGAGGATGGCGAGGTGAATGACCCCATGGCCCCCGCGGTCGTGGGCCGGGCGGGTCTCGAGCAGTGGTTGCAGGGGCTGCTGGCGGTCTGCTCCAAGGTGGAGATGTTGGAGTTGAAGCCGTTTGCCTCGGGGCGGAACGTGGCCGTGAAGGTCACCCTCCGGCTGGTGGGGCGCAACGGCCGGACGGCCACCGCCGAGGCCATCGACGTTTTCGAGTTGGACGAGAGCTTCCGGATCCGGAAGATGACTGCGTACTGGGATCCGGCGCCCGCCATGCAAGCCTTGATGGGCTAAACCGGGCGCAAGGGGCATCCACACCATGACGATGAACACCGGCGCTATTCCACATTCCCAGCGGGCCGCCGTCATTGGCGGGGGCATGGCGGGCCTGCTGGCCGCGCACGTGCTGGCAGAGCACTTCGAGCACGTGGTGCTCATCGACCGGGACGAGTTTCCCACCGCCCCGGAGCCCCGGGTGGGCGTCCCCCAGGCCCGGCACGCCCACCTGTTGCTCACCCACGGCAGGAAGCTGCTCGAGGAGATCTTCCCCGGACTGACGGCAGAGCTCACCGCGGCGGGGGCGTGGCCGGTGGACGTGACGAAGGACTTCGTCTTGCACAACCTGGGCTACGCGATGCCCCAGGTGGCCTCCCAGGGCCAATTGCAGACGCTAACGTTGAGCCGGGACCTGCTGGAGTGGGCGGTCCGCCGCCGCCTGAATCCGAAGATCTCCTTCCAGACGGGGTACGCGGTGGAGTCCCTGGTGCACGATGCCGCCACCTCACGCGTCACCGGCCTGCGCGCGGTGCGCAACAAGCCCTCGGCGGACGGGCAGCGGGAGGCCCTGGAGCTGCCCGCGGACCTGGTGGTGGACGCCAGCGGACGGGGTTCGCTGGCGCCCCGGTGGCTGGAGGCGATGGGCTATGGCGCGCCCCGGGAGACGGTCGTCAACCCGTTCGCGGGCTACGCCACGCGCTGGTATCAACTGTCCCCGCGCACCTCCTGGCACACGCTGGTGGTCCACGAGCGCCGCACGGGCACGATTCTCCGGGTGGAGAAGGACCTGGGCATCGTGACGCTGGTGGGCACGGGCAAGGACTACCCGCCCACGGACGAGGCGGGCTTCCTGGAGTTTGCCCGGAGCCTCTCGCTGCCGGAGTTTCACGAGACGCTCCTCAAGTCGGAGCCGCTCTCCCCCATTCACGGCTTCCGGAAGACGGAGAACCGGCTGCGTCACTATGAGGGCCTCGAGCGCTGGCCCGAGGGCTTCCTCGTGCTGGGCGATGCGGCGTGTACGTTCAACCCCGCCTATGGCCAGGGGATGACGCTCAGCGCCAGCACCGCCCTGCTGCTCAGGAACTGCCTGAAGCAACAGAAGCGTGAGGCGACAGGCATCGTGCTGAAGGGCCTGGGACAGCGCTTCCAGCGGCTGCTGGCCAAGGACTTCCGGCTGCCGTGGCTGATGGCCACCAGCGAGGATGCCCGCGTACCCGAGGTGACCGGCGCGCAGGTGACCGCGTTCAGCAAGGTCGCCCAGCGATACATGGACGAGGTGGTGGCGCTCGCGGCCCAGCGGCCCGAGGTCTACATCGCCTTCTTCTCCGTCATCCACATGGTGAGCCCTCCCGAGCGCCTGTTCCATCCCAGCATCTTGCTGCGGGTGCTCCCCCGCATGTTCCGGGAGAAACGGGAGGGGTAGCCGCCGTCAGGGGGAACGTCCCGGAGGCAGGGCGAAGCGCTGCCGGACACGCCCGGCGGCTTCGCCCATCCCCTCCTCTTGGAAGCGGTGCGCGGCCCAGGCCGCGGCCTGCTCCAGGCGGGGCGCCGTGTAATACGGAAACGGAGGCGGCTTGAGGCGAAAGCCCAGGTTCAGCATCCACCGGAGAAAGCGCGAATCAAAAGCGTAGGCGATGCCGAGCTGCCGTTCCCGGAGCAGCGTCTCATGCCGTGCCATCCAATCGTCCTGCAGCTTGCGCTGGGGGGCCGGGGGAACCGTGCCGCGAACCCTGTCCACGAGGGTGAGGTGCCGCTCTCCCCGGAGCAGATAGCGCTCCCGCGTCTCGAGCATCTCCTCGAACTGGCGGGGCGACAGGGGCCCTTCAAGCCGGATGAGGAGCAGTGGCCAGAGCGAGTCATCGAAAACACAGGAAGAAGGCGGAGACATATTGTGAGTGTCTATCATGGACGTCCGCTTGAGCGCGGGCACTCAGCCCTGATAGGCACGAGGGAAGCGCGGTCCTTCACGGGCCCCAGATAGGAGTCCTCCTGCATGGGCATCATGGCCCCCGTGGGCCGAGCACTGTTCTCGGCCCTGTTCATCTTCGCTGGCTTCGACCAGTTCCGACGGTTCGACGAGCTGACGGCCCTGGCGCGCAGCCTGAACGTGCCCATGCCCGAGGTGACCACCGCCGTGACCAGCTTCATCTTCCTGGCGGGCGGAATCTGTGTGCTGCTGGGGGTGCTGGCACGGGTCAGCGCAACGCTGCTCGCGGTCTTGACCCTCTACGCGGCCGTAGAGGTGCATCCCTTCTGGAAGCACGAAGGCGAGGAAGCCGTGCAGAAGCGGGTCCACTTCATGAAGGATATGAGCATCGCGGGCGCGGGACTGCTGCTCGCGCACCTGGGGCCGGGGGCCTACAGCCTGAGAAGAAACCGTTCCCGGAATCAGGGCCTCAAGCTGGGCCCTTGAAAGGCCATGTGATGATCTGGGAGCATCGGGCCTCCATCCCTCTCTGGATCTGCGCCACGGCCATCACCCTGCTCTCCTGTGGAGTTTATCGGGCAGGCACAAACTCAGTGCTTCACGATGGCTATCCTCGAGGTCCTGGTAGCTTCTGCGCGCTGAATCCAGAGGGTTGCCCTCCTCCTTCAGAGACTACCAACCCCGCGCACCCTGTTCCCTTTGACCTTCAGTCCTGCCTTGATGCGTGCAAGGAGGGAGGAGCTCTGCTCGAAAGTTATTGCCGAGGGCTTCCGGAACCTTGGCAGCGACGGCTCTGCTGGTCGGTCGTGCAGGGCTCCAAGGTGGCATGCCAGAACATGTGCCACCGCATCCATGAATGCGCTCATTCCACCGCCTGTCCCGAGCGTGACAAGTGAGAGGCCGCATATGAGCAACTGGCTTCCGCAGCCGACCGCTATTAATGATCCCATCGCTGATGACCTCTGGTCGTACGAGAACGATGAGGGAGTCCAGCGCATCGTGCGCGTAACGATAGGACGCCCCCTCCCAATCCCCGGGGACCCAAATGGTGACTGGTATTGCCCGGTGCGTATCGAGCAACGGACACCGGAGATACTATGCATGGTTGGGGTCGGTCCTGTGGATGCACTCGCCAATGCCGCGCGTGTCGTGTCGGAGCACTTCCACGAACTGCGCAAGGTCAGCCCACGCGCTCGGCCCCTGGTAAAGAAGCACTCGGCGAAGAGCATCCGCCTCGGCGAACGCGACGATGTGCAGAAAATCTTCGATCACTGGGGCACCGATCGCGCTGGATTTGAGACTGCGGGTGCGCCCACCTGGCTTTTGAAGTGTGGGCAGCCACAAAGGCGTCGAGAGTTCACGGTAGGCCATGCGAAGGTGACGTTCCGGCCTGACGTCATCTGGAACGACGATGAGCACACGTACGTGGCCGAACTCAAGAGTGCGCCGAAATATGAACCACTCGCTCTGGCCCAGGCGTTCGCCGAGGCCTCCCTGCTGCGACATGTCCCAGAAGTGCGGGGATTGGAACTCAAACCGGTCCCTGTCATCATCACGCAGTTCAACTACTGGAACCGGGAAGCTCTGTCCTTGATGCTGGAAGAGGGGCTTCGCTGGGGGCGCGAGTTTTATCTCGAGTTCGATGTTGTCGCGCTGGGACAACGGATGTGGTTGTGGTTCGACGCTCCACTCGCACCACTGACTCCTGTGGACAGACCGCCTGCTGCCTCTGACGCTCTCACCGGTCTGCAGCACTGGTACCGGATCGGCTCATGCGAGGCCTGGTTCGGGACGGAGCGGCTTATCGACTGGCGAGACGGGCTGCTGCTGCGTCCTGCTATTCCGGATGCACGCTACGCTATTTGTGCGGCTGTCCATCGCCGCCCCAATGAGTGGTTGTTGTGGTCGGGTTCTGGTTTGTCGACGGATCCAGGAGAGTTCTCACTGCTAGAGGGAGCTTAAAACAGGAGGGATGAGCCTGCCCCGGTTTTGTGGCTCTCCCGCACTTTGTGTGGAGCCAGCCCGAGCCACTGGCCAAGGCAGCAAGCTGCCATTGAAGCGGTTACACTCGAAGATGACATCGTTGTATTCGATACCGGGCTGCCACGTGGAGCGAGCGGCACGCAGCGGCCCAGCTCAAGCCGTTCTGCTCGTGCGTTCTGAATCCGTGGGCGCGAAGTGCCCCTGCTGCAAGGTCCATAGCGCTTCCCCCACAGCAGCTACGTTCGGCACCCCACCGACCTGCCATCCGCAGGGTGCTCCGTTCAGCTCAAGCTGAGGGTTCGCCGCTTCTACTGCCGCAATCCCGATTGCGCTCGGCGCACCTTTGCCGAGCCAGTGTCCCGCCTTCTGGCGGCTCGGGCTCGGCGGACACGACGCTTGGCCACGGCCCAGTGTGCGGTGGGCATGACCGCCGGGGCCGAAGCGGGGGCCAGGCTTCTCAAGCCCCTGGCGATGCCTGCCAGCCCCGATACGCTCCTGCGGCTGATGCACCGTGCGCCGCTGCCTGCGGAGAAGAAACCGCGGGTGTTGGGAGTGGATGATTGGGCCCTGCGCAAAGGGCGGACCTACGGCTCCATCCTCGTCGACTTGGAAGCCCATCGCGTGGTCGACGTGCTGCCTGACCGTTCGGCATCCACAGTGAGTCAATGGCTCCAGCGGCATCGCGGAGTCCAAGTCATCACCCGTGACCGCTCCAGTGAGTATGCACGGGCAGCCCAAGCGGGCGCCCCCAAAGCCCAGCAGGTCGCAGACCGCTGGCACCTGCTGCTCAATGGACGGCAAATGGTAGAGCGCTGGCTCACAGGTGCGCACGCGCGCCTGCGGGCGCTGCCCTGCGTGCCGAAGTCGTCCGCTGCACCGAGGCCCCGTCGTTCCAGCTTCCCAAGGACGCGCAGCGAGGTGAGCGCGGGTGAGGAGAGCCGGGCACGCCGCCTGGCCACGTACCAAGAGGTGCGCCGCCGCCACCTCGCAGGGGAGCCTTTGCTGACCATTAGCCGCGCCCTGAAGCTGGCTCGGGGGACGGTGCGCAAGTATGCCCTCGCGGAGGCTTTTCCTGAGCGTGCCGTTCGAATCCCGGGGCCGAGTCTCCTCGACCCGTACCTGGAGCACCTCGCGCGGCGGCATGCGGAGGGTTGTGAGAATGCGCTCCTTCTTTGGCGAGAGCTTCGCGCCAAGGGCTATCCTGGCTCCTCGCGTCAAGTTCACCGCTGGCTCCAGACACGGCGGGCGGCTCAGGCACGCTCGACGCCACGTTCCCGCCCGACAGTTGTTCCACGCCGACAGACACACGCTCCAACGCTTTGCCCTCGCCGAGGCAGTTGGCATGGCTGTGCGTGCAGCCGCTCTCAGCACTCTGCCCCAATGACAAGGCCCTGCTGGCTCGCATTGAGCAGGATGAGGAAGCCGCCCGTGTCATCGCGCTGGCGCGTCGATTCAGTCAACTGGTGCGTGAAAGGGGTGTCACCCACGCCCCCAAGCCGGACACTTCTTGCGAGGCCCTTGAGGCGTGGCTCCGAGAGGCACGCACGTGCGGCGTGCGCGCGGTGGAGACCTTCGCGGCGGGGCTTGAACAAGAGGGAGAGTCGATCCGTGCCGCGCTGACCACGCCGTGGAGCAATGCCCAAGCGGAAGGACAGATTACGAGGCTCAAGTTCCTCAAGCGTCAGATGTACGGACGCGCCAGCTTCGATTTGCTGCGGCGTCGTGTCCTTCTCGCTGCGTAATCCACACGAAGTGCGGGAGAGCCACTAAATCGGGGCAAGCCCAATGCCGCTACGGGGCGCGTGGAGCGCTGGCGCTGGAGCGTTTGTCACGAGCGGAGGACGGTCGCATCGCCTATCGGATGAGGCGCCCGTTGCCGAAGGGCACCACGCACCTCTTCTTCACCGGACTGGAACTTTTACGACGTGTGGCGTCCCTGGTGCCCCCACCCAAGCTGAACCTCATCCGCTTCCATGGCGTCTTTGCTCCGGGCGCGAAGCTGCGGCCATTTCTGCTCCCCCAAGAGGGAGCGGAGAAGGCGAGCGAGGCGCCCCAGGCAGCTGCGAGGCAGGAAACGAGGAAGGAGCGGACAGCGCGAGTGGACTGGGCAGGGCTGCTACAAAGGACCTTCGTGTTGGATGTGTTCGCCTGCGGCAGGTGTGGAGGCAGGCGGCGGGTGTTGGCGTACGTGAAGGAGGCGGGAGGGGGGCGCGATTCTGGAGCACTTGGGCCTGCCCACGGCAGGTGCGAGGTTGGCCTCGGCGCGTGAGCCCCCCTCAGGCCGCGGGGTGTTGAGGCTCAAGCCGCCCCAGCCAAGAGAGCCAAGCCCTGCCGCGCACCTGAAGGGAGCGCGGCCAGGGCCGGCGTGTACCCCAAGGGGCTGCGCGGCTTCTCCACCCACCTGGCGCACTGCTCGGGCGGCCCCCGTCAACAGCCCCCCTCGGCCCCTCCGGTCCAGTCCACCACCTCTCAACAGGCCTTCAATCCTTCCTATGCTTGCGATCGAAATCCCGCGCTTCCCGCGGATCGTCTCTATTTCCGTCTCCGGTTTGGTCCTTTTTTGGTCCCAAAAAACCGGATTTGGTTCCGAAAATGCGAGCGCAGACCCCGTTCTCAGAGGGCGGCGCCTTGAAAGCGGAGGGTTGCTCGGCTTGGGAACGGCGGCATTCGAACCCGCCACTCGGAGCCTCTGGCGAGAGCGCTCCAACCCAGTCGAGCGCAGGTCCCATAGGACTTCCAGGCACGGCATTTTGAGCGCGGGTCTGGCGGAGTTCCGTGGGGGCCCACCGGTAAGGAGGCTGGAGGAAATAACTTTTCCCCTTTCGCGGCTGCACATTGCCTATCGTGATGGAGGACTCGGGGCCTTG
>NZ_JAHXBH010000043.1:0-50885 GCF_020103775.1 Allostigmatella hybrida
CCCGCTGCTCTTTGACAACCTCGCGCGGGCCCAGACTCCGGCGGGAGAGGGCCGCGCTTTGCCTGTTGCAGAAACCAAAACCGCCTCGAGGCAAAGCGCGAGGCCACCAGCAGGCTCCGCTGCGACACCAGCCCTATCTTCGTGCCCGCTGTGACCGATCCGGGCTATTCCCTCGGGAGCGCGCAGGGCGTTCACTTCCTGCTTTCTCTTGTTTTGTAGACACTTTGAAAGGGGTGAACTCAAGTCCTGTGTCCACCAAACCAAATCGGGGCAAGCCCTTGAAACACGGCACCGGACATAGCGCTTGCGGACAGCGGGACGTAGGCGGCTGCGGCTGCGGCTGCCCACCCTGGGGTGGACATCGGCCCCTTCCCCCCGGCTAATGTTGCAGGCCATGTTCAATGCCTTCGTCGGACCATTCTTGGCTGCGTTCATCGCGCTGCTGTTCCTGGGCCTCCTCGTAGGCCTCGTGCACAAGAGGGCGTGGGCGTGGGCCACCGCCATCGTGGGCCTCTTCCTCGTGCTGGGCGGCGTGAGCGGGAGCGATCTGGCCGTCGCGCTCGCCAACCTGCTGGCCACAGCAGGCGCGGCTGGGCTGCTGTTCCGCCGTGCGCACCGTGAGCAGGTCCTGAAGCAGGAGATTGATGCGCTCTCGCGGCCCAAGCCCTGAGCGTCGGCACCGCCGGCATCCCTAGAATCGGTGCTCGACATGCCCGGAATGTCTGCTCGGCATCCCCGGAACGACTGCTCAACTTGCTCCGGAACACGCAGCTGGCATGGGGCTGCTGTACGCAATCGGCCTGCTCTCGTTCGCGGATGCCCGGCTTCAGGGGAAGAAGGTCCTGGCCCCCGTGCGCGATCTTCCCGTCGAAACCGAGGCGGAATAGCCACTTTCCTGGCGCGAAGCCATGAGGCTCCTCGCCTGCCCCGCGCTCCTCCTGCTCGCCCACCTGAGCGACTGCACCTCCCCCGCAGCCCCAGCGGATGCAGCCCGCTGGTGGCTGAAAAAAAGCGCGCAGGCGGTCAGGAGTGCTTCCCAGCGCGAGCTGGTTTCCGAGCAGCTCGCGTCACCTGACGCGGGCCTTTGCCCAGGGGTGGAATCACCACGTGAAGCGCGGCATAGAGGTAGAAGTCGGTCTCGCCCCCTTCGTTGCCGAAGTACCCAGTGGCGCTGTATGCACCGGAGTGGAAGAGCTGAACGACAGGTTCCTCCGAGGAGGGACTGTCCACATCGCCCTCCACGGTGCGCGGCTTCACGGGGCCGTTGAACTCTGGCGGAGAAATAACCCACGTCACTCCGAAACCCCTGGGCGCGTCCTCGTGAGCGGCGATGGGCAGGGCCTTCTCAATCACCCACGGGTCCAACAATCGCTCATCCAGCAGATCTTGTTCTTCTTCGGATGGGAATCGCTTCAACTGCCAGGTCTCATCAGCGCACATCTCGATGAGGTAGGGCTGAAGTGAAACAGACAGGCCCGCCCTGAGCGCTGCCGCCGCCACCTCGGCATCGCGTCCTTTCAACCTGTGAAGGGCTGCTTCCTTCTGGGTCAGCGGCGGCAGGCTGCGCCGGAAGGCTGCTTCGTGGCTGTACATGTGAAAGCAGGGGAAGCCGAGCATGCCGCCCCGCGGAAGGAAGTGGCGATCCGCCAGTGTTCGCTCCAACCCCTGACGGAGCCGCTCCGTGGCTTCGCCAGAGGGCCTGGGGGCGGTGATGGCGCCCTCCCCCCGGTAGAGGAGGTAGGTCAGCGTCACGCGCAGCCCCATCCACACCTTGTCGATGGCATGGTCCACGTCACCGAAGAAGGCCGCCCAGTGGATGCGCGAGGGCTCTGCCTGTTGGCTGATGTCCTGCCCCCAGTCGAAGACCTTGTGTGCGCCGCGGTGCGTGAGCACGAGCTGACCGTTGAAGAACCGCGAGGGGAGGCATACCACCAAGGTGCCCAGCATCTGGCTGCCTCGCGGCGTGTCCTTGTGAGGCTCGAAGTGGCCCTCCATCCCGTACACGTTGACGTTGTACAGCGCGGCGGTGAAGGCGGTAGGGTCGCCCGGGCAGAGCTGCTGGCGGACAACTTCAAGCACGCCGGAGGCGGCCGGATCGAAGTTCAGGACGGTGAATGCCCCCCCTTCAGCCTTGAGGTGGAGGGCATCACGCACGCGGCGGTTGTAAAGCGTCTTCCTGCCCTTTCCGAAGGGGGCCGGCGAGCATCGGGCGAGCAGAGGCTCAAGAGCGGTGTGTGGATCCGCACCGCGCTCCAACCGCGTGATGGGCATCTGCACTCCGTCCTTGAAGCGCAGTGTCACCGGGGCTTCGGGCACGAGTGTACCGCTGCAGACGAAGGGCGCGGAGATGCCGTGGACGAGGTTGCTCAGCTCCTCGATGGCGGCTTGCTGATGCGCTGAAGCCTGAGGGATTCGATGGGGCATGGAAGGGATGTGCTCTCGTGGGTAGGGCCGACGACATGATACCTCAAAGGTATGGATGGCTTCCGGAACCGGAAGCTCACCGGCGGTGCAAGGCTCTGAACCTAGCGTGGAGCCCTGGAACTCCGGAGAGCCCTTGCTCAGGTGGCTGCTCACGGAGTGCCGACTGTCGAGCGGCTCCGCTCGGTCTCTCACTGTCCGCCCTCGCGAGCGGCCGTGGGCGGAGTGTCAGTAGGCAATATGGCTGCGGGCGAGGAAGCGGAGGGCCGCGCGCCGTCCGTCAGCAGCCCCCCCAGGTGAGTGTCACGGGGTGGACCTCGCAGTCGGGTGCCCAACCTCGGAAGGCTCCGGCAGGACCGGCTCGGTCCAGGCACAGTCGCCGACGGCTACCCAGCGTATGCGGGCTCCCTGTCATTGCTCCCACTCGTGTCCAACCCACCCCGCCATGCAGGCGCGCGCTCGTCGTTCGCAGCCGGGCGCTGATGCCCCAATTCGGCTCACTGGCACGTGGGCACGCCACGCCTCGGCGTGAAGCTGGGGGAGTCCCCCTTCATGTCCTCCAGGATCTCGCTCCAGGAGAACTCCCGTGATTCCGCCAGCAGTCCCTCGTAGGGCTCGGTCTTCTGGTACAGGCGCACCCCTTCCTGGCCCTCTGGAGGCTCGATGAACTCCCCCACGCCGAGCTGCTTCGTCTCCCGGGTGAACTCCAGCTTCAACGTGTCTCCGTCGAACGTCCACGTCCCGTACTTCTTGAAGTCATCGACGAGGAACTCCAGCATCACGCGTCCGTCCTGACAGAGGTTGTAGGTGTCCATCGTGCTGGCGTACTCGTTTTCGAGGATGAGGCCCGTGGCGGAGGGCTGCCACGGCGCGCTTCCGCCCGCGGATGCCCGCATGGACGCGTGTAGCTGGCGCTGCAAGGTGGAGAGCTGCGCGCGCGTGTCGGGGATGAGGGCCTTCTTCATGGCCGCCAGTCCCTGGGTGAGGGTGTTGGCCCGGGCCCAGCCGAGCAGCCCCGTCTCTGACTGGACGAGGTACCACGTGCCCTCCGTGGCCAGCAGCGTGACGGTGCTCCCCGCGCGCAGCTTCGCCACCGTCTCCGCGTCGTCGCGGCGGGTGCGCAGCAATGGGAAGGAGATGGACACCTTCGGCTTCAGGCCCGAGGCGTACAGCTCCGGCAGCACGAGGATGGCGCCGGCCGTGGCATCGCCGTTGATGCGTGCCGACTTTCGGAGCGCCTTGGCCGAAAGCCAGCCGAGCACGTCGCCGGGCTCCCCCACCACGCTCGTGAGGTACCAGCCGCCCTGGCTGTCCTCCGGAGCCGGCTTGAAGGCAAGCAGCGAGAGGGAGCGGTTGGCGCCGGCCATGGCGACGACTCCCAATTGCGCCGGCGTTTGCCAGAGCGTCATCAGGCCCGGAGGACGCACGACACGGCCGACGGCGTACAGCTCCTGCGGCACCTCGGTGAAGCCTGGCACCTTCGCGTCGTAGAGGTACTTGTCGCGGCGCTTCCAGCCGTCCGGCATGGGCACGTCACAGAGGAGGATGCCGTTGCCGGAGGCGCTCGGCGTGCCCGGAGGCAGTGGCACCTCCTGGAGCGCGGTGCCTTCCTGCCGGAAGAGGCGGTAGCGCGCCTCTCCGTGAACGAGCACCTCCCGGCGCTTGTCGCTGCTGTCGACATCCACCACGGTGACGCCGCGCACTCCGGGCAGCTCGCCCTCCGTGAAGGACGTGCCGGCGGTGAGGCGGAAGGCTCCGGACTTCGTCACCTCCAGCGTGATTCGCTCCCGAGAACCGTCACCATTGAGGTCTGCGCCAGCCTCCCGGCTGGGAGAGGAGGGCGCGGGGGCCATGAGCACGGCGGCGAGCACCAGGGCGCATGTGTTGGACATGCGGTCACACTGATGCAGGACCGCAATGCCGCGCAAGGCGGCTACCAGTGTGCCTCCCCGTCGTCGAGGCGCCCACACGCTGGCGCTACGACAAGACGGCATGCGCTGGGGCTGGGGCGCCAACGCGTTCGGCCATTATCCAGTCTTGCGCGACAAGAAGTAGACGTTCTCGCCTGGGTCCGTGTGCGTCGCTTCCAGCGTGAGCCCGTATGCGCGCAGCAGGTCGCGATACCCGTCGACGCTGTACGAGTGATAGCGGAACGGCACGCCATTCATCGGCTCGCCGTCGATGGAGCCGTGGGCGTCGCCGGAGGTGAAGAGGAACGCGGCGCCAGGTTTCAATGCTCTCGCGATATTGGCGATTGCCTGTTCCTGCTCTTCGTGGCGCAGGTGGAACAGGACCCCCCATGCAATCGCGGCGTCGAACGTCCACGCCTGAAGCTCACACGACTGGATGGACGCACAGACCACCGGCACGTGGGGGAAGTTCGCTTGAAATCGCGCCAGCAGTTCGCGGGAGCTATCCACGCCCACCACGTGGCAGCCATGCTCCAGCAGCACCCGCGTCAGCGGCAATCCCGTGCCGCAGCCGGCGTCCAACACCGAGGCGCCGGCCGGAAGTGAGGCCGCGAGCGCGGTCACTTCCGGGACGCCCATGTGGCCTGTGCGTTGGGATGCATACCAGTCCGCGATCAAATCGTACTCGTGCACGCGTCAGCCTCCTGCTGGTGTAACTGTGCGTTGTGCTTACCCAAAATCCGGCCGCTGCGTCATGGGTGCATCAAGGCAACCTCCGACAGTGCGTCGAGGCGCGCGAGGACGGAAGCGCTGTGCAACTATTTTTCAGTAAGTGACGAATCACTTGCCTTCACGTGCGCAACCAGAAAAATAAGTTGCAGACAAAAACATGAAAATCTTAATCAACCCGCTCACTCAAGGAGTCCACAATGGCCAAGGCGACCCTCTTCGCATTCACTCAGCCAAGCTCACCTGGAGTTGAGTTTTTCATTGAACTGACCGACGACAACACCATTGCACATGCGCGCCGGGTACTCTCCGGCGAAGAGCAGAACGAGATTCACGTCCACGGGAGGATTATCAAGCAGCGCAAGGACTACAACCCGCGATTCTCGTTCCATCTCGATCCGACGACCATCAGGTTCTTCGCGATGGCCATCGAAGTCTGTGATGCCAACATGATGTACGTCGAAGACCACTTGGACGAAGCGGGTGGCGCGTTTCTCCCTGGCGGTCACTGGTGCCCGTGGGACTCCCGGCTCACGCGCGAAGTGAAGTAAGCGGAGCGAATCCGGCAGGTTCACCAGCACACCACGGACTCCAAGCATGGCTTGCCAGTGGCGCCCACCGTGCTCGCTCGCGACTTCAATCCACCCAAGCCTGGGTGACGGACATTACGTACGTACCCACACGCGAGGGATGGGTGTACCTGGCTGAGGTGGGGGGGCCTGATGACCCATGGCGCGGTGATCGCACGGGAGTACGGCTTGCCAGCCGTCGTGGGGGTGGAGCGTGCCACCCGGCTGATCCGGGATGGCCAGCGGATCCGCGTGCATGGAACGGACGGATACGTCGAGCTCCTGCCCTAGCCCGTCTCGCCTCGGAGGCCGGGAAGAGGCGCTCTCGCTGCGTTCACGGCCGTATGCCGGTGAGCGCGAGGCGCAGCACCCGGCGCGCGGTGAGCGGCTCGTCTTGGTTGGCAACGGCGATCGCGTTCGCCAGCATCATCAGGTCCTCCGGTGTCGCGCTGGCGTGAATCGCGCCCACCGATGACGCCCGGGCCACCAGAACCTTCAACACGTCGAGCAGCATGCCGCTGCAGCAGAGCTCCTCGGGCGAGAGGCCATCCGGGCCGGTCAGCAGCGCATCGGCAAGCCCGCGGTTGGCCGCGGTGTAGACCGTCAATTCCTCGAGCCAGGCCGCCAACTCCGCAGCGGGCTCCTCACCCGGTTGCGCGGCTGCCCGCGCACAGAGCTGCGCGACGCCCTCGCGGAAGACCGCCTCCAACAGAGACTGCCGCGACGGGAAGTGCCGGTGCAGGGTCGCCGAGCCGACCCCCGCCCGCCGCGCGATCTCCTCGAGCGACACCTGCGCGCCATCCCTGCCGACCAGCTCCGCGGCGGCCGCGACAATCCGCTCCCGGTTGCGTCGTCCGTCCGCTCGCAACGGCTTCACATGCGCCACGGCAATCTTCTCCTCACGAGAACCTTCGTTGACAAACGGGGGGCCCCCCCGTATTTAACCACGAAAATAAACGGTGGGGTCCCCCACTTACGCGAGGAGCGCCTATGGGCAGCAACGGTTCCGTTCTCGTCACCGCCGCCACAGGGCGCCAGGGGGGCGCCACCGCCCGGGCGCTGTTGGCCGAAGGCCGCACACCGGTGCGAGTGCTGGTGCGCAACCCGGAGGCGCCCAACGCCAAGTCCCTCGCGGCGGCTGGCGCCGAGGTGGTTGTCGGGGACCTCGACGATCCAGCGTCGTTGCGCGCCGCCTGCGCCGGGGCGCGGGCAGTCTTCTCGATGCAGTCACCGATCATCTCCGCGACTGGTGTCGACCACAGCAAGGAGCGCCAGCAAGGGAGGAGCCTCGTCGAGGCCGCGCTCGCCGAGGGCGTCGAGACGTTCGTACACACCGCGACGTCCGGCGTCGGCGACCACCGCAACATCGAGGGATGGGCGGAGGGGCGCTGGAAGTCGCATGAGGCGTACTGGGAGAACAAACTCGCCACCTGCGACCTCGTCCGCAAGGCGGGCTTCAAGCACTGGACCCTCCTCCTGCCCGCCACCTTCATGGACCATCCCATGTTGGATCCCGCCGGCTTCGTTGACGGGCGCCGGTTGCTCACGGTGGTCAGGACCGATCGGCTCCTCCAGCTGATCGCGCCGGAAGACATCGGCCAGGCGGCCGCAGCGGCGATCAACGATCCCGCGACGTTCAACGGTGTGACGCTGCAACTCGCGGGTGACCTGCTCACGCTTCCTCAGATCGCCGGGATCCTCTCGCGCCTCGACGGCAAGGAGTACACCGTCCAGTCCGGCACGGTCGAGGAGGCCGTCGCGGCCGGACTGCATCCCGGCGTGGCGCAAGGCATGACGTACATCAACGTCGCCCCGGTGCTGGCACGGCCCGAGATCGCGCGTTCCTACGGCCTTTCACCCATGAGCTTCGAGACCTGGGCGCGCCAGCGTCGCGAGATGACCTGACCGCCGGCCTCTGGACGGGACAGGTGCACCCCTTCCAGCCAACGCTCAGCTCCAGACGTACGAGGTCTTGGAGCTGGGCGGAAGCGCTGCCTTCGAGTCAGGCGGAGCGCTGCTCTCCCGGCGCGGACTCGCCCACCTTGAGGTGCGTTCGCAGCCAGCGTGCCAGCGCCTCTGCCTGCTCCTGGCGGATGAAACTGGCGATGGCTTCCTGGCTCACCCCGCCGCCGGAGAGCGCGCGATCGACGATGAGATGGTAGCGGGTCACCTGTCTCCCCTGGGGCGTGCGAACCTGGGGTTCGACGCGGAGCGACCGCACGTCGCGCCACCGTACGTCGAGCCGGTGTTTCCTTCCGGAGAAGGGCGGCAGGGAGAGGTTTCGTGTTGGGGTATGGAGGCGCAGGTCGTAGTGCCCGGCCTTCCGCCGTGCGCGCGACCACAGCCCGGCGAGCACACCGCAGGCGATGACGGCCCCCCAGGCCCCCACGCCCACGGGCAGCGGTGCGTTGAATCCCCCAGCGAGTCCTCCGAGCACGACACACGCCAGGGCGGAGCCCCCCATGGCCAGGAACACCCAGGCGGCCGTCCACTGCTCATCGAGCGTCACGCACTCGCTGCCGTCCTCCCGGAAGAAGGTGGACAAGAGCGGCGGCTCCGGCTTCCAGGCCCACCCCACCATGGCGCCCAGCCAGAGTGCCACCAGGTTGAAGGGCAGCAGGACCATGAGCAGGAACAGCTCCGAGCTCCCCAGGCCCGCCTGCAACACCGCCTCCGAGGGCTGACCGGGCCGGTAGTACACGGGGATGCTGGTCCCGAGGGGGTAGCGCACCACCAGTTCCTCCGCGTACCCGGCGTCCCCCGAGCGCCACGCGGCGAAGCGGTACTTGCTGCCCTCGTAGCGCTGCCCGTCAACGGAGTAGGTGTAGGCCACCTTCAGGCCGTACGTGGTGCTCTTGTTCGAGCGCACCGCCTCCACCTCGCTCCGGATGATGGTCCCCTGCACGGAGGGCCATTTCGCCGACTGCACCTGGCGGGCCATGCTGGAGATGGCGAAGTAGTCCGCAGCCCCCGTGATAGCCGTCCACGGCAACACGAACACGAGCAATACGGCGGACGAGGCCACGCGAGAAAACATGACCCCATTCTAGGCGATACAAAGGTGGCGGTTACCTCGCGGAAGCGAAATTGTACGCTCCCGCTTCCGGCACTTGGACCAGCACGGCTGGCCGCAAGCGGCCTGGTGGCCGCGTTGCAGGCGTAACGCAAGCCCTGCGCGCACCGAGGTCGTCATGAGCACCGAAGACCTGCCGTCGACGCCACCCCTGTGCGTCGATCAAATTAGAAGTCACCGGGCTTGATGTACGGGTGGCTCCACAGCGTGA
Organism: Allostigmatella hybrida; assembly: GCF_020103775.1. Classification (NCBI taxonomy): domain Bacteria; kingdom Pseudomonadati; phylum Myxococcota; class Myxococcia; order Myxococcales; family Archangiaceae; genus Allostigmatella; species Allostigmatella hybrida. Next base: position 8,914 of record NZ_JAHXBH010000043.1, read on the forward strand.
CCTGAAGGAGGCACGACTTGACCCACGCCGCGTACATCTTCTCGACGTCCTCGGCGGAGTGCCCCTTCCTCGCCAGGAAGGGCCGGAGCGTGAACGTCACCGGGAAGATGAGCGCGAAGAGATTGCGGAACGGAATGAGTTCGGTCGAGGGCGCGCCGTCCGTCATGTTCTTCTTCACGCGGTGGTGCCGAAGACCAATCTCGTGCTGGTAGTCGAGCCACTTCTGACCATAGTCCGCACGGGCGGTATCGAGGATCCACTGACCGAAGCGCTTTCGTACCGCACCGAGGTAATCGCCCAGCGGCCGTCCATCCGATTTGCCGGAGAACGACGCCAGAAGATGCGGCTGGCTGCCGACGAAGCCGTACCAGACGTCGAGGATCGCCTCGACATGGTCCTGCACGACGTCGTGCGACATGCGGAGGTACTTCACGTCCTCGTCGCCGAACAGGACGCTCGCCTTCATCTGCTCGAAGTCAGCGAGCGTCACGGGGGAGGCCGCAACCACCGAGGTAGCGTACGTGTAGCCGGGGATGGTGCTCATGATGTTCTTCTCCTTCTTGGAGCAAAGCTCCGCTCTTGCCGCCGGCCGGTATGGCCGCGGAATGGGTGCACGAACGTGTTCGGCGAAGGGCCTACCTGGACCGCGTGAACTGCTCCCAGAGCTCTCTTCGGATCATCTCGTCGGCGGGCTCGTGCTCGGGGCATTCGAGCCGCAACTGCTCATTCGCCAGCGGTGCATCCACGAACGCGCAATGGTGCGGCGACGCGCCTTCCCGCACGTTCGGACGGAAGTGCTTGCACGCCACGCACATCCCGCTGAGGGGGACGAGCCCTTGCTCCTGAAGGGCACGAATCATCTTCATCACCCCCGAGAAGAACGCTCGCTGTTCCTCGGGCGGCAGGCCGGTCACGGCGGCGGCCATGAATTCGGGCCACGAACGCGCGCGCGCACCGAGCTCCTCACCCTTCTTCGTCGGCGTGAGCAAGCTGGCGCGGGGATGGCGCGGGTCGGGAGACTTCGTGAGGAGCTTCTTCTCGATGAGCACACGCACCGAGTCGCTGATCGTCGGAAGCGTGACCCCGAGGCGCTCACTCAGTTCCGATCCCGTGAGGGGGCCGTGGGCCACGAGCGCGGCCAGGATCTGGCCCTGGGTGGCGGACAGCCCTTCACTGTTCGCCTGCTGCCAGGACTGCTGCTTCATGGCGAGCCCGATTTTGTGCAGACCTGTCGCGATGCGCGATGGGAGCGGCTCCGTGTTCTCGTCGAAGAAAGAGGGGCGCCTTGAGCTCATGACGCCAAGCTAAGTTAGGACTCCTAAGTTGTCAACGGCATCGAAGAGCGCCTCCGGGGTATGGCCCGCAGGCATCTCCGCGCGCACCGCGTCCACCTCCTCCAGGGCAAGTCTGGAAGAGAGAGCTGAGCAACGCCTGCGCCCCCGCCCCTCCTCTTTTCCGAAGCCAGCACTATCCTGCGGGTGGGGCCGGGCTGCACGGGCAGCGGTCCCTCCCGCAGCGCTCTCTCGACAGGAAAGGATGTTGGTCATGAACCCTACCAGAGGCCATTCGCACGCTTCACACGGCCACCAGCACGGAGAGAAATGCGGCCACACGGCCGTGCGGCATGGCGACCACGTGGACTATCTCCACGAAGGACATCTTCACCACGCGGAAGGAACCGGCGTCAGTGAGTGCTGCGTCGCGGCGGACGCGTCCAATCCTGTCCAGTGCACCCCCAAGCATGACTGCGCGGACCATGCGAAGGAGCATGAGCACGGCCCCCAGTGTGGTCATGAAGCCGTGCCCCATGGCGACCATGTGGACTACCTGGTGGCCGGACACCTGCACCATCCCCACGGTCCTCACTGTGACGACCACGGCGCACTGCGCGGCCTCGCCTGATCCAGCAGGCGCCCGGCACTCGGACGGCCGCTGACGCGGACCGTCCGGTGAGCCTGGCCCGGAGCCACCATTGAGGCGGCCGAAGCCGACGGCCGGTCTCCAGCCTCACCCTAACGGCACGAGGCCTCGTCGATCAGACACTCGCGCGTGCGCGCCAGGCACTTCACCATGGCCTCGGAGAACATGCCGTTCAACAGCGGCGAGGCCAGCGGATACATCACCGGGGAGGTCAGCTCGAACACGTAGATCCACTCCACCTGCGTGCCCCCGTCTTGAGCAGGCTGGAAGGTCCACTCGCCGCGGCCCGACTTGAGGAGGTACTTGATCGGCGGCTTGAACCCGGTGGCGAGCCTGTACTCGTGGTGCCGGGGGCGGTCCATGATGGTGATGAGCCGCTCCATCACCGCCCCATCCGAGCTGTGAACGCGCGCCTTCACCCCTTCGCGCAGCGGCCCTCCCCCGGCAACCTCGGTCTTCACCACCCCAGGGATGCGGCCGTGGCCACTGAAGGTCTTCGCGGGTGCCTCCAGCGAGGTGACGAAGTCGTAGACCTGCTCGGGGGGCCGCTCGATCCGGATCGACGAGTGAAGCCGGACCTCTTTCGGTGCGACAAGGGCCGTGATTCCCAGCGCCGCTACCACGCTCAACACCGCTATCCACAGAATTCGCTTCAAGCCACACCTTGCTGTTGACTGGCTCCGAGTGGCCAGGCTCTGGCGGGAAGGATACGCCAGTCAGCGCCAAGACGCTCACGCCCGTGCCCGTCCTGATCCAGCGGGCCCCTCGCGGACGTGAGAAGAGAACCGCAGGCTCGAGTCCTCGACCGAGTCCTCCTTCAAGAGCTTCGTGTCGGAGTAGTAATCCATCGACATCAGCCAAGGTGCCTGGGTGCCCTGAAGCGGGAGTTCGCTGAGCGACCGCTTCACATACCCAGCGCCGAAATCGAGCAGCGGCCGCGTCGGCATGGCCGGTTCGCTCCGCTCGGGACAGCAGATGGAATAGCCGTGCGCGTCCATGTACGCGAGCAAGCGGCAGAAGTGCTCGCAGAGCAGGCCGACCTTCAGCGTCCACGAGGAGTTCGTGTAGCCAATGGCGAACGCATAGTTGGGAACTCCGTCGAGCATCATGCCCTTGAAGGCCACCTTGCTGGGCAGGTGGACCGGGGCGCCATCGACGGTCAGGGTGATGCCGCCGAACGGCAGCAGGTTCAGTCCGGTGGCCGTCACGACCAGGTCCGCTTCGAGTTCGCGTCCCGATGCGAGCTTGAGGCCTCGCTCGGTGAACGTCTCGATTCTATCGGTGACCACCGACGCGCTGCCCTGGCCAATCGCCTTGAACAGGTCCGCGTCGGGGACCATGCACAGCCGCTGATCCCATGGCTCGTAGGGCGGATTGAAGTGCTCGTCGACCGGATAGCCCTTCGGAAGCTGCCTCGCGTTGAGGTACCGGATCAGCCGCCGCGCCAGCTTCGGGTAGCGCCGGCAGAACCGCCAGAAGAGCCGCTGCACGGCGATGTTCTTGCGCCGCGTGAGCGCATACGCCCACTTTCGAGGGAGCAGCCGCCGCAGCAGGTTCGCCACCGCATCCTCGGAGGGGAGCGGCATGATGTACGTGGGGGTCCGCTGCAGCATCGTCACGTGAGCGGCCTTCTCAGCCATCGCAGGGACGATGGTCACGGCGGTCGCGCCGCTGCCGATCACGACGACGCGTTTACCAGCGTAATCGAGGCCGCTGGGCCAGTGCTGCGGATGGACGATCTGCCCACCAAACCGGTGGGTGCCCTCGAACCGGGGCGTGAACCCCTCGTCATACCGGTAGTAGCCCGCCGCGCCAAAGAGCCACCGGCACGTCATCTCGATGCGCTCGCCGGTATCGGTCCGCTCGACGTCCACGGTCCAGCGAGCGTCCTGGCTCGACCAGGCGGCGCGATGCACCTTGTGATGCAGCCGGATCTTGCGGTCGATCCCATTCTCGGCGGTGGTCTCGCGCAGGTAGGCGAGGATCGCCTCCGCGCTGGCGATGGCCTTGCGGCTCTCCCAGGGTTTGAACGCGTAGCCGAACGTGTGCAGGTCCGAGTCCGAGCGGATACCCGGGTAGCGGAACAGCGCCCACGTGCCGCCGGCCGCCTCCCGCGCCTCCAGGATGGCGTAGGACTTCGACGAGTGCTCCTTCTGGAGGTAGTAAGCGGCCCCAATCCCGGAGACGCCCGCTCCGACGATCAGCACGTCGAAATGTTCGGAAGAGCCTGCGGCCCGCTGCGTGGACATGGTGGAAACCTCTCATGGATACGGCCGCTCGTGGGGTGCCGCAACTGCCATGTTCAAGCTCCGGGGAGAACGGGAGCAACTCGCCGCCCGGTGCGGCGGGCCGCTTGCCAAGAGACTTCATGGGTCACGCGCGGCGCATCCCACCGTGGCGCTTATGTTTGGCGCATTCAGAAGGAGCCAGCCATGCCCAGAAAGGCAACCCCCACGAAGAAGCGGACAGCCCCCTCTCCCCGCAGACGGGCCTCCTCCCCAGCGCGCAAGACCGGTCAGCAGTACTGGTCGCGCGAGGTGACGGAGCACAGCGACGCGATGGACCTGGAGGACAAGGTCTTCACGCGCTCTCCCCGGGCCATTGCCCTCTCGCTGAAGCGCTCCGCCGAGCGCAGCTCCCGGCGGAAGTCCGCCCCGTACCGCTCGGCCATGTCCATGCTCACGTTCTACGAGAACCGCGCCGGCCACAACCTCCCGGCCTCGCGGCGGCGTGTCCTCGAAGAGGCCAAGGACGAGCTGCGCAAGCTGTTTCACCGCGAGCCCAAGCCGAAGGCGCCCGGGCGTGCCCGCACGTCCAGCAAGCAAGCACGCTCCTGACCCATGGGCAGGCAGGCAAGAAGCCCCCCATGGGCTGCTTCCTCTTGCCACCAGGAGGCCCCACTTTCCCCACATGGCCACTGAACAAGGTGCCCGCCGTGTCTTCGTGGGGCTCATCCTCCTGTCCATCGCGCTGTTGCTGGCGGTTGCCTTCCCCTTCTTCGAGGCGTTCTTCCTGGCAGCCGTGCTCGCCGGTGCCTTCCAGGGGATGCAAACGTGGCTGACGAAGAAGTTCAGGGGGCGCAGTAACCTGGCCGCGAGCCTCATCTGTCTGGGCTTCGTCTTCGTCCTCCTGGCGCCGGTCGCCGCGCTCACAGCCTTCATTGTCTCGGAGGTCATCCAGGGAGTGCAGTTCGTCGCGGGCATCATCCAGAACCGCGGGCTGGAGGGGTTGATCACCTATGTCCCCGGTCCCCTTCAGGGCCACGCCACCCGGCTGATTGAGCAGTTCCAGACACAGAGCGCGGGGCTCTGGCAGACCCTGCAGGAGCAGGCCTCCGCCCGGGGCGCCACGGCCGCCCAGACCTTTGGCGGCTTGCTGGCCGCCGGCGGCTCCATGCTCTTCCAGGCCACCATGATGCTCATCGCCTTCTACTTCCTGCTGGTGGACGGCAAGCGGCTGGTGGCGTGGCTCGAGGGCGTGTCCCCGCTGCGGCGCGGGCAGACGACGGAGCTGCTGACCGAGTTCCGCGGGGTGACCCGCTCCGTGCTGACCTCCACCCTGGCCACCGCGGGCGTCCAGGCCGTGGCGGCCCTGGTGGGCTTCTTCATCACGGGCGTGCCGGTGCCGGTGTTCTTCGCGGCGGTGACGTTCTTCTTCGCCCTCATCCCCGCCATTGGCGCCGCCGCGGTGTGCGTGGCCGCGGCCCTGCTGCTGCTGGCCACCGGGCACCCCGTGGGCGCCATCGTGCTGACCGTCTGGGGCATCGTCGTGGTGGGCCTGGCCGACAACGTCGTGAAGCCCCTGCTGGCCCGCAAGGGCATGAACATGCACGGGGCCGTCGTCTTCTTCTCCCTGCTCGGAGGCCTGGCCATCTTCGGCGCCATCGGCCTGCTGCTGGGGCCCCTCATCGTCGCCTTCTTCCTCTCGGTGGTGCGCATCTACCAGCGCGACTACGGCCGGTCTTCCGCGCGCCTGGAGGCCACCGCCCCGGCCGCCTCCCGCGCCCCGCTGCCGGAAGAGGAGCCCTGGAAGGTGGCCAACCTCCTCACCGATCTGGAGGAGCCCCAGAAACCGTCTCACTGAGACTTTTGACACACCGCGACACATCTGCTCGCTCGCCCGCCCAGCACGGACGCAGTAAATGGCCCTTCTCCTTTGCTTTCCCGGAGAAGCCAATGCTCAAGAAGAAGGTGCTGGGTGGAGTGCTGTCCCTGTCGTGGGCGCTGGGGCTCCTGGCCGCCCCGGCCGCGTTCGCGGGGCCGATGGATGGCAACAGCGGCGACGTGATGCTCCAGGGCTTTCACTGGTACTCCCACCAGACGTCCCCCTGGTGGAACGTCATCCAGAACAAGGCCTCTGACATCGGCGCCAGCGGCTTCACCATGGTGTGGCTGCCGCCCAGCAGCGACGCGGCCTCCAACGAGGGGTATCTGCCCCGGCAGCTCAGCGTCCAGACCAGTAAGTACGGCACGGACAGCCAGCTGCGGTCGGCCATCGGCGCGCTGCACACCTACAAGGTGAAGGCGATCGCGGACATCGTCATCAACCACCGCGTGGGCACCACCAACTGGGGCGACTTCACCAACCCCACCTGGGGCACCTGGTCCGTGGCCCGCGGGGACGAGTGGACGAGCGCCACGGGCAACCCCGACACCGGGGACGGCTACGGCGCCGCAAGAGACCTGGACCACACCAACGCCACCGTCCAGAGCGACTTGAAGAACTGGATGAACGGCCTCAAGTCCAACATCGGCTATGACGGCTGGCGCTATGACTATGTGAAAGGCTTCAACGGCGCGTACGTCGGCAATTACAACACCGCCACCGTCCCCTACTTCTCCGTGGGCGAGCTGTGGACGGACCTGAACCTGTCCAACCCGGACGCGCACCGCCAGCAGCTCATGAACTGGATCGACGCCACGGGCAGCAAGTCCACCGTGTTCGACTTCACCACCAAGGGCATTCTCCAGCAGGCCGTCCAGTACAACGAGTTCTGGCGGCTGAAGGACAGCGCGGGCAAGCCCTCCGGCGCCATTGGCTGGTGGCCCGCCAAGTCCGTCACCTTCCTCGACAACCACGACACGGGCCCGAGCAGCCCCAGCGGTGGCCAGAACCACTGGCCCTTCCCCAGTGACAAGGTGATGCAGGGCTATGCCTACATCCTGACCCACCCGGGCGTGCCGTGCGTCTACTGGGTGCACTTCTATGATTGGGGCCATGCCTCGGCCATCAAGACGCTGATGTCCATCCGCAAGTCCAAGGGCGTCCACTCGTCCTCGGCGGTGAGCATCCAGGTGGCGGACTCCAGCCGGTATGCCGCCCTCATCACCGGCACCACCGGCACCGTGGCCATGAAGATCGGCCCGGGGGCCTGGTCGCCGTCCGGCACCGGCTGGACGCTGGCCACCTCCGGCACCAATTACGCGGTGTGGACGAAGTAATCCCTTTCGCCCGCGTCAAAACAATGCTCCCAGCGCAAAGTTGAAGTGGTCTTTTACCGGTGCTGCAACGAATGCATGCATCGGTGAAAGCCTCGCGCGCAAATCGTTTCCAGGCGTGCCCTCGCCCCTCTAGATTCGGGAATAGGGCTCCAGTGAAGGTTTCACTGGAGTCCATGCAATCCCCGCCCGCGGGGATTCGCCCATCGAATCACTGCCGAGGAGCACACCATGACGTCGAAGAAGCTGGGGGCCATTGCCCTGTGGTTGGCCTGCGCCACGCCCGCGTTCGCGGGCGAGGACAAGGAGGTGTGGATCACCGTGGGGACGGACGCGCTGGAGCCCGTGCGCGCTTCGCTCCTGCGCAAGGGGGTGGCGCTGCCCGCGGTGGCTCACGAGAAGGACGGCGTCGCGGTGATGCACGTGCGCGAGTCCCAGCTCGACATGCTCTCCGAGGTCATTCACAGCAAGCTCCACCGCTGCGCGGGGTACATGGCACACGAGAGTGAAGCCCAGGCCCGGGCAGCGCTCACCCCCCGGGAGATGGCGCCTGCCCTGGTGAGCTACAGCATCGACAACCCCACGGCGGCGAAGTCCCTGGTGGGTGGCATCACCGAGTCCGGCATCCGCGGCACCATCACCACGCTGTCGGCCTTCCCCTCGCGCCACTACAAGCTCGCCTCGGGCCTGGAGGCCGCCACCTGGTTGAAGGACCGGTGGACCACCCTGGCCAGCGGGCGCAGCGACATCTCCGTGTCGCTGTACACGCACCCCAGCACGGTGTCGCCGCAGCCGTCCGTCATCCTCACCATCAAGGGTACCTCGACCACCTCCAACGAGGAGATCGTCCTGGGCGGGCACCTGGACTCCATCAACGGCAGTGGCACCTCGGCCAAGGCCCCCGGCGCGGACGATGATGCCTCCGGCGTGGCGTCTCTCACCGAGGTCATCCGGGTCATCGTCGCCAAGGGGTACCGTCCCACCCGGACGGTGAAGTTCATGGCCTACGCCGCCGAGGAGGGAGGCCTGAGGGGCTCGAAGGACATCGCCGCGAAGTACAAGAGCACCGGCGTCAACGTGGTGGGCGTGTTGCAGCTGGACATGACGAACTACCGCGGCTCCAGCCCCCACATCGTCCTGGTGTCCGACTACACCAACGCCGCCCAGAACACGTTCCTCACCAACCTCGTCAAACAATACCTGCCCAGCGGCACCGCCGTGGGCACGACGCGTTGCGGCTACGCCTGCTCGGACCATGCCGCCTGGCACAACCAGGGCTACCCGGCCTCCATCCCCTTCGAGGCCATCATGGGATACGACAATCCCGCCATCCACACCGCCAACGACACCCTGGCGCAGTCGGCGGGCAACGCGCAGAACTCGGTCCCGTTCGCCCAGCTCGCCGCGGCCTATGTGGCCGAGCTTGCCAAGGGCACCGTCACCACCCCGTAAGCGCCGCAAAGCCGTGGCATCCGGCTTCCGGAGAAGTGCTACGCTGCCCGCGTGGCGCTCGATGACTCTCCGGAAGCGCGGGTGGAACGGCTGGAGCTGCCGTTCAATGAGTTTGGCGTAGACCCGTACGGCATCTCCAAGAAGCACCTGGCGCAAGCGGCGCACGTGCTGGCCTTCTTCTACCGGCACTACTTCCGGGTGAGGTGTTTTGGCCAAGAGCACGTGCCCGCCCGCGGGCGCGGCATGCTCGTGGGCAACCACTCCGGCGGGTACGCCGTGGATGGCGCCATGGTGCTCACCTCCATGTTTCTGGAGATGGAGCCGCCACGGCTTGCCCAGGGCATGGCGGAGAAGTTCCTCAACCGCTTCCCCATCGCCTCCCTCTGGACGAGCCGCACCGGCCAGTTCACCGGCCTGCCCGAGCACGCTCGCCGCCTGCTGGAGGATGACCGGCTCCTGATGATCTTCCCCGAGGGGTACAAGGGCACCGCGAAGCTCTACAGCGAGCGGTACTCGCTCGTGGACTTCGGCACCGGCTTCATGCGCCTGGCCCTTCAGACGCGCTCGCCCATCATCCCGTTTGCCTTCCTCGGGGGCGGCACCGCCATTCCCACCATCGCCAACCTGTACAAGCTGGGGCGGCTGTTCGGGGTGCCCTACATCCCCGTCACCCCCTACGGGCTGGCCCTGCCCCTGCCGGCGCCCCTCGAAATCCACTACGGAGAGCCGCTCACCTTCGAAGGCACCGGCAACGAGGATGACGAGATCATCACCAGCTATGTGGACCAGGTGAAGGCGCGCATCGCGGAGCTCATCGAGCAGGGCCGGGTCCGCAGGCAGGAAAGGCTGTTTCTGTGAAGGTGCTCATCCTTGGCATCGCGGGCGGAATTGCCCGGAAGCTGGCCACCCGGCTGCACGCCGCCGGGCACCAGGTGCTCGGGCTGGATGCACGCCCCTGGCCGGGCGCGCCCCCGGGCATCGAGATTCACCGGATGGATGTGCGCAAGCGCGCCGCGGAGGACGTCTTCCGCCGCCGCCGCCCGGATGCCGTGGTGCACATGGCCACGGTGACGGCCTTCTCCTTCAAGGGCGGCGAGCGCGAGCGCATGAACCTGGACGGCACCAAGGCCGTCTTCGACCACTGCCGCGACCACGGCGTGAAGCAGGTGCTCTTCGTCGGGCGCCACACGTTCTACGGGGCCGCCCCGGACTCGCTGCTCTACCACACCGAGGACGAGCCCCCCCGCGCCCTGGACAAGGTGCCCGAGCTGGCGGACCTCGTCGCCGCGGACCTCTATGCCGCCACCGCGCTCTGGCGGTTCCCTGAGATGACCACCGCCGTGCTGCGCCTCTGCTACACGCTGGGGGCGCCCGGCACCGGCACCCTCGCCAGCTTCCTGCGCGGCCGGCGGGTGCCCATGGTGCTGGGCTATGACCCGCTCTTCCAGGTGATTCAGGAGGAGGACGTGGTGACCGCGATCCAGCTCGCCCTGGAGAAGCGCATCCGCGGCATCTTCAACGTGGCGGGCCCGCCGCCCATGCCGCTCTCCGTCATCATCCGGCAGACGGGCCGCACGCCGGTGCCCCTTCCCAGCACCCTGCTCTCCTGGCTCCTGGGGCGCATGGGCCTGCCCACGCTCTCGCAGGGCGCGTTGGATCACATCAAGTACCCCATCGTCGTGGACACCCGGCAGTTCCGCGAGGCCACCGGCTTCCAGTACGCCCACGACGAGGGGCACCTGCTCCGCATCTTCCGGCAAGCGTCCCCTCCTCTCGGACGCTGAGTCCCGCGTGAAGGCCGTTCAGGACGCGCGCAGCAGGTAGAAGACGTACCCGTACGCGCCTTCCGCGTGCGCGTAGACGTCAATCTCCCGGCGCGTGGCCGCCAGGGCCTCCGCAAGGGCCGGATCGCTCGCGGCCTCGGCCCGCAGCCCGTCCATCCGGATCTGGAGCGGCCGGTAGTATTCGTCCCACCAGGCGGAGGGTGGCAGCGGAAAGGTGTCCAGCACCTGGTAGCCGGCCTCCTGGGCCACGGCGATGTTCGAGGCCAGCGTGCCCATGGAGGGATACGCCTCCTTCCAGAAGGCCACGGCCGCCGGAGGGCGCGCGTCCGACAGCCAGGTGGCCTCGGTCGCGGCCATGAGCCCCGCGGGGGCCAGCAGGCGGCGCCAGCGCGTCAGCCCTTCCTTCCAGCCCAGGTTATAGATGGAGCCCTCCGCCCAGAGCACGTCGTAGCTTCCCGGCGCATCGGCGAGCTGGCCAAAGTCCGCGCACCGGGCCTGGATGAGGTGGCGCAGGCCTCGCCGCTCCGCCTCGGTCTCCAGTTGCGCGAGAAACGGCGCATGGCTGTCCACGGCGGCAATGGGGACCTTCAGTGCCTCTGCGAGCACCAGGGTCTGCCGGCCGGACCCACACCCCAGATCGAGCACGCGGGGTGCTTCCGGCAAGGGGGGCAGGCGCCGGAGGGCCTCCCGGGTCGACGCATCCTGGCCAGGCCCCTGGCGGGGCAATCCGGAGAAGAGACGAAAGAATGCCTCGGCGCTCATCCAGATACTGTACTTCCCCTCCCATGGAGCGCTCCCTCTACATCGTCCACCGCTGGGCAGGCCGTCCCGATACCGACTTCTATCCCTGGCTCGAATCGAAGCTGCGGCAGCCCGGCAGCGGGTTCTCGGCCGTCCACACGCTGGACATGCCCCAGCCCGTCTTGCCCACCCCCGAGGCCTGGGTGGGCACGCTGGCCCGCACCTTGGGCCCCACCCCTCCCGCCTCGACCGTCCTGCTGGGGCACAGCGTGGGGTGCCAGACCCTTCTGCGCTACCTGTCCACCCTGCCCCCGGGCGAGCCCATCGCGGGCGCGCTGCTCGTGGCGGCCTGGTGGGAGATCGACTCGCCCTGGGAGGCGCTGCAGCCCTGGCTCACCCCGATTCCGAACCTCGAACGCGTGCGCGCGGCGGTGCGCAAGTGGGTGGTGCTGCTCTCGGACAGCGATCCGTACACCCCCGACTACGTGCGCAATCAACGCCTGTGGGAGGAGCGGCTCGGGGCGGAAGTCCTCCTCCAGCCCGGTGGGCGCCACTTCAACAATCCGATTGAACCCGCGGTGCTGAACGCCCTCCAGTCTCACTTCGCCGCCAGCCCGTGACGCCTCACGGCCCCTGAAAGCCAAGCCCCTCGGAGAGCTCCTCCGGGCGCAAGGGGCGCCAGTTCCCCACGGGCACGTCCAGGAGCACGGAGCCCACGGCCTGCCGGTGCAGCGTCCGGACCGGATGCCCCACCGCGGCGAGCATGCGCTTCACCTGGTGGTGGCGCCCTTCGGTGAGCACCAGTTCCACGCACTCCGGTGCGAGCAACCGCGCCAACGCGGGCCGCGTGGGTCCGTCCTCCAGCACGAGCCCCTCCCGGAGCCGCGTCAGCGCCTCCTCCGAGGGCCTCCCGGCCACCTGGGCCACGTAGCGCTTCGGCAGGTGCTTCGCCGGGGAGGTGCCATGCTGGACCACCCGCTCGTCATTGGTGAAGAGCAGCAGCCCCGTCGTGTCCCGGTCCAGGCGGCCCACGGCGTACCACTCGAAGTTCCGCAGCTCCGGGGGCAGCACGGCGCGCAGGCGCTCGAACACCGTCCCCTGCCCCTCTGGATCCGTCCCCGCCACGATGACGCCTTCGGGCTTGTGGAACATCAGCACGTGCAGCGGGGCCTCCAGGCGGTGGGCCTCGCCATCCACGAACACCGTCATGCCCGGGCGCACGGGGGCGAAGGGCTCCCGCTCCACGCGGTCCTCCACCCTCACCCGTCCGTCCCGGATGGCGTGCTCTGCCTCCTGCTGGGGCAGGATGCCCGAGCGTCCCAGCGCCCGGGCCAACCAGTCCGCCCGTTCTCCTGCTTCCACGGGCGCCCCACGCGCGCGGGCCGCCTGCAACCATCGCGGCGTCTTCTTCCGGGCCATGCTCAGCGGCGCGTCCGCGCCGCCCACTCCCGGTCGAGGAGGGCGTAGATGACCGAGTCGCACCACTCGTCCTTGAGGAAGACGTTCTCCCGGAAGTGCGCCTCGTGGCGCATCCCCAGCTTCTGCATCACCTTCACGGAGCCGTGGTTGCGCGGATCACAATCCGCCCAGACCCGGTGCAGGCCGAGCGTTCCAAAGCCGAACTCCAGCATCGCCTCGGAGGCCTCGGTGATGTAGCCCTTCCCCCACCGCGAGCGGTCGAGGATGTACCAGAGCGCGCCCTCCCGCTGCTCAGGGTCGGCCACCTTCAGCCCGCAGCGCCCGATGAGGCGCTCCTCCTCCCGAAGCACCACCGCCAGGTCGAAGATGCGCCGCGGGGATTCCACCGCCGTGGCCCGGGAGTCCGCGATGTACTTCTGGCTCTCCTCGGGCGAGCGGACGCCGTGCGAGCCGTACCGGACGGTCTCGGGGTCCGACTCGTACGGCCAGGTCCACCGCCAGTCTTCCGGTTCGAACTCCCGCAGCCGCAACCGGGGGGTGAGCAGTTCCATGGCCCCGCTTCTTAGCGCTTCGCCGTCCGGGCGTCTTCCACCGCGCGGAGGATGGCCTCGGGCGTCGCGGGCGAGGCGAGGTGCACGTGCGCGCCCGGAGGCGCGAAGGCGCCGATGGCATGCCGGAGGGCCGTCACCACGCCGATGGCCAGCATGAACGGAGGCTCTCCCACCGCCTTGCTCCCGTGGATGGTGTCCTCCTGGGGCGCGCGCTCCAGCAGCGCGGTCCGGAAGTCCTCGGGCACATCCCCGAGCGCGGGAATCTTGTACGTGTCCGGGGAGTGCGTGAGCAGCCGCCCCTTCTTGTCGAAGAGCACCTCCTCACACGTGAGCCACCCGAGCCCCTGGACGAAGCCGCCCTCCACCTGGCCCTTGTCGATGGTGGGCACCAGCGAGTTGCCCACGTCGTGCAGGATGTCCACGCGCCGGACGCGGTGCTCCCCGGTGAGGCTGGAGACCTCCACCTCCACCACGGCCGCCCCGAAGGCGAAGTAGTGGAACGGCTTGCCCCGCCCCGCCACCCGGTCGTAGGTGATGTCCGGCGTCCGGTAGTACCCCGTCGCCGACAGGGACACCTGGGCCAGGTAGGCCGCCTGGGTGACTTCAGCGAAGGAGACGGAGCGCTGGGGGCGCTCCGGGTGGAACACCTGCCCCGAGGCGAAGCAGAGCGCCTCCACCTCGCCCCGCTCCACCTGCAGGAGCCGCGCGGCGATGGGCCGCAGCCGTTCCCTCAGCGTCTCGCACGCGGCCTTCACCGCCTGGCCGTTGAGGTCCGAGCCACTGGAGGCCGCGGTGGCCGAGGTGTTGGGCACCTTGTCCGTGGCGGTGTTCATCACCCGCACACGCTCGACGGAGATGCCCAGCTCATGGGCACACACCGCGCGCATCTTGGTGTGCAGGCCCTGCCCCATCTCCGTGCCACCGTGGTTGAGCTGGACTCCGCCATCCGCGTAGATGACGACGAGCGCGCCCGCCTGGTTGAGGAAGCTGGTGGTGAAGGAGATGCCGAACTTCACCGGCTGGTAGCCAATGCCCCGCTTCGTCCAGCGCGAGGAGGCGTTGAAGCGGTCAATCTCCTCGCGGCGGCGCGTGTAGTCGCTGGAGGCCAGCAGCTCCTCGTGGATGCGGGGCAGGCGGTTGCCCACCACCGGCTGCCCGTAGGGCGTGGTGTTCCCGGGCGCGTCCCGGTAGAAGTTGCGGCGCCGCAGCTCGGCGGGATCCATGCCCAACCGCTCGGCCGCGTGGTTGAGGATCTCCTCCACCACGTACATGCCCTGCGGCCCCCCGAAGCCCCGGAACGCCGTGTTGGACGGGAAGTTCGTCCGGGCCACCCGCCCCGTCACCTCCACGTCCGGCAGGAAGTAGGCGTTGTCCATGTGGAACAGCGCCCGGTCCAGGATGGCGCGGGACAAGTCATTGCTCCACCCGCCGTCGGAGACCAGCTCGGCCTTCAGCCCAAGCAGCTGGCCGTCCGCGGAGAAGCCCGCCTCGTACCGGGCCCAGAACGGGTGGCGCTTGCCCGTCTGCGCCATGTCCTGATCCCGGTTGAGCCACACCTTCACCGGCCGCCGGGTGACGGTGGCCCCCAGCGCCGCGAACGCCGCGAACGGGGCGGCCTGCGTCTCCTTACCGCCGAAGCCGCCGCCCATGCGCGGCACCTCCACCACCACCTGGTGCCGCCCCAGCCCCATCACCTCCGCCACCTTGGCCTGCACCTCGGAGGGGTGCTGCGTGGAGGACCAGATGCGCAGCGCGCCGTCCTCCTCCAGCACCGCCAGGGACACCTGGGTCTCCAGGTAGAAGTGGTCCTGTGCCCCCGTCATGCACTCGCCCTGGATGCGCACGGGCGCGCGGGCCAGCGCCGCCTCGGGCGCTCCCCGGCGGATGGTGTGCGGCTCCGAGAGGTAGGCCCCCACGGCCATCGCCTCGCGGATGGAGAGCACGGCGGGCAGCTCCTCGTACTCCAGCTCCACCAGCCGGGCGGCCTGCCGGCACACGGCCGCGCTCTCGGCCACCACCAGGGCCACGGCCTGCCCCACGCAGTGCACCTCGCCGGCCGCGAGCAACGGCTCGTCGTGGATCGCCGGGCCGATGTCGTTCACCCCCGGGATGTCCCCGGCGAAGAGGACCGCGTGCACGCCCGGCAGAGCCCGGGCGCGCGAGGCGTCCTGGCGCACGAGCCGCGCGTGGGCATGGGGCGAGGCGATGACCTGGCCCACCAGGGTGCCGGGCGGTGTGGGCAGGTCATCCACATAGAGGGCCTCGCCGCTGGTGTGCTTCAGCCCGCTCTCGTGGGGCGCGGGGGCATGCAGCGGGCTGGAGGTTTCGAGCTTCCGGGGAAGTTCGAGGGGGGGGGGCATGGTGCTCATCGCATCACCTCACCTGGACCGTGGCCGAGTGGCGGGCTTTGAGCCGCGGCGAAGGCGACTCGAGCGTTTCCTGAAAGAAACCGCGCAACAGGTTCTTCGCCACCTGGGCCCGGTACCACGCCGAGCCCCGGTGGTCCGTCAGCGGGGTGAAGTCCTCGTCGAGCCGGGCAAGCGCCGCCTCCACGCGCTCCTCCGTCCACGGCTGGCCCACCAGCGCCTGCTCCGTGTGCCGGGCCCGCGCGGGCCGAGGCCCCATGCCGCCGTACGCCAGCCGGGCTTCGAGCACCTGGCCCCCCGCATCCACCACCACCCGGAAGCCCGCGGAGACGGCGCTGATGTCCAGCTCCCGCCGCTTGGAGACCTTGTAGGCCAGGCTCCGGGCCCCCGTGGGCTGGGCGGGAACATCCACTGCGGCCAGCAGCTCGCCAGGGCGGAGCGCCGTGCGCCGGTAGTCCACGAAGAAGTCCTCCAGCGCCACGCGGCGCTCACCGGCGCGCGAGAGCAGCACCGCCTCCGCGCCCAGGGAGAGGAGCACGGGCGCCAGGTCTCCGATGGGCGAGGCCGTGCACAGGTTGCCGCCCACCGTCGCGCGGTTCTTGATCTGCCGCGCGCCGAAGTAGCGCAGCATCCGCTCCAGGGCCGGGAGGGTGGCGCGCGCGTAGTCCTCCAGGTCCGTCAGCCACACGCCCGCCCCCAGCCGGTGCCCCCCTTCCCGCGGCTCCAGGGTGCGCAGCGCGGGCAGCGCCTCCAGGGACACGAGCAGCGGCGGCTCGGTGAAGCGCTTCGTCACCTCCAGCGACAGGTCCGTCCCGCCCATCACGAAGCGGGCGCCGGGATGCGCCTCCAGCACGTCCCACAGCGCATCGAAGGAGGCCGGGGTGAAGAAGCGCTGAGCGCCCGCCGCGTACGAGAGCGCCATCGGTTCAGGGCGCGTCTCCGCCAGGGCCCGGGCGAAGCGGTCCTGCGGCCCCAGGCCCGCCACACGGGCGGCGGCCTCCCGGATGGGCCGGTAGCCCGTGCAGCGGCACAGGTTGCCGCACATCTGCGCGTCCAGCTTCCAGGGCTCGTCCAGGTCCTTGCGGTGGCAGGCCTCCAGCAGCGCCATGGCCACCCCCGGCGTGCAGTAGCCGCACTGGGAGCCCAGCCCCTGGGCCAGGACGTCCTGCACCACGTGGGGCTTGCCCCCCTCCTTCAGCGCCTCCACCGTGTAGACGCGCTTGCCCTGCACCATCGGCAGCAGCAACAGGCAGGCGTTGAGGGCCCGGAGGACCGGGGCGCCCTTCGCGTCCTGCTCCAGGACGGCCACCGTGCAGGCCCCACAGTCGCCTTCCGCGCACCCTTCCTTGGTCCCCATCAGGTGGACCCGGTCACGCAGGTAGCGCAGCAGCGTCGTGGTGGGCGACAGCCCCGGCTCCTCGATGAGCCGGTCATTCAGGTAGAAACGCAGCCGGTCCATGGATCCCCTGGCCTCCCCACGGGAGGCGGCTGGGGACAAGTCTACCCCGGCGCCTTCACCGTCTCACCCCCGCAGGGCGAAGAGTGCCGCCAGACTGACCAGGAAGTAAGGCACCGAGCCCGCGGCCCCCGGATAGTCCTTCACGATGCGCTGGCCAAAGAGGAGCGCCAGAAAGATAACACCCGACACCGAGGCCCCCAGGACCGCGAGCCAGGAATTCCCGGTGAATATCAGCGCCAGGACCCCCGCGGCACACAGCCCACCGGCGGCGAGCTCCAGAACCATCAGGGTGGCGAACATGGGCAGGACGAGCCCCCGCAGCACCGGGGTCTTGGAGAAGTACCCCGTCTGCCAGTCCAGGTTGCCCTTCCAGTTGATGACCTTGTCCAGGCCGGACTGGAGGAAGGTGATGGCCAGGAAGGCCACGGGCAGAACCTGCAACATCCAGGTGGGAAGCGCGCTCGAAGCAAAGGGAGGCATCGGGCCGCACTCTACCCGTCCTTCGGCGCGCCACCAGCGTGAGGAAGTCAGCGCACCGGGCCATTTCTCCTCTTCCGTCCCGGAACAGGACCCGTAATGTCCTGGCCCATGACTTCGGATCTCGTCGCCCGGCGGGTCTTCACCGGCCTCATCATCCTCTCCATCTTCTTGCTCGGCGTGGTGGTCTGGCCGTTCGCCAACGGCTTCTTCCTGGCGGCGGTGCTGGCCGGGGCCCTCTATGGCGCCCACAAACGGCTCACCCGGCTGCTGCGGGGCCGCAACAACCTGTCGGCGGGCCTGCTGTGCTTCGGGGTCATCGTCGCCCTGCTGCTGCCGCTCACCGGCTTCACCGCCTTCCTGGTCTCCGAGGCCGTCGACGGGGTGCGCTTCGTCAGCGAGACGCTGAAGACGGAGGGCATGGATGGGCTGGTGAACCAGCTGCCCAGCTCGGTGCAAAAGCCCGTGCAGGGCTTCCTCGACCGCTTCGCCATCGAGGAGCTCAAGTTGGACGACAAGATCCAGCAGCAGGTGAGCAGCACAGGGGGCACCGCCGCCCGGGCCGTCACGGGGGTGGTAGCCGCCACGGGCTCCTTCGCCTTCCAGACGACGATGATGCTCATCGCCTTCTTCTTCCTCCTGGTGGATGGCAAGCGGCTCGTCGAGTGGCTCGAGAGCGTCGTGCCCCTCAAGCGCGGGCAGACCACGGAGATCCTCCTGGAGTTCCGCCACGTCACCATCGCCGTGCTGGTGTCCTCGGCCGTCACGGCGGGCGTCCAGGCCCTGGCCGCCCTGGTGGGCTACCTCATCGCCCGGGTGCCGGTGCCCTTCTTCTTCGCCGCGGTGACGTTCTTCCTGGCGCTCATTCCCGCCATTGGCGCGGCGGTGGTGTGCTTCGTCGCGGCCCTGCTGCTGCTCATCACCGGCCACCCCTGGGCCGCCCTCTTCCTGGCCATCTGGGGCGTGGTGGTGGTGGGGCTCGTGGACAACATCGTCAAGCCGCTGCTCGCCAAGCGGGGCATGGACATGCACGGGGCCATCGTCTTCTTCGCCCTGCTGGGAGGCCTCGCTGCCTTCGGCACCGTGGGGCTCCTGCTCGGGCCCCTCATCGTCGCCTTCTTCCTGGCGGTCGTGCGCATCTACGAGCGGGACTACGGCCGGGCCTCCCCAAAGGCCGCGGCGCCGCCCACCCCGCCCGTCTAAGGGCGCCCTACCAGGAGTGGAGCGGCTCCTCGTCCCGCCAGATGCTGTCCAGGTCCTCGAAGGGGCGGGGCCTGGCCCCCTCCGGTTCCCGGTGCCGTGCCAGCAGCTCGCTCAGGCGCCGGGCCTCGGCGGCCCAGCGGCACGGCTTGGGCTCGAGGGCGAGGATGAACGGCTTCCCCTGGAAGTCCTTGTCAAACGCATCTGAGGCCATCCCGTGGATCCTCGGCAGCGGGTTCGTGACGCTCGCCGGGCAACAGCAATCCACATGCCGCCCCTGCGTTCGTTCCTGAACACCCCTGACCCAAGTCCGGCTTCCAGGAAGCTCCCTGCCGAGCCCTTCCTTGCTCCCTTCAGGGAACCGCGGGCACCTTCGCCGGCAGCTCGCCGGGAACCTGTGGGAGCTTGCGATACATTTCCTTCAATGTATCCGGCGCGCTGGCCAGCCGGGCCGCGGCCACGGAGGCCTCCGCTGGCGGGAGCCTGCCGAGCACGCTGCGCTCGAGGTGCTGCTCGATGAAGCCCTGGGTGGACTCCACCTTCACGTCCACCACCCGGCGCCGGTCGTCGAGGACGGGCACGAGGCGCGGCGCGGTGAGGAAGAGCACCGAGGGGACATCCGCGGCCTTCACCCGCGCGGCGACCTCGTCGCGGAGCTTCGGGTCGAACTGGATGCCCTTCTGGGTCACCAGGGTGCGGATGCCCTCGTAGTCGCCAGTGGCCTTGATGACCATCAGCTTCGAGAGCAGCTCGCCCACCGCCTCGCGCATCTTCTTGAAGTCCACCACCGTCCAGTAGGTGCGGCCGCCCTCCACCGTCGGCTTCACCGCGCCCTTCTCGATGAGGAAGTTCACGGTCATGTGGTGGCCGCGCTGGTGGTCCTCCTCGAAGGCGTTGCCCTTCTCCACGCGCTGCATGTTGGTGAGCCCCTCCACGAGGAAGTCCCGGTACATCTGCTGGGCGATCTGCTCGTGCTCCGGGGACAGCGCCGCGAGGGCGGGATCAAAGGCGTGCCAGAGCGCCACCAGGTCCGCCCGGGCCTCCTCCAGCGTGTTGTCGTACTCCTTGAGGAAGCGCGAGGGCGGCTGCTTTCCGAGCTTCTTGTCCACCTGCCCGGAGGCATGGCCGAGCACCTCGTGGAAGGCCACCAGCCACTTGCGCGCGGTGGCGGAGTGCTTCGCGGCCTGGGCCCGGTCCTCGGGCGTCCGGGAGAACTCGAGCGCCAGCGGGAGCCGCCGCAGCGCGGAGGCCGCCTCCATGACATTGGCCACCATCACGCTCTTGCTGCCGTACTTCTCGCGGATGTGCTGCTCGTTGGGCAGGTTGATGCCCGCGGGGGGCTGCGGGTAGGTGGCCACCAGGTCGATGGCCTTGGCCACCGGCAGCGACACCTTCTTGCGCTTGTAGGCCTGCGGCCAGGGCATCCGCTCCTCGAAGTACTGCGCCCGCTTACCGATGAGCTCCATCACCCGGTTCTCCTGGGGGTCCCGGTAGTTGACGAGCGCCTCCCACAGGCCCTTCTGGCCCAGCGGATCCACGTACGTCTCGACAAAGCCCATCGTGGCGTCCACGCGGGGGTTCGCCTTCAGCCAGGCGATGTTGAAGGCGTCCCAGTCCTTGGGGTTGCCCGTCTCGAAGTAGCGCACCAGCTTGCCCAGCACGGCCTTCTGGTCCTTGGGGGCGGACTTCGTCGCCTCCTTCAGGTGGCTGGTGACGCGCCCCAGCTCCACCGCGTACAGCCCCGGGGGAACCTTGCCCGCCCCGGTGCGGAACACCTGCTCCACCAGCTTGCCGTTCTCCTTCACCAGCCGGCTGTTGAGCGGGTACTTCTCCTTGAAGTCCCGCACGTCCGCCAGCGTCACCCCAGGCCCGTAGGCCGTGTTCGCCGAGGCGGTGACCATGTCCTGGCCAGCGGGCGGGGACTTGGAGGTGAGGGCGGGCTCGAAGGAGGCATCGAAGATCGTGGGCCGCAGCTCCACCAGCCAGGCCCGGAGCGCCACCTCGTCCTTCACCCCGAAGGCGGCGCCGGCGCGGAAGGCCCGCACGGCCGCGGCCTCCAGCTCCCCGGCGGTGAACTCCGGGACGAACTTCTGGCCCGTCACATGGTCATGGTTGCCCATGTGCCCGTAGAAGCGCTCCAGGTAGGCCGTGAGCCGCTTGTCGAACAGGCCCGGGCCGCCCTGCCCCTCCTTGCCGAAGAGGTAGACGTTCTCCAGGAGCCGCTTGACGGCCACCAGCCGCCAGCCGAGCTGGTCGTAGGCGATGTCCTGGCCGGCGTGGGCGGCGAGCGTCAGGTTCCAGAGGACCCGCTTCTCGTCCGTGGACAGCGACGCCACGCCGGGCGCGAAGAGGCGCGCGATGGCGATGTTCTTGGTGCGCGACTGGAGGAAGTCCTTCGCCTCCAGGGGCGTACTGGCGGGGGCCGGAGGGGGCGCCTTCGGCTGTGGAGCGGCGGCCAGCGCGACGGCCAGGAGGAGGGCGTTCAAGCAGGCTCCCGGAAAGGGTGGAACGAGGCAGTTAACACCCGTCCTCCCCCGGTTCCAGTTTGCGGCGGCCCTCCTGCCCGGAACGGCCCTAGAAGCCCGCCCCGCTCGCCCGCTTGCCCGGTGAGGAGCCCGTCCCCGCGAGGCCCGTGTGCAGCACGAAGGCGCCGCTGCTGCTGCCGTCCGGGCTGCGGTTGGCCGAGACCCCATCCGTGCCACAGAGGGCGGAGCTGAGCGTGGCGGTGTCCACCACCGTGCCCGCGCTGTTCTTCACCGTCACGGTGTCCCCGCTGTTGGACAGGCCCAGGGTGCCCGTGGAGGCCGCCACGGCCGGAATGCCGGACGGAATCCCCGAGGCCCCGCCGAAGACCACCAGCGCGGCCCCGGCGGCCAGCGTCGTGCCGCTCGGGAAGGTGTGCCGGACGCTCGCGGCGTCGGAGAGCGTCCACCCCGCGAGGCTCACCGCCGTGCTGCCCGGGTTGACCAGTTCCACGAACTCGCCGTTCACGTCCGAGCCCGCCTCGTTGGCCAGCACCTCGTTGACGAACACCGTGCCCGTGCCGCCGCCCCCACCGGTGGTGATAGAGAAGGCCGCGTCGCTCGTGTCGCTCAGGGCCGCGTTGGCCGCATCGCTCACCCGCACCCGGGCGGTGGTGGTGGCGCTGCTGGGCACCGTCCAGGTGTAGCGGCCCGTGGACGCCGCGGTGCTGGAGGACAGCACGGTCCAGGTGGACCCACCGTTGAGCGAGTACTCCACCTTCACGTTCGTCACCCCCGAGGCCGTCCAGGTGATGGACTGGCTGCTGCCCGCAGCCCAGCTCTCGCCGCCGTTGGGCGCGCCGACCGAGAGGCCCGCCGAGGTGGTGTCGCTGGGGATGAGGAAGTCCTTGATGATGGCCATGTGCTGCATGTTCGTGGCGCCGCTGTCCCCGCTCTGCACGGGGGAGATCTCCGCGAGCGGGGAGTAGACGCGCGAGTCCAGCACCAGCCCGTTGGCGAAGGTGCTCCCGCCGATGACCGTCGCCGTCTGGTAGGCGCGCAGGCCGCTGTTCACGAGGACATGGTCATACGGCTTGCCTCGCGATGCGTTGGTGTTGGTGTTGCCGTTCTTGTCCGCCGGGTAGGGGCTGCTCGTCACCACCACCTGGGAGAACGTGGAGAAGCAGGACTCCGAGCGGCTGTCGGTGTTGAAGTCCCCTCCGATGGCCAGGTAGTCCCCCGCGGGGATGCTGGCCTTGATGCGGCTGACGAGGCTGGAGGCCTCCGTGTTGCGCGTGGTGCTGCTGGCCGTGAGCAGGTGGACGCTCACCACCCAGAGGTCCTTGGGCCCCGGGATGTCGATGCGCGCATAGGCGAAGTCCCGGTTGTCGACCTGCGGATCATCCCACTCGCCCGAGGCGATGATGGGGTAGCGGCTGATGACGCCGTTGGGGATCTGCGCGCCCCCCTCCCGGTAGTAATAGAAGTTGGAGCCGAACGCCGTATTCACGAATTGCCGGATCGACGCGGCCGAGTTGTCCCCGTAGTTGAACTCCTGAATCATCACGATGTCCGGATCCGTCCCCTGGAAGAGGCGGGTGCCGTGACCGGGATCGTAGCTCTGGAGGTTGCCGCTGGTGATGTTGGCGGCCATGAGGCGCACCCGGACGCTGGCCAGCGCGGACTCCTGGGATGCCAGGGTGTCCTCGGCTTCCCCCTCCGGTTGCGCACCACAAGCCACGAACGTCAGCAGGAGCAGGGCCGCGGCAAGCACGTCCCGTGAGGCGGTTTTGGAAATTCGCAAGATGTCAGTTCCTACCCTGGGCAGGGCGCGGTGAAGGGGGATGGCACGAGACACCACGTCTCCGGGTGAAACAGGCACGGAGCCTGGCTCACCTTGTTTTGTTATCTGCCCAGTCCCCGGAAGCGTTGCGTGGCATCCGGGTGAAATTCTCACGCGCTCACAAAGCGGACATGGCCGACACCGCCACGATGCCGTACCGCAGTCCCTTTCCCATCGCGGTGAAGATCAGGAAGGGCAGGAGCCGGACCCCGGCCACACCCGCGCCGAGCACGAACACGTCCCCCACCACGGGCATCCACGAGAGGATGAGCACCGGGGCGCCCCAGGCGCGCATCCACGCCTCGGCCCGCGCCAGCCGGGGCCCCTCGCGCTCCCGGCGGCGGGCAACCCACCGGCCAAGCCTTCCCCCGCCCCCTCGGGAGACCCACTTGCCCAGCACGTAGAGCGAGAGCGCCCCGAGGACGTTGCCCACCGTGGCCACGGTGGCCGCCGTGCTGGGCGCGACGCCTCCATAGATGATGGCCACGAGCAGTGCCTCGGAGGGCACCGGCACCACCGAGCCCGCCATCATGGCGATCAGGAAGAGCCCGGGTAGGCCCCAGGTAGCCAGCGTGCCGGGATCCATCCGGGCCTCACGCCGTCTGGACGGCCGCGGCGCGCTGGAGCCCCAGCTCCGCCACGGATTGCTCGCGCATCCGGAACTTCTGGACCTTGCCCGTCACCGTCATGGGGAACGCGTCCACGAACTTCCAGTACCGGGGAATCTTGAAGGTGGCGATGCGGCCCTTGCAGAAGGCCTCCAGCTCCGCCTCGGTGAGCGTCACGCCGGGCTTGGCCCTCACCCACGCCATCACCTCCTCGCCGTACTTCTCGCTCGGCACGCCGATGACCTGGGCCTCGCTCACCCCCGGGTGGGTGTGGAGGAACTCCTCCACCTCGCGCGGGGACACGTTCTCCCCGCCCCGGATGATCATGTCCTTGATGCGGCCGACGATTTTCACGTAGCCCTCCGCATCCAGGGTGGCCAGATCCCCGGTGTGCATCCACCCAGCCGGGTCGATGGCCGCGTGCGTGGCCTCCGGGTTGTTCCAGTACCCGAGCATCACGCTGTAGCCGCGCGTGCACAGCTCGCCCGAGGTGCCCCGGGGCACCACCGCGCCCGACTCCGGATCGACGACTTTGACTTCCAGGTGCGGGTGGACCCGCCCCACGGTGGAGACGCGCCGGTCCAGGGGGTCCTCCAGCGAGCTCTGCGTGGACACAGGCGAGGTCTCCGTCATGCCGTAGCAGATGGTCACCTCGCGCATGTTCATCCGCGCCTGCACGTTCTTCATCACCTCCACGGGGCACGGCGAGCCGGCCATCACGCCCGTGCGCAGGGAGCGGAAGTCGAACTCTCCGAAGCGGGGGTGGTCCAGCTCCGCGATGAACATCGTGGGCACGCCGTAGAGGGACGTGCAGCGCTCGGCCTGCACCGCCTCCATCACCGCCAGGGGCTCGAAGGCCTCCGCGGGAATGACCATGCACGCCCCATGGGAGGTGCACGCCAGGTTGCCAATCACCATCCCGAAGCAGTGGTAGAACGGCACGGGGATGCACACCCGGTCCTCCGGGCCGTAGCGCAGCGTCTCCCCGATGAAGAAGCCGTTATTGAGCACGTTGTGGTGCGACAGCGTCGCGCCCTTGGGAAAGCCCGTGGTGCCCGAGGTGTACTGGATGTTGATGGCGTCATCGAACTGGAGCGACGCCTCGCGCTCCGCCAGCGTGTCCGCGCTCACCGCCGCGCCCTGGGCCAGCAGGCCCGCCCAGTCCTCATCGAGCACCAGCGAGGTCTTCAGCTCCGGGCACTGGGGACGGACCTCCGCCACCATCGCCCGGTAGTCCGTCTGCCGGAAGCCCTTCGCCAGCAGGAGCACGCCCGTGCCGGACTGGCGCAGCGCGTACTCCAGCTCCGAGGTTTTGTAGGCCGGGTTGAGGTTCACCAGGATGGCCCCCACGCGCGCCATGGCGTACTGGGCCACCACCCACTCGTACCGGTTGGGAGACCAGAGCCCGACCCGGTCCCCCTTCTTCACCCCGAGCGCCAGCAGCCCGAGCGCCGCCTGAGTGGTCAGCTCCCAGAGCTGCCGGTAGGTGGCCCGGAAGCCCTGCGAGCACGCCACCAGCGCCTCGCGGTCCCCATGGCGCTCCACCGTCCGGCGGAGGTTCTCACCGATGGTTTCCCCCAGCAGCGCGGTGCTGCTCGGACCATGAACATAGGACGGAGCGAAGGCCATGACCCATCCTCCACCGGAAGGGGAAACCGGCGCCACGCGTGGCGCCAAAAACTCCGTCCGTTATAGTGGAAAAACCTCCGTCCCCCAACCGTTGATGGGATAACCTCCGCTCCCCTTCCATGGACGCCCCTCACGACAGGCTGCTCGCGCTCTTGCTGGAAAGCCGCCAGCGCCAGTGCTTCCCCTCTGAGATCGCCACGGCGGCCCCGGAGTTCGTCAAGCAGGTCCTGGGCCTGCTCTTTCCCCACTTCGCGGAGCGGCTGGAGTGTACCGCTCCCGCCATCCGGCGCGATGTCATGGGCGTGGAGGCCAACCTCGTGCGGCTGCTGGCGCTGCTCCGGCCCCTCTACCCCGGCACCGAGGAGTCCGTCCCGCAGCGCTTCATGGCGGAGCTGCCGGACATCTATGACTGGCTGCGGCAGGACGCCGATGCCATCTTCGAGGCGGATCCGGCCGCGCGCAACGTGGACGAGGTCATCCTCACCTACCCAGGCTTCTACGCCATCGCCATCTTCCGCGTGGCGCACGCGCTGCACCAGCTCGGCTTTCCGCTGCTGCCGCGCCTGCTCACCGAGTTCGCCCACCAGCGCACCGGGGTGGACATCCACCCGGGGGCCACCATTGGCCGGCGCTTCGTCATCGACCACGGCACGGGCGTGGTGATTGGCGAGACGACCGTCATCGGCGAGCGGGTGAAGGTCTACCAGGGCGTGACGCTGGGGGCGCTGGTGGTGCAGAAGAGCCTGGCCAACAGCAAGCGCCACCCCACGCTCGAGGACGACGTGGTGGTGTACGCCAACGCCACCATCCTGGGCGGCGACACCATCGTCGGCCGGGGCAGCATCATCGCCGGCAACGCCTGGCTGACCCAGAGCGTGCCCCCCCAGTCCGTCGTCAGCCGCCGCACCGAAGTGCGCCAGCGGGGTTCCGACTCCGATCTGGGCGAGCTGGAATTCCACATCTGACCCCGCGCAGCCGCGCCATCCCGAGGCCCATCCCATGAAAGTCGACAACATCCTTCAGACCATCGGCAACACGCCCCACGTGCGCATCAACCGGCTGTTCGCCCCGCGCGTCACGGTCTACATGAAGCTGGAGCGGGCCAACCCCGGCGGCAGCATCAAGGACCGCATTGGCCTGGCGATGATCGAAGATGCCGAGCAGCGCGGCCTGCTCAAGAAGGACAGCGTCATCATCGAGCCGACCTCGGGCAACACCGGCATCGGCCTGGCCATCGCCGCGGCGGTGAAGGGCTACAAGCTCATCCTGGTGATGCCCGAGTCCATGAGCCTGGAGCGCCGCCGGTTGATGGCGGCCTACGGGGCCACCTTCGAGCTCACCCCGCGGGCCCAGGGCATGAAGGGCGCCATCGCGAAGGCGCAGGAGATGGTGGCCAGCACGCCCAACGCGTGGATGCCGCAGCAGTTCGAGAACGAGGCCAACATCACGGTGCACAAGCGCACCACGGTGAAGGAGATCCTCGCGGACTTCCCCGAGGGCCTCGACTACCTCATCACCGGCGTGGGCACCGGCGGCCACATCACCGCGTGCGCCGAGGAGCTGAAGAAGGTGTGGCCCAAGCTGAAGGTGTTCGCCGTGGAGCCCACCAAGTCGCCCGTCATCAGCGGCGGCCAGCCCGGCCCCCACCCCATCCAGGGCATCGGCGCGGGCTTCATCCCCAAGAACCTGCGCATGGAAGCCATCGACGGCGCGGTGCAGATTCCGGAGGAGGAGGCGTTCGACTTCGCCCGCCGGGCCGCGCGCGAGGAGGGCATCTTCGTGGGCATCTCCTCCGGCGCCGCGCTGGCCGCGGTGAACCGCAAGCTCGCCGAGGTTCCGGACGGCAGCCGCATCCTCACCTTCTGCTACGACACGGGCGAGCGCTACCTCTCCATCGAGAACCTCTTCTAGGTTCCCCAGGGCTCACCTGCCGAGGAAGCCGCGGACCTCCTGCAGGAGGCGCCCGGCGTCCTCGGGCGAGGTGTAGAAGTGAGGGGACAGGCGGACGCGGCCCCGGCGCAGCGAGAGGCTCACATCCCTCTCCCCCAGCCAGGCCGCCAGCGTCCGCGCCTCGCCCCTCGGGGGGACGAAGGTGAGGATGCCAGCCCGGTGCTCCGGCGAGGGCCCCGTGGTGCAGCCCAGCTCCTTCAGCCCCTCGTCCAGGGTGGCCACCACCGCCCGGATGCGGGCCTCGATGGTGGGCATGCCCACCTCCAGGAGCAGCTCCAGGGCGGCCCCCAGCGCGTAGATGCCGGTGAAGGCGTGGCTGCCCTCTTCCAGCCGCCCCGCGTCCGGGCGCAGCTCGAAGTGGGAGCGGTTGAAGTTCCACGCGTCCGTGGTGCTCCGCCAGCCCACGAGCACCGGCCGCAGCCGGGGCAGCAGCGCTTGGTCCACGTAGAGGAAGCCGATTCCCGAGATGCCCAACATCCACTTGTGGCTGTCGGCGCTCAGGAAGTGGATCCGGCAGCGCTTCACGTCCACCTGGGTGCAGCCGACGCTCTGGATGCCGTCCACGCACAGCAGCACGCCCGCGCGCTCGCACAGCGCGCCGATGGCCTCCAGGTCTGTCTGAAAGCCGCTGGCGAACTGCACGGAGCTGACCGCCACCAGGCGCGTGCGCGGCGTGAGCGCCGCGGCCACTGCCTCGGGCGTCACCCCGCCCCCGGGGGCGGAGATCTCCCGCACCTCCACCCCCCGGTCCTTCAGGTGGAGCCACGGATAGACGTTGGAGGGGTACTCGATGGCGGTGGCCACCGCCACCTCGTCCCCGGGCCGCCAGTCCAGCCCTTCGGCCACCAGCCCCAGCCCGTGGCTGGTGTTGCGCACGAAGGCGATCTCCTCCGGGGCCGCGCCGATGATGCGCGCGGCCAGCCCCCGGGCCTGCTCGGCCCGCGCCTCCCACCCGCGCTCGTGCTTCACGCCGTGCTGCACCACGTCGTCCATCCACTCGCGCACGGCGGCGGCCACGCGAAGGCTGGTGGGCGCCACGCCCGCGTGGTTGAAGTAGAGCTGCTGGGCGAGGACGGGAAACTGGGCCCGGTAGGTTTCGATCGAAGCGCTCACGCGCCCAGTTTACCGGCCCGGCGGCGCGTCCAGGCGGGGAACAGCACGAGCAGCAGCCACACGACACTCCCCGCCACGCCCCCGGACCGGCAGCCACAGCCTTCGCCCTCGCCCTCGCTGCCCCCGCCGGTCACGGTGACGGGGAAGGTGCAGCTCACGGTGTTGCCCTCCGCATCCGTCGCGGTGGCGGTCACCACCGTCTCCCCCACGGGAAAGACGCTGCCCTGCTCGGGGCTGTAGCGCACCTCGGGCGAGCCCGCGTTGTCCTGCGCGGACGCCTCGGCGAACTCGACACGGCCCCCGTCCTCCCCCTGCACCGCCACCGTCTGTGGCCCGGGACACTCGATGGAGGGGGGCATCCGGTCTTTCACGTCGACCCAGAAGGTGCACTCGCTCCGGTTGTTCGCCCCATCCACCGCCGTGGCCTTGACCTGGGTCTCTCCCAACGGAAAGAAGCTCCCGGAAGGCGCGCTGAGCTCCACCCTGTCCAGGACGACCGCGTCATTGGCGGACACCTGAAAGAAGACGGGCGCGCCCTCCATCGCCGTGGCCTCCGCGTACAGCCTCTCCGGCGGGCACTGAATCCACGGCGCGGTGCTGTCGCGGACGAAGACCTCCATCGTGCAAGTCCCTGGATTGCCCACCCCATCCTTGACGGTCACGGTCACAGGGGTAGGCGACGTCTGACTCCAGGGCAAGCGGGTCCCAGACGCAGGCGTATACTCCGGCTCCTTGACGGGCAGCAGCGAGTCGTCGCTGATGGATTTCGGAGGCAGGAACTGGACCTGTGCCCCGCCGGGGCTGAGCGCCTCCACCGTCATGGGCCCCGCGCAGGTGACTTCCGGCGGAGTGCAGTCCACCTGATTGAAGTCCACCGAGAACAGCTCATCCCCCACGAAGGGCTTGTTGTCCTTGTACTCCGTGGCCACGAAGAAGAGCTTGTTCAGCGCGCTCACGATGGTGGTCGTGGGCGAGGGAATCCCTGCCTGATAGGGGTACCTGGCCATCTTCAGGGTCCCCGTGGGCTGGCCATTGCTCTTCCAGAGCGAGTAGCCGCCCTCGGGGTCGTCCGCCACGAGGATGGCCATGCCCGGCCCCGGGGCCATCAGCGAGATGGGGGTGGTGTCGAAGTTCTTCACGAGCTGGGTCCCGGATTTCGTCCCATCGCTCTTCCACAGCTCGTTGTTGTGCATGAAGAAGAGCAGGCCACTCACGTGGGTGAGCTGCGAGAGCGGAGAGGAGAAGCTGCGCAGGTTCCTCGCGCCCCACCCATCCCGGTACACCCACAGCACCGTTTGCCCGTCCCTGATGGTGAAGAAGAGCAAGTCCCCGGCGGCGGTCAGGTCCTCCAGGGGGCCGTCGCCGGTGATGCCCAGCACGAGCTCGGTGTTCTCCGGACTGCCCGAGGACTTCCACAGCTTGTAGTTGCCCCCGGGCGTATTGATGGCCCGGAAGAACAGCTGCTCATTCGCCACGGTGAGATCCGACGGGGCCCCATCGCCCCCGGGCCACAGGTCCTTCACCTGAAGGGTGCCCTCGGGCGTCCCATCGCTCTTCCACAGCTCGGCCCCGTGGCTGCTGTCCCAGGCCTGGAAGTAGATCCTCCCGTCCCCCAGGGGCGTCAGGAACTGCGGATTCGAGTAATTCACCCCGTTCGCGGCCGCCACCTCCACGGTGCCGCCTGCGCTCCCATCGCTCCTCCACAGCTTCGTGCTGCCCCCCTGTCCCTTCATCTTGAAGATGAGCCTGTTGCCCAGGGCCGTCAGTTCCATCTCGGCTTCGTTCGAGTCCAAGTTGTGGACGAACTGGGTGCTCTCCCGAGTTCCATTGCTCTTCCACAGGGTTGGCTTGCCGTTCTGGGTAGCCACGAAAAACAAGGTTCCATGAACAACCGTGAGTTCCCGGGGATCCGAGTTGGGATCGTCGGGATTTTCGGCGATGTCCTTGACGAGCCACGTCCCTGCCGGCGTTCCATCGCTCCGCCAGAGCTCGGAGCCATAGCGCCCAAGCCCCTGCCCCCCGTCGGAGGCCTGGAAGTAGAGCACTCCGCCCATGTCCACCATGCCGGTGGGAACGGAGCCGGCACATTGGGTGCCGACACACCCCTCCGCGATGTCCTTCACCAGGGCGGGCTTCGTCTCCTCGCAGCTCTTGAGGAGGTGCTCACCTCCGGAGGACTGCGCGTACGCCGGACGGGAGAGAAGTCCCCAGGGGGAGAGCAGCAAGAGCGTCAGGAGTGAAGGCCGTGGGCGCCACATGCGCTCGTTCTACTTCAGGACTCGCCTCATTTCTCATGTGCCGCACTCTCCTACTTCTGCGGCGGCCCGCGCTTGCCTGCCGCTTCCGGCGGGGCGGACGGATCCGCTGACATGCGAGAGGTTCAATCTGGGCGCCATAGTGGTGGAACGCGCGGCTTGTGCGAAGATGCGCGAGGCCACGCCGGCCCTGTTTCTGGGCCTCCGCGCTGCTTCTTCCCCTGTCCTCGTGGCAAGCTGAAGGCGCAACGCGAGCCCTGGATGCTCGCGTCCGGAAACGTCCCGGCCCGGCGCAGTCCGCACCACCCCGCCCCCTCTTGCCGCCCTCGCAGGATGACGACGACATGACCGAAGCCACACCGCTCGCAGGATCCCCGGTGGAGACCTCTCGACGCGTGGCCCCGGCGCGGACCCCGGCCGCTTGGGCCTGGGTGCTCGCGCTGGCCACAGCACTCCTGGGCACCTCCGCGCTCGCGCAGCCCCAGGGGCTCCCCGACATCGAACTGGAGCGCCTGACGCTCAACCCCAGCGGCAAGGGCTCCTTGCTCGTGGGCACCGGCGAGGTGCTCAACCGCGGCGGCTACCGCTTCTCGCTCACCGGCCATTACCAGAAAGACCCGCTGGTCCTCTTCAAGGACGGGGAGGAACTGGGCGCGCTGGTGAAGCAGCGAGTCACGGCTCACCTGGCGGCGGCTTACGGCGTGTTCAACTGGCTGGAACTGGGAGTGCAGGTGCCGGTGCTGCTGACGCAGGGCGGAGATGATCTGACGCCCTACGGGTTGGACCGGCCCGCCGAGGGGCTGGCGCTGGGAACCCCCTATGTGTCGGCGCGGGTGGCGCTGCTGGCCCAGGCGGATGAGCAGCCGGTGGATCTCGCCATCGGCGCACAGGTGGGGCTGCCCGTGGGCAGCGCCGCGGCCCTGGCGAAGGATGGCTCGGTGCGGCTCATTCCCAGCGTGATGGTGGGCCGGCGCTTCGGCCTGCTGCGCGCCGCGCTGGATGCGGGGCTCACGCTGCGCTCGCGCACCGTGCTGGTGGAGGACGAAAACATCCAGGACGAGCTGGGCAAGGAGCTGCGCCTGGGCGCGGTGCTGGCCACCACCAACGAGGGCGTACGCGGAGAGCTGAACGTGCTGGTGTCCGCGCCCTTCGAGCGCTCCGGCAACGCCGTGGAGGCGCTGGCCGGGGTGCGGCTGCCGCTGAGCAGCGCGTTCGAGGGCTATGCGATGTTGGGCGCGGGCGTGGGCGATGCGCCGGGCACCCCGTCCTTCCGGGGCCTGCTGGGCGTGGCGCTGGTGAACACGCCGTTCCGGTGCGTGGCGGGAGGCAAGCACACCACCGAGCAGTGCCCGGACCTGGATGACGACAACGACGGGGTGACGAACGCCGCCGACACCTGCCAGGGCGTGGGCCAGGGCGTCCGGGTGGATGCCCAGGGCTGCCCGGTGAAGGACTCGGATGGCGACGGGCGGGTGGATCCGGATGACCGGTGCCCGCAGGTGCCCGGCGTGGAGCGGTTCCAGGGCTGCCCGGACACGGATGGCGATGGCATCGAGGACTCCGCGGACAAGTGCCCGCAGGTGCCCGGCGTGGAGCAGTTCCAGGGCTGCCCGGACACGGATGGCGATGGCATCGAGGACTCCGCGGACAAGTGCCCGCAGGTGCCCGGCATCCCCGAGCTGAAGGGCTGCCCCGCGAAGGACACGGACCAGGACACGCTGCCGGATCACCGCGACAACTGCCCCACCGAGCCGGGGCCGGTCTCCAACCAGGGCTGCCCGGTGCAGCAGCAGCAGCTGGTGGAGATCCAGCGCGACCGCATCGAGATCAAGGACAAGGTCTTCTTCGACTCCGACCGGGCCAGCATCCTGCCGCGCAGCAACCCGCTGCTGGATCAGGTGGCGCGGATCCTCATCGAGCACCCGGAGCTGGAGAAGGTCTGGATCGAGGGCCACACGGACGAGCGCGGCAGCCTGGACTACAACCGCGAGCTGTCCCAGAAGCGCGCGGAAGCGGTGCGCGAATACCTCATCTCGCGCGGCGTGCCCGGCAACCGCCTGGTGGCCAAGGGCTACGGGCGCGAGTACCCCGTCGCCTCCAATGAAACCGTCGAAGGCCGGGCGGCCAACCGCCGGGTCGAATTCCTCACCACGCCCCGCGAGGGCGGCCAGCCGTAACCGCGGGGAGCCCACATCATGAAGACTCCATCCATCCTGAGGAACACCCTCCCCACCGCGCTGCTGGCGGTGCTCGCGTGCGCCCTGCCCGCCCTGGCGGCACCAGACCTGTTCGGCGTGGGCACCGGAAGGAACGGGGCCTTTGCGCCCGGCGGCACCAATATCGTCAACCAGTACGCCCGGGTCCGGGCCCCGCTGGCCCCCGGAGACACTTCGATCCCCATTACGCCCACCGCGGGCTGGACCGCCGGGGGGGGCGATCTGGTGATGGTGCTCCAGACGACGGGCATCGTCCCCGAGCCTGGCTCAAGCGGACCGGACGCCATCGATCTGTCGAATGATCCGGTGGGCCGGTGGGAGCTGGCACGGCTGAGTTCGGCCACTTCGACGGTGCTGACCCTGACGGAGCCGCTGAGTTACTCCTACGCGGCCACCGTCACCCAGGTCATCCGGGTGCCGGAGTACACGACCGTCACCCTCGGCTCGACGAGCGTCATCACGGCCCGCGGCTGGGATGGGAGCACGGGTGGCGTCGTTGCCTTCCTCGCCCAGGGCATCGTGACCAACAACGGCTCCATCACCGCCACGAGCCGCGGCATGCGAGGCGGACAGGCGGTGCGGGACAACAGCAGCACCACCGATTGCTCAGACCTGGATCAGCCCGCGGCGTCCGGCGCACAAAAGGGTGAGAGCATTGCCCAGACCCGTTATGGGGCGGGTGTCACCGGCCGCGGCCGGATGACCAACGGGGCAGGCGGTGGCGTCTGCCTCCGGTCGGGCGGCGGTGGCGGAGGAAACGGAGGCCCCGGCGGCCGTGGTGGAAACAGCGAGGACTACCGGGACGTCGGCGGAGAGGGAGGCGCCGCCCTGCTCTACTCACCGCTCGCCCGCCTGACCCTGGGCGGTGGCGGAGGCGCAGGTCACGTCAAGAACACCTCGACCGCCGCCGGCGGCTCGGGCGGTGGCATCGTCTTCATCCGCGCGGGCGGGATGGCCGGCAACGGCTCCCTTCTGGCCGATGGATTCCTGGCCTCGAACGTCACCGCGGATGGCGCGAGCGGCGGTGGTGGCGGCGGCACCATCCACCTCCGCTTCACGGGAGACGCGGACTGCAACTACACCCGCGTTCACGCCTACGGAGGCAACGGCGGCAATTCGGCCAACCCGTCCGGCCCGGGCGGCGGCGGCGGTGGCGGACAGATTGTCTTCCAGTCCTGTGGCGGCACCTGCGTGCTGCCGTCCAGCGCCATGAGCGGAGGAAGCTCCGGTGTGCAGACGGGCCTGGAGGATCCCTATGGCGCCGAGGCGGGCTCGGACGGAGTCCTCTCCGTCGTTCCGGGGTGTTACTCCCCCGTGCCCGCGCCGGTGGTGCTGACGCCGGCCCACAACTCGCGCACCAACGACACGACGCCCACGTACACGGGCACGGTGCCTGTCCCCGCGCCCGCGGGCACCGAGGTGATCATCTATGTGGATGGCATCGCGGCGGGCCAGGTGGTCCCCGACAGCGCCGGGAACTGGTCGTTCACGCCCACCACGCCCCTGGCTCCGGGAACCCACACCGTCTACGCCACGGCCATCGCCGGCGGGCTGGAGGGGCCGGACAGCAACACCAACACCTTCGTGGTGGACACGACGCCCCCCGCCGCACCGGTGGTCTCCACCCCGGCGAACAACACCACCCTCACGGACAACACGCCCACCTACTCCGGCACGGCGGAGCCCTTCAGCACCGTCACCGTCATCGTGGATGGCATCCCCGTGGGTACCACGACGACGAATTCCAGCGGTGCCTGGGTCTTCACCCCCACCGCGCCCCTGCTGGACGGCCCTCACTCCGTGAAGGCCACCGCCACCGACACCGCGGGCAACACGAGCCCTGAGTCCAACACCAACACCTTCATCATCGACACCACCCCCCCGGCGGCCCCGGTGGTTGTGACGCCGGCCAACGGCTCCATCACCAGCGACAACACCCCCACGTACTCGGGCACCGCCGAGGGCGGCGCCACCGTCACCGTCATCGTCGATGGCAGCCCCGTGGGCACCGTCACCGCCGATGCCAGCGGCAACTGGAGCTTCACCCCCACGACGCCGCTGCTGGATGGCTCTCACTCGGTGCGGGCCACCGCCACCGACTCGGTCGGTAACGTCAGCGCCTCGTCCAACACCAACACCTTCATCGTGGACACCTCGCCCCCGGCGGCGCCTGTGGTCACCACCCCGGCCAACGGGTCCACCACCAGCGACAACACGCCCACCTACTCGGGCACCGCCGAGGCGGGCTCCACCGTCACCGTCATCGTCGATGGCGTTCCCGTGGGCACCACCACCGCCAACACCAGCGGCACCTGGAGCTTCACCCCCACCGTGCCCCTGGCGGACGGCTCCCACACCGTGAAGGCCACCTCCACCGACGCGGCGGGCAACCTCAGCCCTGAGTCCAACACCAACACCTTCACCATCGACACCACGGCCCCGGCGGTCCCTGCCGTCATCACCCCGGCCAATGGGTCCACCACCAGCGACACCACGCCCACCTACTCGGGCACCGCAGACGCAGGCTCCACCGTGACCGTCATCGTGGACGGCGTTCCCGTGGGCACCACCACCGCCAGCGCCGGTGGCACCTGGAGCTTCACGCCTGCCGCGCCCCTCCTGGACGGCCCTCACACCGTGAAGGCCACCGCGGCGGATGCCGTGGGCAATACGAGCCCTGAGTCCAACACCAACACGTTCATCGTGGACACCACGCCTCCGGCGGCCCCGGTGGTCACCACGCCCTCGAATGGTGCGGTCCTTTCGGACAACACGCCCACGTACTCGGGCACCGCCGAGGCCGGTGCCACCGTCACCGTCATCGTGGATGGCAGCCCTGTGGGCACCACCACCGCCAACACCAGCGGCGCCTGGAGCTTCACCCCCGCCGTGCCCCTGGCCGATGGGACTCACTCGGTCAGGGCCACCGCCAGCGACGCGGCGGGCAACGTCAGCGCCTCGTCCAACACCAACACCTTCATCATCGACACCACCGCCCCGGCGGCCCCGGTGGTTGTGACTCCGGCCAACGGTTCCACCACTCAGGACACCACCCCCACTTACTCGGGCACCGCTGAGGCCAACTCCACCGTCACCGTCATCGTCGATGGCACTGCGGTGGGCACCACCACTGCCAACGCCAGCGGCGCCTGGAGCTTCACCCCCACCACGCCTCTGGCCGATGGCTCTCACACGGTGAGGGCCACCGCTACCGACTCCGTGGGCAACGTCAGCGCCCCGTCCAACACCAACACCTTCATCGTGGACACCACCGCCCCGGTGGCTCCGGTCGTCACCACCCCGGCCA
Organism: Allostigmatella hybrida; assembly: GCF_020103775.1. Lineage (NCBI taxonomy): Bacteria > Pseudomonadati > Myxococcota > Myxococcia > Myxococcales > Archangiaceae > Allostigmatella > Allostigmatella hybrida. The sequence continues at coordinate 45,104 of NZ_JAHXBH010000043.1, forward strand.
ATGGGTCTACCACCGGCGACAACACGCCCACCTACTCGGGTACCGCTGAGGCCAACTCCACCGTTACCGTCATCGTTGATGGCTCTGCCGTGGGCACCACTACTGCCAACGCCAGCGGCGCCTGGAGCTTCACCCCCACTGCGCCTCTGCTGGACGGATCTCACTCCGTGAGGGCCACAGCCACCGACGCGGCGGGCAACACCAGCCTCCCGTCCAACACCAACACGTTCACCGTGGATACCACCGCGCCTGCGGCTCCGGTCGTCATCACTCCGGCCAATGGGTCCACCACCAGTGACACTACGCCCACCTACTCGGGCACCGCCGAGGCAGGCTCCACCGTCACCGTCATCGTGGATGGCATTCCCGCCGGCACCACCACCGCGGATGCCAGCGGCAACTGGAGCTTCACGCCTGCTGCACCTCTGCTGGATGGCTCTCATACGGTGAGGGCCACGGCCACCGACTCCGTGGGCAACGTCAGCGCCTCGTCCAACACCAACACCTTCATCGTGGACACCACCGCCCCGGCGGCTCCGGTCGTCACCACCCCGGCCAATGGGTCCACCACTCAGGACACCACCCCCACCTACTCGGGTACCGCCGAGGCGGGCTCCACCGTCACCGTCATCGTCGATGGCACTGCGGTGGGCACCACCACTGCCAACGCCAGTGGCTCTTGGAGCTTCACCCCCACTGCGCCTCTGGCCGATGGCTCTCACGCGGTGAGGGCCACCGCCACTGACTCCGTGGGCAACGTCAGCGCCTCGTCCAACACCAACACTTTCATCGTGGATACCACCGCCCCGGCGGCCCCGGTGGTTGTGACGCCGGCCAACGGGTCCACCACTCAGGACACCACCCCCACCTACTCGGGTACCGCTGAGGCCAACTCCACCGTCACCGTCATCGTCGATGGCTCTGCGGTGGGCACCACTACTGCCAACGCCAGCGGTGCCTGGAGCTTCACTCCTACCGCTCCTCTGGCGGATGGCTCTCACACCGTGAGCGCCACCGCCACCGACTCTGTGGGCAACGTCAGCGCCTCGTCCAACACCAACACCTTCATCGTGGACACCACGCCTCCGGCGGCTCCGGTCGTCACCACCCCGGCCAATGGGTCCACCACCGGCGACAACACGCCCACCTACTCGGGCACCGCCGAGGCCAACTCCACCGTCACCGTCATCGTCGATGGCACTGCGGTGGGCACCACCACCGCCAACGCCAGTGGCGCCTGGAGCTTCACCCCCACCACGCCCTTGGCCGATGGGACTCACTCCGTCAGGGCCACTGCCACCGACTCCGTGGGCAATACCGGTCCTCAGTCCAACACCAACACGTTCACCGTGGATACCACCGCGCCTGCGGCCCCGGTGGTTGTGACTCCGGCCAATGGGTCCACCACCGGCGACAACACCCCCACCTACTCGGGCACTGCTGAGGCCGACTCCACCGTCACCGTCATCGTGGACGGCATTCCCGCTGGCACCACCACCGCCAACGCCAGCGGTGCCTGGAGCTTCACCCCCACCGCGCCCCTGCTGGATGGCTCTCACACGGTGAGCGCCACCGCCGCCGACTCCGTGGGCAACGTCAGCGCCTCGTCCAACACCAACACCTTCATCGTGGACACCACGGCCCCGGCGGCTCCGGTCGTCACCACCCCGGCCAATGGGTCCACCACCGGCGACAACACGCCCACCTACTCGGGCACCGCCGAGGCAGGCTCCACCGTCACCGTCATCGTCGATGGCTCTCCGGTAGGCACCACCACCGCCAACGCCAGTGGCGCCTGGAGTTTCACGCCCACCACGCCCCTGGCCGATGGGACTCACACGGTGAGGGCCACGGCCACCGACTCCGTGGGCAATACCGGTCCTCAGTCCAACACCAACACGTTCACCGTGGACACCACCGCGCCTGCGGCCCCGGCCGTCATCACCCCGGCCAATGGGTCCACCACCGGCGACAACACACCCACCTACTCGGGCACCGCCGAGGCGGGCTCCACCGTCACCGTCATCGTGGATGGCATTCCCGCCGGCACCACCACTGCGGATGCCAGCGGTGCCTGGAGCTTCACGCCTACCGCTCCTCTGCTGGACGGCCCTCACTCCGTGAAGGCCACTGCCACCGATGCGGCGGGCAACACGGGCCCTGAGTCCAACACCCACACCTTTATCGTCGATACCGCGGCTCCCGCCGCTCCGGCCGTCACGGCTCCCGCCAATGGCGCCATCCTCACGGACACCACGCCTACCTACTCAGGCACCGCCGAGGCGGGCTCCACCGTCACCGTCATCGTCGATGGCAGCCCCGTGGGCACCGTCACCGCCGATGCCAGCGGCAATTGGAGCCTCACGCCTACCGCGCCGCTGCTGGACGGCTCGCACACGGTGAGGGCCACGGCCACCGACTCCGTGGGCAACGTCAGCCCTCCCTCCAACACCAACACCTTCATCGTGGACACCACCGCGCCTGCGGCTCCGGTGGTCATCGCTCCCTCGAACGGTGCCACCCTGAGCGACAGCACGCCCACCTACTCGGGCACCGCCGAAGCGGGCGCCACCGTCACCGTCATCGTGGATGGCACCCCCGCCGGGACGGTCACCGCCAACGCCAGCGGCGCCTGGAGCTTCACCCCCACCGTGCCCCTGGCGGACGGCTCTCACTCCGTGAAGGCCACCGCCACCGACGCGGCGGGCAACACGAGCCCTGAGTCCAACACCAACACCTTCACCATCGACACCACCGCCGCGGCGGCCCCCGTCATCGTCACCCCCGCCAACGGTGCTGTTCTCGGTGACAACACGCCCACCTACTCGGGCACCGCGGATGCGAACACCACCGTCACCGTCATTGTCGATGGCGTTCCCATTGGCACGGCTCCGGCGGATGCCAGCGGCAACTGGAGCTTCACCCCCACCGCGCCCTTGCTGGATGGCTCGCACACGGTGAAGGCCACCGCCACGGACTCCGTGGGCAACGTCAGCCCTGAGTCCAACACCCATCTGTTCCTCATCGACACCCTCGCGCCCGCCGCTCCCGTGGTCATCACCCCTGCGGATGGCGCCACCCTGAGCGACAGCACGCCCACCTACTCGGGCACCGCCGAGGCTGGTGCCACCGTCACCGTCATCGTGGATGGCACCCCCGCCGGGACGGCCACCGCCAACACCAGCGGCGCCTGGAGCTTCACCCCCACCGTGCCCCTGGCGGACGGCCCCCACACCGTGAGGGCCACGGCCTCCGATGCGGCGGGCAACATCAGCCCTCCGTCCAACGTCAACACCTTCACCATCGACACCACGGCCCCGGCGGCCCCCGTCGTCGTGGCCCCCGCCCAGGGCGCCGTCCTCATGGACACCACGCCCACCTACTCGGGCACCGCGGATGCGGGCACCACCGTCACCGTCATCGTGGATGGCACTCCGGTGGGCACCACCACCGCCAACGCCAGCGGCAACTGGAGCCTGACGCCCACCACCGCCCTGGCCGATGGCTCGCACACGGTGAAGGCCACCGCCACGGACTCCGTGGGCAACGTCAGCCCTGAGTCCAACACCCACACCTTCATCGTGGACACCACCGCCCCCGCCGCTCCCGTGGTCATCACCCCCGCGGATGGCGCCGTCATCAGCGACAACACGCCCACGTACTCGGGCACCGCCGAGGCAGGATCCACCGTCACCGTCATCGTCGATGGCTCTCCGGTGGGCACCACCAAAGCGGACGCCAGTGGAAACTGGAGCTTCACCCCCACCGTGGGGCTCTCCGCGGACACCCACCAGGTGAAGGCCACCGCCACCGATGCGGCGGGCCAGACGGGCCCCGAGTCCAACACCCACACCTTCATCGTCGACACCACCGTGCCGGCGGCGCCGGTCGTGCTCACCCCCGCGCACCAGTCGGTGACGAACGACACCACGCCTGCGTTCACGGGAACCGCCGACGCCAACCTCACGGTGACGCTCTACCTGGGCAACGTCGAGCTGGGCACCACCACCGCGGACGCCAGCGGCAACTGGAGCTTCACGCCTTCCTCGCCCCTTGAGGAGGGCACCTACGAGGTGAGCGCCGTGGCCACCACCCTGGCCGGCAACGCGAGCCTGTCGTCCAACGTCAACACCTTCACCATCGACACCACCGCCCCCCAGGCCCCCGTGGTGACCACCCCCGCCGAGGGCTCGGTGACGAACAACACCACGCCTGCCATCTCCGGAACCGCCGAGCCGCTCAGCACGGTGGAGGTGACCCTCAACGGAGCCGTGCTGGGCACCGCCACGGCGGATGCCGCGGGCCAGTGGACGCTCACGCCCCCCACGCCGCTGCAGGACGGCCCCTATCGTGTCACTGCGATCTCCTCGGACCTGGCCGGCAATGTCAGCGCCCCCTCCGTCCCGGTGAACTTCGTGGTCGACACGAGCGCCCCCGACACCTCCATCGTCTCGGGCCCCTCGGGCGACACCTTCGAGGCCGATGCCTCGTTCCGGTTCAGCGCCACGGAGGCGAACGTGACGTACGAGTGCAGCCTCGACAACGCCGCGTTCACTCCTTGCGAGGAAGCGCCCACCTTCCCGGGGCTTGCCGAGGGCAGCCACTCGCTCCAGGTGCGTGCCCGGGACAGCGCGGGCAACGTGGACCCGACGCCCGCCTCGGCTACCTGGAACGTCCTGACGCCTCCGAGCGACTGGGCGCTCCTGGGCAATGGGTGCACCTCGACCAGCGGGGGACCGGGCCTGCTGGCGATGATGGGGCTGGCGCTCTCGGCGCTGCTGACCCGGAAGCGCCGGCCGTAGGCCCGTCCGGCTGGGGCTTTCTGGGCCGCGTGTCTCTGTTCAGAGCACGCGGCCCCGCCCCCGCCCGCTCACGCCCCGGCCCGTGAGCATGGTGAAGAGACGCCCAGCGAGGGCGCTGGAAACGCTCGCCGGACGCGCTACCGTCCGAGCATGAGCTCGACCCAAATCCGCTGCCACGTGAACGCCCCTCGCGCGAGCGTCTATCGCGCGCTGGTGGATGCGCGCTCCATCGCGGCCTGGAGGGTGCCACCCGGCATGACCAGCCACGTCCATGCGTTCGACCCGCGTGAAGGGGGCTTGATCCGGATCTCGCTCACCTACGACATGCCTACCGGCACAGGCAAGACGACCGCGCACACCGACACGTACCACGGCCGCTTCGTGAAGCTCGTGCAGGACGAGCAGGTGGTCGAAGTGGTCGAGTTCGAGACAGAGGATCCCGCCTTGCGCGGCGAGATGACGCTCACACTCACCCTCACGGATGCAGCAGACGGTGGCACCGATGTGCTCGCCGTCCACGAGGGCCTGCCTCGCGGCGTGCCGGCCGAGGACAACGAGACCGGCTGGCGGCTGTCACTCGCGAGACTCGCAGCGCTCGTCGAGGCCCGCTAAGCCCCCGGACGGCGGAACAGGCGTAAGACCTCGCCGTGCCCCGTCGTGACGGGCTCCGGCCTCTCGTGAGACCTCCCTTGGCCACACGCCAGGAGGTGGTCCATGGAGTTGGAGAAGGAACTGGAGCAATTCCGTCAGGAAGCGCAGCGATTGAAGGCCGGGCGGCGCAGTGGCTCGCTGCCGTTCCCGGAGGCGCTGCGCGCCTTCGCGGTGCGCTACGCCGAGCACACCGTGGCGAAGGATGGGACGGTGACGGACGCGGCGCAGAAGCTGGGGGTGTCCGGGCCGACACTCTACGAGTGGCGCAAGGGGCGCCCCGCGGGACACCGCCGTCCGAAGCCCGCCGAGAAGGGCGCGGCTCTGGTGCC
>NZ_JAHXBH010000044.1:0-46987 GCF_020103775.1 Allostigmatella hybrida
ACCCAGGCGCCTTGTCTCGGGCGCTTCGCCCCCTGAGAACGAAGCACCTCTGAACGAACTTTCTTCCGATGGCTTAGAGGTTTCGCACCGCCCGGCGCGGGTTCGATTCCCGCCGCCTCCATCCCGAGAAGCCCAGCAATCTTAACGGGTTGCTGGGTTTTTCTTTCTCGCGGGCGCGATCAAGATTTTCACGGTGCCGGTGGTGCTTGGAGGTGGCAAAAAGCTGTTCGCGGACGGGTCAGCGCCGCACAGCTATAAGCTGATCCGTTCTCGCGTCTCAAGCACGGGGCTCATGCTCGCGCACGATGAGCGGGGCGGCGAGGTCAAGATCGCCGACACGGCGCTCGACAACCTGAGCAAAGCTGAAGCCGCGCGGCAGGAGCGGATGAAGCGCGAGGGCTGATGCTAGAGCGTGAAGCTCGTGAGGCGGCGGCTCATGTCGCTGGCGATGGCGCCGAAACCGTCGGAGCATAGGAACAATCTCGGAGAAGGCCCAGGCTCAGTCCTTGATGCTCAGGTTTTGGGGTGGGCCCCCGCGCCGGGACCCGCCTCCCAGGCTGTGTGGGCAGCCGGCAACCACCTGCCCGAACGGGTGGTTGCCGAAGCCTACGGGCGCTACGGCATCGTGGCCAGGGCCGTCAGGGCGGAGGGCTCGGACGGCGCGACGCCTGGGCAGATTCCCAGCGGATACGAGTTGGACGCGCTGAAGAGCGTGTCGCTCACGGAGATCCCGGCCCAGTTGGCGATCGTCACGTACCAGGTCTTCTTGATGAACCAGAAGATCGTCACCTTGGCGAAGAGCTTCAGCTGGCCCGACAGCGTGGTCAGGATGCGCTTGGAGCTGAGCTTGTAGGAGAGGGCCGTGCAGGCCGGCCAGGTGAGCTCGGCAACCGCCGGCGTGGAGATGTTGATGAGCTTCAGATCTCCCTGGACACCGAAGGAGAAGATGACGACGTTGACGGCCACCGAGGCCGTCACGGCGACATTGCCACCCGGGGTCATGTTCAGCTTGGCCTCCGTGGCGCTGACTTTCCCGGTGAGGTTCAGCTTCACCCCGCCCGCGAGGGATGCCGTGACCGTCATGGGGACAGGGCCGACCATGAAGGACCTGGAGGCCGTGAAGAAGGAGCGGGTGGCATCGGGCGGGGCCGCGGAGAAGGTGCCAGACAGGCTCTTGTCGTAGATCTGCTGACCCATGGTGTACAGCCGCACCGTGCCGCTGGTGCTGCCGCCCTGTCCGGCCACATCCGCGCGGGCCCGAATCACATCCTCGGTCCTCTTGAACGCCATGGCGCTCACCTTGCCCTCCACATACGCTTGAACCTTCTTGGCGGTGGTGGAGGTGGACTCCGTGGCCTTCACGAAGGTGTCAACGAAGTAGCTCGCGCCGAAGAGCTTACCGCCAAAACCCTTCTTGATGTAATAGCGCGCGCTGAATGCTGCGGGGGCCAGGGTCTTGTTGAAGTCCTGTGGCTGCATCTGGAACTGGGGCGGGGGCGGCTGGCCATTCTCCTCATAGACCTCCACATCGGGCGGGGCCTCCTCCCGGCTGGCTTCTGGAATCGTGGGCTGGATGATGGAGATTTCCGTTACCCCATCGGTGTCCGTGCTGCGCCGGCCGCCCGTGATTCTCAGCTCATCGAGGATGATCGCCTCCTGCTCCTCCGGGGTGTACGGGTAGCGGGGGCTGTAGACGAAGCTGGACTCCCAGCTGTAGTTGTTTTCCAGCGTGTATCCGTCTGGGTAGGCCACCACGGGGAACTTGGCTTCGACCTGGTAGACCTCCGGATCGTAGTACCCGTCTCCGGCGGTCTGGGCTCCGGCCAGGGTGGGAAGGACGAGCGCCAGGGCGGCGCTCAGCGTGCGGGTGATGAAACGGGACATGGACTGCCTCTTTCGTGTTGGGGGTTACAAAGACAAACGGTTTGGGACAAGCCACACCGCGCGGCTCAGGGAGCCCGCGCGCTGAGGAAGGTGAGGGCGGTGTTGCGAAGGCTGGGGTTGGGCTCGTTCTGGCTGCTCCACTCGAGGAGGACGCGCGCCCCGGGCGTCACGGGAAGCTGGCCCCCGGCGAGGGTGATGATCTCCCGGCGGACGAGATCCGAGGGGTCCAGGCGCAGGGCCTGGGCGAGCGCTGGCAGCAGCGGCGTGAGGGGGCGGAAGCTGCTGGCGAAGACGGCGCTCTGGCGCACCTCGGCGGTGGCGTCCTGGAGGAGAATGGACGACAGCAGCTGGTCGGCGCCCGGGGCGGGCATGCCGCGCAGGGCCTCGACGGCGGCGGAGCGCACCGCCGGGGAGGGGGATGCGAGGGCCGACTGAAGGGTGGGCAGCGCGCTGGGGTTGCGGGTGTTGCCCAGGGCGCGCAGCACCAGGGTCTGCTGTTCGGGCTGGCCCGTGGCGTGGTAGGCGCTGCTCAGCTCGTGGACGAGTGTCTCGGCATCGCGTGCCTGGCCTGGGCCCATCTTCATGGCGGCGTTGCCCAGGCCCAGGGTGGCGGTGCTGGCCAGCTCCGGGTCGGCGCCGTGCGACAGCGTGCGCAGCGTGGTGACGCCTTCTGCGTTCGGGGTGGAGGCCATGCCCAAGGCCGCCACGGCATCCAGGCGCACCGTCCCCGCGAGGGCGCCGTCCTCGGCGATGCGGGAGAGCGCCTGGAGGCACTCCGGGGTGCTGGCGGCCGAGAGGGCGCCGAGCAGGGGGCTGGCGGCCTGTGGCTCCATGCCCGCGCTCAGCGTGGCGTGGACGAGGAGGGCCTGGCCAGGCTCCAGGAGAAAGAGGGCCCTCAGCTGCTCCAGGGCCCGGGTCCGCGCGCTGTCGCGCTCCTGCTCGTTGGAAGGCAGGGCGTGAAGGTCCTTCACCAGCGCATCGAAGGTCTTTCCCGCGAGCACCTGGCGCAGCGCCACCCGGGGGTCCTGCTCCTGGCCCTGGTAGCTGGCCAGCGGCAGGGTGACGAGCCGGCCCCGGCGCGCGTCGAGCGCGCCCAGCAGGGAGCTGTCCTGGCCGCGGCCCTTGAGAGCGAGCTCCACCTGAAGGGAGCTGACGGCCTTGATCAGGGAGGGCCCGGAGTCCACCTCCAGGTGCTCACGGGCCTGGAGGGCGCTGGGCCAGAAGTCCTCCCCCACCTCGAAGGTGGTGAGGGCGCTGACGCTCACGCGGGGGCTGTCTTCCAGCGGGTGGAGCCCCTCGGGGGTGGCCAGGTGCGAGTAGGCCAGCTTGGACTTCTCGAAGCGCGAGGCGCTCTTGCGGGTGTACCGGGCGGAGTAGCGGCCCGTGGTGTCCATCTCCTCGGTCTGCCAGGTGAGGTGAGAGGGGCCAGTCCACACAAGCTGGGTGGCCGCCACGGTGGCGCGCAGCAGGCCCTGCACGAGAATGTCGGTGCCAGGCTCGAAGTGGACGAGCTGCACGGCGCCCGAGCCGTTCAGGGTGATGAAGAAGGGCTGGGCCAGGCCGGCTTCGAAGGTGCGCCGCACCTCGGGGGCAAGCACTTGCTCTCCTTCCAGGCTCACTTCGGAAGAGGAGGGCACCAGCTGGACGCGGGCGTGGACCTGCGCGCCTTCCACCGAGACGATGCCGACCCGCCACTCTCCCCGGAGGTGGAAGCGCATGCCCGGGGGCGTCTGGGCTCCGGGCTGGGACGGGACGGAGGAAACCTCCTGAGTGGAGTCCAGCGCGTAGCGGTACTGCATGCCCGGCACCCAGGCACGGGTGCTGTCCGGGCGCTTCTGGGGGGAAAGGGGCGCCGCCAGGGCGGGCGCTGCGTGCGTGGAGGCGCTGGAGGCCGGGCTCCCGGCCTGCGGGGGCTCCGGGGGGGAGAGGGGCTCTTGCGTCAGGGCGATTGCCCCGGCGGCAATTCCTATCAAGAACAGGGGGAGAGAGAGGAGGAGGTGTTTTCTGGGCATGACGGCTCCCTGGGACGGGCAGTCCCCAAGTCATTCAGTGCGGTTGGGTTGGGTTTGAAGACAGGCGGACAGCCTGTGCCGTTCACGGCCCGGAGTTGTATTGGGACTCGTTGAAGAGCTTGAGGGTGCTTTGGTAGGCCAGCGCTTCCTCCGCCGAATTACAGACGGTGGCGCACAGCCTTCCCGTGGAGAATTCCCGCTCCTGGCCGGGAGGGCACTGCGCCCCTTGGCCGCCGGGGACGATCCAGCTGGGGGCCACCAGGGGACAGTGGGCCGGCAGGGGCTTCAGGCTCTCCCAGCGGGTCTTGCTCAAGCAGACCGCGCCGGTGGGGCTCCAGCCCGCCTCGAAGAGCGGCGTGGCGGCTCCCGGGGTGAGCGGGCGGATGGCCTTGGGCAGCAGGTCCCACGGGTGGATGGGGGTTCCGTCCTCGGTATAAGGGGTGCCGTTGCCGCAGTAGTCCGCCCTGGCCATCCGCGTGCAGGCCACGTGGAGCTCCTGCATCATCTGTGGCTCATCCAGGTCCTGCGGCGGCAGCCAGGGCTTGTATCCCCAGCGGTAGCACTTGGCGATGACGCCGGTGTCGCAGCCAAAGGTAAAGCGGTTCGGTGCGTTGTCTTTGCGCTCGCCGCTGGACGGATGGAAGACGCCCTTCATCGGGACGGCCCACATCCCGTTGGGATGGTCCGCATCGGAAGGGCACACATCCTCCTGGGCGCCTCCGGGCACCGGGCTCGTCAGCCGGTAGAGGAAGGTGTCGCCTGTGGCATCCCAGGCCTTGCCGGCCGCGGTCTGCACCTGGGAGGCGTTGACCACGTCGCCGATGGACACCCACGTGTCCTCCTCACCCCGCTGCACCTGGAGACGCGCGCCGATCATCTCCAGGCCGCGCACCACACGCTTGCCGGGGAGGGCTCCGCTGCTGGGAACCGGTGTCATCCCCCAGTCCATGGGGGGCTGGGCAGGGCCCGCGAGCACGTTGTAGACACCGCTCGAAGGGCAGGTGAAGGGGGCCATCGGGCTGGGAGTGGCGCAGGCGTTCTCCGCCGAGGTGAGGCGCGAGGGGCTGAGGTGCTCACAGGGCTGGGTGCCCGCGCAGACGCGCACCACCGGCTGTCCCCAGCAGGAGGTGGCGCCGCCGCTGCTCAGCTTCACGCTGGTCCCCGGGGTGCACGTTCCCACGCCCACGGACGTGAACCCACAGGAGCGCGTGCTTCCCTGGGTGATGTCCTTGCACGCCAGCAAGCTCGGCGTCGAGCCGGTGAGCGTGTGGGGCACGGTGCCGACGAGCTCCCCCTTCTCCAGGTGCAGGTCCGCGATGAGTTGGGGGCCGAGCGAGGCCCGGAGGAAGGAGGCGCTCACCAGGTTCGAGCCATGGAGCTGGGTGCCTTGCATCGGCCAGCCATCCGCTTCGGAAGGAGGGGCGCTTTGTTGTGCCGCTGCGTGCGTGCTCAAGGAGAGGGCTGCGTCTTCAGGCGCCGCCATGCCGCCACAGGCGCCCAGGCCGCCCATCCACCAGAAGAAGTGGAACAGCGGGCGCCGGACCTTCATCGCGAGAGTTCCGTTCATGCCGTCTTGCCAAAGCATCCGCCGTGCCACGGAGGGAAGATGCCCCAGTGCCTCGGCATGAGGGGGCGTTGGCCCCGTTCCGGGGGCTCCACCGGCAAGCTTGGTCGGCAAACCTTGCCGCTGACCGGCTGCTGTTGCCGCTCACCGCCCCCGAAGGGTGGCGCACAGGCGCAATCCGATGAGGGGATCCCTCTGGGTGGGCTCCATGGGCTCGCGGTTGGCGCTCTGACTGCCCAGCTCGAGCTGGAACCAGCTTCCCCCCCGGATGACGGGCTGTGTCATGGCCTCGTCCGAGAGGGTCCACTCCCACACGTTGCCGGCCATGTCCTCCACACCGAACGGGCTGCGCGAGCGGGGGTGGCTGCCCACCTCATCCGGGCCGAAGCCGAGGGGCTCCCGCCCATACGTCACGTCGATGTTGGCATCGTCCGGTCCGAGCCGGTCTCCCGAGGGGAACAGCCGGCCGTCCGCTCCCCGGGCGGCATGCTCCCATTCCCGGCCCGTGCACAGCCGTGCGCCCGGGAGGCGGCCCGTGGAATCCAGCCACGCCGTGTAGGCCCGCGCGTCCTCGAAGGAGATGGCCGACACCGGGAAGCGGCGCCAGTCCTGCACCGCCCGGCGGTCGCGCCGGCCATACCGGATGGGCTCGCCCTCCCACGCCGAGTAGGTGCCCGAGGTGGGCCGCAACGTGAGGTGCCAGCGTCCTTTCTTTTGTTCCAGCACCACGCCGCTGCGCGCCCCGCGCGTCCCAGGCAAGCGGCGGGCCCGCTCGTCCGTGGGCAGGGCCTCGAGGAAGGCCATCCAGTCCGCGAACGTCACCTCGTGGCGGGCGATGAGGAAGCCCTTCGTCTCCACCTCATGCAGCGGCACCGTGTTGAAGAAGGTGCGCCGCAGCCCTTCGTCCGCGCTGCCCTGAAGGAAGCGTCCCGGGGGCACGTAGAGGAAGCCTTCGGGCACGGCCTCCGCGGGGGGCACCTCCAGTGCCAGCGCCCGCGTTTCGCCTGGGCGGAGCAGCAGGGAGACGCGCACGTCCGCCCGGCCTGGGGTCTCCAGCCGCAGCAGGTGCGAGCCGGTGGGCAGCGCCACAGCGTCCAGTGGGGCCGAGCCCAGCTCCCGCCCCGCCCCTTCTGGCTCGCCGGGCGCCAGGAGCCACACCCGCGCCCCCGGAGGCTGGGTCCTCACGGACAGGCGCGCGGGGGCCTCCAGCCGGCGCCGCCGCTCGCCCGAGGCATCATGGGCCGCCAGGCGCGCCATCAGCTCCTCCCGCTGCTCCCAGCGGCCCTCCCGCGAGGCCAGGGAGACGCGCTCGGCGAGCAGGTCCGCCAGCAGGGCTCTCACCTCTCCGCGGTTGGGCTCCACGCTCCACACGGCCTCCAGCGCGCTGGTGGCCCGCGCGTAACCCGAGTCTGCCGCCTGGTCTGCCTCCCGCGCGCGGGCCCACACGGCCTCCGCGTCCTCCCCCCGGCCCGGAAGGCCGAAGAGGTGGAAGGACTCCTGCCGCAGCCGCCCGGCGTCCTCCGCGTGCCGCTGGGCCTCGGCCCACTGTGCCCGCACACCGGTGAGGCGCTCCGCCACCACGGCCTCGAGCCGCGCCCGCGCCTGGAACCGCACCGCCCCCACCCCCGCGAGGACTCCCACCGGCACCGCCACCACCAGCGCCCAGCGCCGAAGCCGCCGCCCCCGTGCCGCGCGCCGGGAGCGGGTGAGGAACTCGGTCTCGCGAGGCCCGGGAGGGATGACTCCCGCCGCGGCGGTCTCGGCCAGCCGCCGCTCCTGGAAGAGCAGCTCCGCGGGGGCTCCCAGGCGTTCCCACTCGGCGGCGGCACGCTCCAGCCGTTGGGTGGCCACGCGGCGCAGCTCATCGTGCCCGAGCCACCCCCGCAGGGTGTCCCAGCCCGTGAGGAGGCTCTCGTGGGCCAGCTCGTAGCGGCCCTCACCCCCTTCGGTTTCACTGGCCAGCAGCAGCCGTCCGCGCACCAGTCCCTCCAGCACGGCACGCCCTTCGGCGTCCCCCCCGCCCGAGAGCAGCTCGGCCTCGGTGCGCCGTGCGCGCGTTCCTTCGGGGGTGACGAGCTTCAGCAGCAAGGTGCGCGCCCGGGAGCGCTCTTCCGGCCGCAGCCTGGCCACCACCGCGTCCGCGTGCCGGGCCAGGGCGCCCGCCAGCCCGCCCAGGGCCTCCAGCGCGGCCGCGGGCAGCATCTGCCGCTCCAGGTCGCGGGCCTCCCACAGCTCGGCCAGGGTGAACTGGAGCAGCGGCAGCCCTCCGTCCTCGCGTGCCGCGGCGGCCACCAGCCCGTCCACCATGGCCTCGGACTCGAAGCGCACCCCGAGCGCCTGGGCGGGGGCGGTAATGGCTTCGCGCAGCCCCTGAGGGGAGAGGGCTCTCAGCAAGTGCAGGGCGCGTGGCAGCTCATCGCCCAGGCCGGGGAGCGCCATGAGGCGGGTCAGACAATCACTGCGCGCGGTGGCCAGCACGCGGGCGCGGGGGGCCCGGCGGATGATGAAGGCGAGCTCCTCGGCGAGCCGGGCCGCCTCGCCGGGAGGGCAGAAGGTGACGAGCTCCTCCAGTTGGTCCACGAAGAGCAGGATGCGGGGAGCCTCCGCCGGACGCTGGCGCCAGAGGCGCGCGAGGCCCCCCGGCTCTGCCCCGGGCTGCACCCGCTCCAGCAGGGCAGAGGCGGGCTCGTCCAGCACGGGCGCGAGCGCCTCCACGAGCGCTTCCAGGGGACGCAGGCCCGGAGAGAAGGCCGCCACCTTCCAGGGCACCTCGCCGGTGTCGAGCCCGGATTCGGCCACGGTGGGGAGCACGGCGGCACGGCACAGCGAGGACTTGCCCACCCCCGAGTCGCCTGCCACCAGGATGAAGGGGTCGGCGCGGAGCCTGTCGAGCAACTCCCGCAGCGCGGCGTCCCGGCCGAAGAAGACGCGGCGGTGACCGGCGTCGAACGGCTGGAGGCCCCGGTAGGGATTGCCAGCGGGCAGGGGCCCCGCTCCGGTGGGGAGGGAGAGGGCCTCCATCGCGTCACGCAGCGCATCGCCGGATTGGAAGCGCAGGGAGGGCTCCTCGGCGAGGCAGCGGTCCACCACGGCGGCGAACCCCGGGGGCAGGCTCAGGCTGAATCCGGCCAGGGGACGGGGGCGTTGTTCCCGCACGGCGCGCGCGAGTTGAGAGAGGGGGACGTCCTCGTAGGGCGCATGGCCGGTGGCGAGCTCGTAGAGGAGTACCCCGAGTGCGTAGACATCGCTGGCGCGGCTGGCGGGCTCTCCGCGCCACAGCTCGGGGGCGAGGTAGAGCGGGGTGCCCGAGGCGCCCGCGTCTTCGGGCGGGGTGGGGGGCGTGGGGGCTTCCGCCTGCGTGGGGACGCTGGACTCCGGGGGAGGCGCTGACACGGGAGGCGGGCGGCCCAGCAGCGGACGCGTCTCGCGGCTGGGGGCGAGGGGGCGGGTTTCCCGCTCCAGCGGCACGGGGGCGGGAAGGGGAGCAACAGGCCGGGTGGCCTGGGCGGCCGGGGGCTCCAGCAGCTCCGCGAGCCCAAAGTCCAGCAGCTTCACCTCTCCATCCTCGGAGAGCACGGCATTGGCGGGCTTGATGTCGCGGTGGAGGACGCCACAGCGATGGGCCGCGGCCAGCCCGCGCGCCAGGCCAATGCCGATCTGGAGCACCCGGGGGCCCTCCACGGGCAAGGCCAGCCTGTCCAGCGGCGTGCCCCGGATGAACTCCGAGACAAGGTAGGGCTGGCGATGCACCTCGCCCACCCGGTGAATGGCCACCACGTTGGGGTGCTGGAGCCGGGCAATCGCGCGGGCCTCCTGGAAGAAGCGCGCCCGGAGGGCTTCGTCCAGGGGGGCCTCCCCGGAGGTCACCACGAACTTCACCGCGACCAGCCGGTCCAGCAGCGTGTCGTGGGCGAGGTACACCTGCCCCATGGTGCCGCGGCCGAGCGGCTGGCGCAGCCGGTACTCCTCGAACTCGCGTGGAGGTGTCCCTCCAGGCGCCTTCATGAGGACGGGGTTCCCCGCTGCGCCCCCCGTGCCGTCAGTCCGAACTGCCTCATCTTGAAGCGGAAGGTGCGAATGGGCATGCCGATGAGCGCGGCGGCGTGAGACTGCACGCCCTCGGCTTCCTGGAGCGCCTCTTCCATGCGCCGGCGCTCCAGCTCGCGGAGCTCTTCGGCGAGCGGCTTGCGCGGTGCGGGGGGTGGGGGAGCCCCGGCTGGGGCGCTGGTGGCCGGGGCGCCCGTGACACGCGTGGGCAGGTGGTGCGGTTCGAGCACGTCCCCGGTTCCCGCGGCGGCGGCGAAGTCCATGAGGTTGCGCAGCTCGCGCACGTTGCCGGGCCAGCGGTAGTGGGACAGCACCCGGAGCGTGTCGGCGGAGAGCATCATCTCCCGCCGGCCCAGGGCCTGGCAGGCCTGTGTGAGGAACGCGCGCGCCAGGAGGGAAATCTCCCTGGGCCGCTCGCGCAGGGGCGGCAGCAGCACGGTGGCGGCGCCGAGACGGAAGTAGAGGTCCTGCCGGAAGCGGCCGTCCTGCGCGTCGGCCTCGAGGTTCCGATGGGTGGCGGCGACAATGCGGATGTCGAGGGAGCGCTCGCGGGCCTCACCCAGGCGGGTGATGCGCTTGGTCTCCAAGACGCGAAGCAGCTTGGCCTGGACGGGCAAGGGCAGCTCGCCGACCTCATCGAGGAAGACGGTGCCACCATGGGCGCTCTCCAGGAGGCCCGTCCTCGGGGCCGCGGCGCCGGTGAAGGCGCCCTTGTCATGGCCGAACAGCTCGCTCTCCACGAGCCCCTCGGGAATGGCGGCGCAGTTGAGGGTGATGAAGGGCCCCGTGGAGCGGCGCGACCAGTGGTGCACGGCGAACGCGGCGTTCTCTTTCCCCACGCCCGTCTCGCCATTGACGAGGACGGGCAGCTCACTGGCCGCCAGCCGCCGGATGAGGGAGTAGAGGTGCACCATGGCCGGGTCGGCCAGCAGGAGGGAGCGCTCCCCCAGCGACAGCCGGGTGGCGCTGTCGGAGGCGGCCCGCAGCAGGCCCGGAGGGGCGCCGTCGGAGGCAGCCCGGGCGGCGGCCACGAGCGTGTCGGCATCGCAGCCATCGGTGGGGCACACCGCGTAGCCGAGGCGGGCACCCGGGCAGGCCACGGACAGTGCTTCCACCCGCTCACCGAGGTCCTCCTCTCCCGCGTCGCCGGACACCTCGGGCAGGAGCAACAGCAGGTGCCCGGCATCCATCCAACCGGCGGCCTCGGCGGAATGGAGCTCGTTGGCGCAGACGCTGTCCACGGCTTCCCGGTGGGTGCCCGGCTCGGGAAGGGCCAGGGAGAGCACGGCGAGGGGGCGGCCGTAGCGCAGGGAGCGCTCAACTTCCCCACGCAGGCGCTCCATCAGGGCGTCAGGCTCCAATGTGTGGCCGGTGGCTGCGGCGCGCGTGCTGGTGCGAAGCACGGCGACGACCGTTCCGAGCGTCACCACATCCCCGGATGCCAGGCGGCGAGCGCCCTCGACGCGCTGGCCGTTGACGAGCGTGCCGTTGTGGCTGCCGAGATCGATGATACGGACTTCGCCCCCCTGGAGGGCCAGGCGCGCATGGCGCCGGGAGACGCTGTCATCCCGCAGGCGCAGGCTGGCCTCGGCATCCCGGCCGATGAGCACCACGCCCGAGGTGGGCAGGGGGAAGCGAAACGACGATTCGCCTTCCAGGACGAGCAAGGATGCGCGCTCGTCCTCTCCCGGCGAGGGACCAGCGGCGAGGGGCCGGGTGGCCCGGGGACTGGGAGGAGGGGAGGAAGACATCGCTTCAGAGGCGCACGATGGCACGCCCAGGCCGGCCGGGGCAACGACGCCCCTGGCACCCGGAGGGGGGCCTCACCAGGTGCTCATGGCATCATCGAAGGCCGGCAACCCAGATGGAGATCTCCCGTGAGCGTCGCGACCCTCAATGAAGGCCCGTTGCTGGGGCCGAGCTTCTTCTTCTCCCGTACGGCGCTCCGCTCGCTCGCACTGGCCCATCGTGACACCTACGGCGCCGCGCGGCCCTATCCCCACGTTGTCATCGATGGCTTCCTGGGAGAGCGGCTGGCCTCCGGACTGGCGGGGGTCTTCCCGGGCGCAGCCGAGGCCAACTGGAAGCGGCGGGATCATCTGGAACAGGCGGCGCGCCTGGGACAGCTCCAGCGCAAGGCATTCGAGGATGTGCACGGAGCGCTCCGGCATCTGCTCTCGGAGTTTTCGAGCATGCCGTTCCTCGACTTCCTGGAGACGCTCACCGGCGTGCAGGGGCTCATCGCGGATCCGCATTTCCGGGGCGCCGGGCTGCACCTCACGCTGCGTGGGGGCCATCTGGCGCTTCACGCGGACTTCAACCGGGATCGCTTCCGCGCGCTCTTACGGCGGATCACCGTCCTCTACTACCTGAACCCCGGCTGGGAGCCCGCCTGGGGCGGCGACCTCGAGCTGTGGAATGCCAGCCTCTCCAGGTGCGAGACGAGAATCGCTCCGCTCCTCGATCGGCTGGTGGTGATGGCCCATGGCGATGACCACTGGCATGGGCACCCAGCCCCGCTGGAGTGTCCCGAGGGACGGGGCCGAGCCGCGCTCGCGGCCTACTTCTATACGGCGGAGGCGTCCCCGGACGCGCCCGAGGCCCACAGCGCCATCTGGGCGACGCCCAGAACGGAGGGAGGCCCTGGGAAGCCTTGAGTCCGGCCGTCACCCGGCAGGGTTGGGCTTTCGTCCCCACACTTGGAAGAACATGTGTGAAATCACGAGCACGTCTTCGCGCACCAGATGTGCCACGAGCTCGGCCATCAGGCCGTCCAACTCCTTGGCGTCGATCCTTCCGGCTTCGAGCAGCTCCGTGCGGATGTTCTGGATGAAGTGGACGAAGATCTCGCGGCGTGGATGACCCTTCGGATAGATGTGAATGAGGGGCCGGACCTGGATATCCGTCAGTCCGGCCTCGCGAAGCAGGCGGTGGGAGCGGCTGCCCACGAACAAGTCGACGCCGTGAGCGCGCGAGTGTGCCTGAAAGAGTTCGAAGAGACGATCCCACGCCGAGCAGGGCGGATCGCAGCGGTGTGGCAAGTAGTCGGCTTCGTGGCTGGCGACCACGCCGCCCGGCCGCGCCAGCGCCACCATCTCACGGACGATTTCCTCGGGCCGCGGGACGTTGACGAGCACGAGACGCGCGTGGACGAGATCGAATGAGCTGGGCGGCTGCCCCGTCGCGCGCGCATCCCCTTGAATCAGCTCCACGTTGTGCAGGCCCTGTTCGGCCACGAACGTTCGTGCGCGAGCGAGCGTGTCCTCACCGCGATCGAGGCCCACCACCGTGCCGGAGGAGCCCACTCGCGCGGAGAGGAGATCGAGCACGCCGCGCGGACCACAGCCCAGGTCGATCGCGCGGGCGCCTACAGGGAGGTCGAGTTGGTCGAAGAGCCAGCGCGTCTCCCCCGCCAGCTCTTGCGCCTGGCGAACCAGACGGCGCTCCTCCGCAGACTCATGGCCGAGCAAATAGAAATCCGTGTCCATGACCTATCCTTGAGTCAATCGTGAAGCTTCAGAAGAGGCGCTAGACTCCGGGTGTCCGGGCAGCGCTACGGAGCGCAGTAGGTGTCGCGCTGAATCAGCCCCGTCACGTTGACGGTGGAGCCAGCGCGGACGACGTACTCGCTGGCGCCCACGCGAGTCTCGGCATTGCACCAGTCATAGGTGTAGCCCAGGCCTGTCCATGGGTAATGAGGCTGCTGCCAGAAGCTGAAGCTGAACGCATAGTTGGCGTTCATCCAGTCCTTGTGCGCGTCGGTGGCCGAGGCTGGGAAGGTCAGGCCGCAGGAGGTGTCATCGATCTCCGCGTCCGGGCAGGGCCGGAACATGTCCTCCGGCTTGACCCACATCTCGACGATGTAGCTCGACGCGTCCTGCTCCGTCGCCGGAGGCAGGCCGAGGTACTGGTTGATGCGCGGGACAAGCTGTTCCGAAGGGACTGTCTTGCACAGCGCCTGGAGCTGGGGCGCGGGGGTGAGCCAGACCTCGGCCGGGAGGGTGTTGTCGCCCTGCGTGTAGCCGGTGGCGGTGGTCCAGGTCACCATGCGTACCGCTGTCCGCGACTCGTTCCAGATCAGCTTTGGGTTGGAGGGGGTGATGGCCCACAGGCCGTTGTAGATGTCCTCCGAGTCCGGCCCGGCGGCATCTCGCACCGCTGTGGCATAGGTCTGTGCGTCACAGACGAGCGGCTCGGGCGTACCGCCGTCCGGGTCCGGGGTGTCGTTGCCGCAGGCGGTAAGCGACAGCAGGGCGGTGGTGCCCACCAGCCAGTGCAGGCGGGGCAGGGGCTGCCAGTTCATGGGGAGATCCTTAGCGAGGGACAGCCCCGAGGTTACAGCAGCGCTACGAGGCGCAGAAGGTGTCTGGCTCAGAACGCTGGAGGGTACGAGAGCACCGCGTCGAGTGCCGCGTCGCGGCCCGTGCGGAAGTCAGCGAAGGTGGGTGGCGTATAGAGGTGTGGCGGAAGCCAGATGCGCTGGTCCTGGGGCCAGGAACTCTGCCAGAAGAGGTGCGAGACGTTGGCGACGAGCTTGCTGTAAGGCAACACCACCATGCTCTCCTCGCCAACGAAGTTCGGGCTCGAGCCCGTGGGCTCTCCGGCGAAGATCGCATCCGTGTAGCGCTCGATGTAGGTCGCCGTGTTCTGCGCCGCTGAGTAGGTTCTGCGGCCAATGATGACGAACAGCTTCCCGCGCTGGTTGATCTTCCGGTTGCTGATGAGTCCGCGCACGAGCGGTTGTGACAGGGCCGTGTTGCCGCCGTTGTTCCACCGCATGTCGATGATGAGCTTGCCAACGTCATTCTGTTCGATGAACTGGAACAGCCTCTCGGTGAATGACGCGAGCGGTTCCTTCTCGCCGTCGAGCACCGAGTTGAACTGGAAGTAGACCGCCTTGTGCTCGGGCAGATACTCGAACCAGTAGCGCTTGTTCATGCTCCGCAGGTAGAGCGGCGGCGTGCCGAGCGTCGAGGCGAAGTTCACCCAGGAGGGAGGGTTCGGGAGCTTGTTCCAGATGTCCGGCTGCGTGGTATCGGCCGTGGCCACCACGCTGCGCATGGCCCCTGAGAGGTCACGCACCGTGAGCGTCACTTGCCCGGAGCTTTTGATCAGCCCGGCGGCCTGGAGCAGAGCCAGGTTGCGCAGCATGTACGGCGTGCGTTGCTTGGGCCATACCGGGTTGCCGCGGTCACGGTTGACGTAGGGCGTTAACGCCTCGAGCACCTGGAGGGCCGGGCGCCCATCGAGTTCGAGCACCTGCGCGCCGAGCAGATCCTTGTGCTTCGGGTCGGCGGAGATCACGAACAGCCCCTCGTCGAACCAGTAGAACTGCATCGGGAGCATCGAGCGGAAGAACGGGTTCTCGCCGAAGTTGAGCACCGCCGTGTGGCCGTCATCGAGGAAGACCATCAGCTTCATGAGGCCGAGGATGACCTGCCCGTCGGTCAGCCGGGGAATGGCGCCGTGGAGCTCCCGCACCTTGGCGTCGAACTGCTCGCGCGTGACGGACCGGTGGACGTTGAAGCCCTTGCGGTGCGCCTCTCGCGCGAGCAGCGCGAGGTCGCTGCGCCATCCTTCGACGCGCGGCATGTTCGAGGCATCCGTCAGGCCGAGCATCTTCTTGAACCGGGGCTCCTGGCGCAGTGACTGGAAAGCCTCGTCTCGCGCGGCGAAGCCCAAGCTGGGAAAGCCCAGCGTGAGGGCCCGCTCGAGCGCCTGAAGCGCGAGCTCCTTCTTTCCCGCCAGCGCATGGCAGCGGGCGATGTTGTAGGCGGCCTTGGCTGGCAGGGGACCGCCGAGCGCGAGGGCCTTCTCATAGGCAGGGACGGCCGCCAGGTAGTCCGCGGCTTGGGAGTGGGCGTCTCCGAGCGCGTTCCAGAACTCGGGGTTGACCGGGTTTGCCTGGACGACACGCGCCCAGAGGTGTGCGGCCTCCTTCCACGCCTTCGCTGCGGTCTTTGCCTCGGCCTCCCGGAGGATCTCGGCGAACGAGGAACGCTCTGAAGACTCCTGTGCGGAGGCTCTCGCGGGCATGGCCCACACACCGGCACAGACGGCCAGGCAGAGCATCATGAACTTCGGGAGTGCACAGCTTCCGGGCATAAGAACCTCACAAGTTACGAAGTCCTTCGTACTACGAAGTTGTTCGTAATTTTGCAACATCCTCCACGCGGGCGTGGGCCGGTTGGGCTGCCGTCAGTTCTTGGCTTGCCGGGAGGAGCGCTTCGGCTCCTGGGTGACGAGCTCGAACGGATAGGTATAGGTCTTGAACCCGCCCTGGGGCCGGCTCACCTTCCACGCGCGCGCGGGCTCCTCGGTCTCGAAGTCGAGCCGGAAGCCGTCCGAGAAGTCCTTCCGTTCCTTCAGGGTGGCCTTCACGGACCTGCCTCCCGCCGAGAAGACCGTCGAGATGCCAGTGTTCTCCTGGCCCTCTCCTTCACCCAGGATGCTGATGCCCTCCGGCTCGATGCTCAGGACCCGGAAGCGGATTCCCCCCATCTCGATAGGGGCGTGCAGGCTCAAGGGGGCGTCGGGCGACACCTCGACGGTCTTGGGCAGGGAGAGCGAAAACTGTCCTTTGATCCGCGCGACGGGAACGTCCTCCATGCGGTCGGGGATGTAGTCATCGAAGAAGGTTCCCGTGATTTCATTGTGATAGATGTTGGCCGAGTCAAAAGAGATGGCCGTGCGCCAGGTCACCGGACCCATTCCGGAGCCCCAGACGCGGCGCTTGCCCCACTCGGTCTCCTCGTACGCCTCGAGGTCCGCGGGGCGCAGGCGCGTTCCGTCGGCGAAGTCGACCTCCTGGATCTCCAGCTCGAGCTTCGTGCCCATCCGCTGAAACTCTTGCATCAGGCCGCGCAACCGCATGATGCCGAGGTTCCCCTGGAACATCCCCTCCTTCCACAGGAAGATCTGGATCGGCGAGGCCACGGGGATCCGGCTGTTGATGACCTCCTCCTCGCGCTCCAGATAGCTCGCTACCCACTCCTGGGTCTGGGCAAGAGCGCCGGGAGCCAGGTACGTCTTCTCGTAGAAGTCCTGGGTGAGGGCCACCGGTGACGGGTCTTCTCCGGCCTCGTCCTCTGGCGCGTCCTCTTCGTCCTCGTTCTCCGGCGGCGGCGAGGCTGGAAAGGGAGGCTTGAAGGTGAAGGGGTGGGTCAGCGGTGTGGAGGCGTCCACCACGACCACCTCCAATTGCACCGGTCTGCCCTGGGTGCGCACCGTCAAGCCCTCGGAGGTGAACCAGCTCAGGATGGGCAGGTCGAAGAGCGAGCCCGAATCCGAAGACCACGTTTGGGTCTTGAGGTACTTGCCGTCCTGATTCAACGCACGCACCGCCAGGATCGTGGGGTAGGTCCCCTCGCCGTTCACCGCGAAGGTCAATCCCTGCTCGCCGCTCCCGGTGCCCTCCACGGACAGCGCGCCCTCGGGAAGGGCAAGCCGCGCCCGGGCGTAGGGAGGACGGAAGTCCATCTTGAGCGTCTTGACCCCCGTCGGGACGTTCTGGGTGACCGAGCCCTCGATGGCCGCCAGCTTCTGCGTGTCCACCCCTGGCTTGAAGGCGAAGGAGACGTGGCTGCGGACCGAGCTGTGATCCTCCCAGGCCTTGCTGAGGCTCTGCTTGGAGGAGAGCCCATTCTTCTCCCCCGCGAGCGGACCACAGAAGTGCCGGTCGGGCTCGGGGCTTCGGAGGGACACCTCCAGCATGGGCCGCTGCGAGAGAAGTGGCAGGTAAGGCGGGGGCAGACAGGACCGAGCCAACAAGCGCACGAAGTCGACCCCTGGCTGGTTGAGCCGGGCGCTCAGGGACTCGAAGGCGATGCTCAGCTTGCCGTTGCCTGCCAGCGGCAGGCCGGAGAGCCGGCACTCCTCGCTCGAGAGGGAGTAGAAGGCCTCGGGCGTGAGCGCCTGCTCATAGGCGAAGACCTCCTCGGGCTCGAGCACCTCTTCCTCGGTGAGGGCCTTCAAGTCCTCTTCCTTCAGGGGCTTCTGGGTCAGGGCCATCGACTGGCCGAGCTCCTCCGCTTGCTGCTGGAGTGCGTTCACGTCAAAGGTGAAGCGCAGCGAGCCCTCACCGGGCTGAAGCGTGACGGCCTTCTCCACCACGGCCTTCAGCGACGGCTCCGCGTTCGTCTTCTCCTCCCACAGGGCTTGCAGTTGCTTCGAGCCGTCCCCGGCCACGTCGAGCTCCGCCCACACCCCTCCGTTCTTGTCCGCTCGCAGCGACAGCGCCAGACTCCGGGCTTGCTGGGCCAGGTTCAATTGCTCCGCGATCATCTGCACCATGCCGGGAGCCAGGGCCTCAAGATAGGGCTGCACGCGGACGTCGGCCCGGCCGATCAACAGCGTCTCCATTTCCAGGCTGGGCTCCTGAGTGAGCCGCGCCGAGACCTCTGCCGCGAGCGCGGCGGGCACGAAGGCGAGGAGCCGATCGCCCCGGACCAGCCGCAACGGCGCTTCGCGGGCGCACGTCTCCGGGTCGATGAAGACGTAGTCCTCGCCCGAGGTGGCCTCGAGCACCTTCTGGGCCTCCAGGGCTTTGAGGGCCTGATCAGCCGGACCTTGGACGGCGAACACCCGGAAGGGCGCCACGTCCGCGTCCGTCTTCATGTGGCCCGAGGCGATGGACGAGAACGTCTCCAAGAACAGTTCCCGCTGCCAGTCAGGGATGTTCCCGGCCTTGAGCAGGTACTTCTCGGCCTTGTCGAGCCGGTCCTTCCCCTCGGCGGTGGAGCGGGCGGACTTGAGCAGCCGCAGGTTGAGCGCCACCGAGAATGCGACCCTGTCACTCGACACGAGGGTCAACAGCTGGTGGTCCGCGCTGGAGGGGAGGGCAGTGCGATAGAGAAATACACCGAGCAGCCCGAGCCCCAGCACGAAGGCGGTGCCGAGGGCGAGGAAGATCTTCTTCAAAGACAAGGCAAGCTCCCAAACGGAGTGGATCCGCTCAGGGTGTCACGCGCCACCGGAAAAAGTCGCACAGCTCCGGGCGATTTTGCGGAGGGGAGGCCTCGCAGATGCCGAGCCTCGCGCTGGAAATTTTTCCAGCAGGGGTACTTTTTTTTCATGAGACTGGTTGCGGTTCAAAAGAGTTTCATGGAGAATCAGGACAGATGCGCGTTCCCCCTTTAGGCCGTATCCCGCGGCCACACGCATCTCAACCCGGCGAGGAGAAAGCATGAAGCGTTCAGCCCCCAGGAAGTTCATCGCAGCGTCGATGGCGGCCCTTACCTTCACCACGTTCGGCGTGGGCTGCGGAGGCCCCATGGATTCTGGGGGCGACAGCCCCTCGTCCGTGGCCCGCCGCCAGGCCCTCACGGGCAGTGAGCTCTACAAGGGCATGGTCTTCGGCGTCGGCCCCGGCGCGGCGCAGTTCCAGGAGATCTGGGAGCGGGCGGACGTCAAGGCCCTCCTGGCGAAGCCGGGCGTCATGGAGCAGCGCGAGCTGGCCGCGACGCAGCTCATCGCGAAGATCTCCGAGCAGGACCCCACCTTCTTCGACCGCTTCTCGCGCGAGCTGCGCAGCGGCGAGCATCTGCGCATTGACCGGCTGCTCACGGAGACCAAGGAGAAGACCCACGCCGCCGCCTCCGCCCTTCGCAAGGAGGCCGGTCTGCCGGAGGACGTGAGCGCCCTCGCCCTGGAGCAGGTCGAGGCAGGCACCTGGCTCTACGTGGAGACCGCCGTGGCGGTGGTCATCGTCGCCCTGGCCACCATCCTCATCACCCAGATCGACGTGACGCCGGTGACCGAGGGCCCTCAGGCCAGCGCCCTGCGCCGTGACACGTGGGTGGACCTCCTGGCGAACAAGGCCTTCGACGCCCAGTAACGCCCGGATGCGCCTCGGGGTGCCCCTGCGAGTCCATGCGGGGGCCCCCTTTTCCCTTCTCCGTCCCGTGGGCATGCCGTGACTGATACTCCCTCTAAAGTCTCCCGCTCCGCAGGGCCGCGCCGCCTGGGTTTGCTGGCCCTGGGGTTGCTCATCGGTTGGTCCACCGTGGCGGCCTACGCCCTGCACGCGGCCCTGCCATACAACCCCATCCAGTTGCCCTTCGCGGACCGGTTCGACATCCGGCTGGTGCTGCCCGAGGGCTGGGCCTTCTTCACACGCGACCCACGCGATGACCGGATGCTGCCGTACGTCCGGGGCGCGGACGCGCAGTGGAGCATGGCCAGCCACACGCCCAACTTTCAGCCCCGGAACTTCTTCGGCATCGACCGGGCCGGCCGCGCCCAGGGGGTGGAGATAGGCTTGTTGATGGATGCGGCCCGCGAGGCGGATCGCCAGGCGTGTGAGGAGGCGCCGGTGGCGTGCCTGGATCGCGCGCCGGTGGCGAGCAAGCTGAGCAATACCAGCCCCCACCCCACGCTCTGTGGCGAGGTGGGGTTCGTCTTTCAGCGAGCCGTGCCCTGGGCGTGGAGCCACTCCAGCCGGGAGAAGAAGATCATCATGCCCTCCAAGGTCCTGAGGCTGGACATCGAATGCTGACCCAACTTGGAAACCGCGCGAGCGCCTGGGTGGCGGGCCCTGCCCCCTGGAGCAATGTCTACGGCCTGGCCCGGACCCTGATCGCCCTGGGGACGGGTGGCACGCTGGCCTTCAGCCACTCCTCGACGCTGTTCCGCCCGGCGGTGGGCATGGCCGACGTTCCCCTGTGCGAGGGAGTCCGGCAGGCCTCCCTCTTCTGTGTGCTCCCGGCGGGCTGGCTGGAGGTGGCGCGCTGGACGGCGGTGCTGCTGCTGCTGCTGGTGGCCTCGGGCTGGCGGCCGCGCGTCACGGGTCTGCTGCACTGGTGGGTCGCGGTCAGCCTGCAGTGGTCTGGGGTGCTGACGGATGGCGGAGACCAGATCGCCTCCGTGCTCGCGTTCTTGCTGGTGCCCATGACGCTGACGGATGGGCGGCGCTGGCATTGGGATCCGCCGGTGGAAGGGGGCAGTGACGAGTCCCGGCTCATCGCCCGGGTCTCCTGGTTGCTCCTGCGAGGGCAGGTGGCCTTCATCTACCTCCACGCCTCCGTCGGGAAGTTCAAGGTGCCGGAGTGGGTGGATGGGACGGCGCTGTACTACTGGCTGTTGGACCCCAGCATCGGCGCGCCGGACTGGCTGGCCCGGTTGATGCTGCCCGTGCTGAGCAGCCCCCTGGTGGCGCCCCTCACCTGGTCCGTGCTCATCCTCGAGTTCTGGCTCGCGCTGGGGCTGGTCCTGAGCCGGGGCGTACGCAGGGCGCTGCTGCCCTTCGGGTTGCTCTTCCACACCGGCATCATCTTCTTCCACGGGTTGATCAGCTTCGCGCTGATCATGTTCGGTGCGCTCGTGCTGCTGCTGCGGCCGTACGATGAGGCGTTCAGCTTCGCGTGGCTGCGCTCCCGGCTGCCCCAGCGCAAGCCGCGCTCAGCCCGCGCGGAAGAAGAGGAAGTACAGCAGTCCGGACAGGGCGAGCGAGACGGCGATGGAGCCCAGGCAGCCTAGCTTGTTGGAGAAGAAGAAAAACATGCCCCGAAGGTAGGAACCGCCGGGCGGGATGCAGCCTTCGGAAGGGGGATGCCGCAGGAAATGTGCGGCGTACAACAGGACGCATGGGACACTCTCTTCGCTCGAGCTGCTCACCGAAGAGGACCCATGTCCCGCCCGACGCCCAACGACGCCTCCGTCCTGGCTGGACAGTGCCTCTGTGGCGCTGTCCAGTACGAGGTGGCCGATGCCTTTCTGTACGCCGCCAACTGCCACTGCTCGAACTGCCGCCGGGCGACGGGCTCGGCCTTCAAGCCCTTCGCTGGCATCGAGCGCGAGAAGCTGCGCGTCACCCAAGGCGCGGACCGCCTGCTCCTCTACGGGAGCGAAGAGAATCACGATGCCCACTGCAAGCCCTGCGGCTCGCTCCTGTATTCGCTGGTGCGCGACGGGGCCTATGTCCACGTCACCCTGGGCACTCTCACGGACGCCCCCTCCCTCCGCCCCACCGAACACATCTTCGTCGGCTCGAAGGCGCCCTGGTTCACCATCACAGATGGTTTGCCGCAGTACGCGGAGCACGCGGTGGGCACGCCTTTGAACGCGCCCGCCGGGAAGCCATAGGTGGGAGGGGCACCCTGGGGTGCTGTCGGGTAGGAAACGGACACTGCTTCGCTGAGGGCTTGATGCGATGACGTGACATCCCCACCTTCGCCCGGCTCGGGATCGAGGTGGCAATGGCTCAGCGTCCGTGGGTGTCCTTCGGAGTAGCGGTGTTCCTGGGTCTGGTGGGATGTGCAGCTCCTCCAGAGGAGCACGAGGCCCCTCCCGTCCAAGGGCCTCCCGCCGAGGAGGCGGCTCCCGGCGAGGGCCCGGAGCTGCCCCAGGAAGAGGCTCCGTCCGGTTCACCCGAGGCCCTGTGTCCGGCGGCCAACCTGGGCGCGACGCCCACCGAGGCCATCGTGGACCCACGGCCCGACCCCCGGCTCTGCGCGTTTTCTCCGGACGGCTGCGACGCCCACCGCCCGTCTCACGCCACTGGACGCGCAGGGGCGCATCGCGCGCACGGAAGTCATCTCCCGGAACCGGGAGGGCCAGCTGACCGAGCACGCGTGGCAGGAGACACGGCGCTACGGC
The DNA here is from genome assembly GCF_020103775.1 of Allostigmatella hybrida. Lineage (NCBI taxonomy): Bacteria > Pseudomonadati > Myxococcota > Myxococcia > Myxococcales > Archangiaceae > Allostigmatella > Allostigmatella hybrida. Next base: position 22,102 of record NZ_JAHXBH010000044.1, read on the forward strand.
GCCTCGGGCGCGCTGGAGGAGAGCCGCCGCGAATCGAGCGGGAAGCTGTCCTGGGTGCAGGAGTTCTCCCAGGGCCGCAGGGTCCGGTATGCCAGCGGGGACGGAAGCTGGGAGACGCGGTGGACCTATGGTCTGTCCGGAGAACTCCTGGCCTACGCCAACCAGAGCCAGACCCAGCGGCTCCAGGTGAGCTACCAGTATGGTGAGGACGGCCGGTTGCTCCAGGCGGCCCAGACGGTCTGGGCCCGGACGTCCGCGGGCTGGAGCGAGTCACAGGTCCTCTCCGAATACAGCTATGCCGGGGACGGACGCATTCTCTCCCGGAAGGACCAGATGGGGACCACGACGTCCTCCTATGTGTATGAGTACGCCTGCGAGCCGGACGCCTCCGGACGTTGAGGCTTACGGGAGGGGCCGCGCGGCCTGCTGAAAGCGCTCCGCCGGCGGAAGGGCCGGAGGAAGGCTGCTCGCCAGCGCGAAGACATTCTGCTCCAGGAACCGCATGATCGCGCTGGTGTGCGAGGACATGTCGATCATCTGAAGTAGCCGGGCGCCCGTCTCGATGGCGGGCAGGGCGCCCAGGGTGTGCTCCATCTTCTGCCGCAAGGTCGTCCCGGGCGGCGGCGAGAAGGGGCCGTGGCAGAAGGAGTCCTGGATCAGGTGAAGCAGAATCCCCGCGGCGCGCCGGGGGACATCACGGGTGTTCAGGAGCGTCTGGAACTGCCACGTGCAGGAGCTCTGAAGGAAGAACTGGAGGCCCTCGCACCGCGGGGGGGCGGAGGACGCCTTCTGGCCCAGCGCCAGCTCGACGGCGAGCCGGGCCCCTTCGAACACCTTGGACACCCGGCACGTCTTGAGCTCGAGACACGTTCCCCGGGACTCCTCGGGCCAGCTTACCCCGCGGAGGAACTCCTGCGCTCCCTGCGGGGTCTCCTGGGGGTTGGCGTAGCCGTTCATGTCCCACGCGGGAAGCGAGCCCAGCGCGATGCCGCCGAGCAGGAGTCCCCCCGTGTAGCACGGGTTTTTCGCCTGGGCTGTCTCCAGCGCCCGCCTCAGCGTGAGCAGCGTCATGCTGTCGTGCACGGTCTTGGTGCAATCCCAAGTGCCCACGGCTTCCGGAAACGGCTGGTGGAGCGGCATGCGTGACACCTCTGCGCACTTCCGTGAGAGGGGTCCATTCTAAACCGTGGCAAAGCCAGGCGGCAAGCCAGCCCCCGGGTGTCTGTCAATGACGAAAGATCGGAAACCGCCGCAAAGGCATTTCTGAAAAGACAATTCAAAGGAGTACGCGTCCAGCGGGCAATCCGTGTCTGGCGGGCGGCTCCGGGCTCCTGACGCGCGGGGTTACTCCGTCCGCATGGCCTCCACCGGATCCAGCTTCGCCGCGCGCGCGGCCGGGTAGATGCCGAAGCCCAGGCCCACCCCGCAGCTCATCGCCAGCGACAGCAGCACCGACCAGGTGGGCACCTCGGTGGGCAGGTCCATCACCCAGCGCGCCAGGTGGGACAGGCCGATGCCCAGTCCCACGCCCAGCAGGCCGCCGGCCAGCGACAGCACCACCGCCTCGGTGGCGAACTGCGCCAGGATGCGCCGCTTCCGGGCCCCCAGCGCCTTGCGGATGCCGATCTCCCGCGTCCGCTCCGTCACCGCCACGAGCATGATGTTGAGGATGCCGATGCCGCCCACGAGCAGGGACAGCAGGCACACGCCGAAGCTGGCCACGGAGATGACCTGGGACATGTTGTTGAACATCTCCGTGCTGCTCTCGTTGGAGAACACGAAGAAGTCATCCTCCTGCGTGGGCTTGAGCCCATGCCGCCGCCGCATGAGCAGGGACACCTCGTCCTGCGCCCGCTGGATGACCTCCGCGGACTGCGCCTGGATGCTCACCCGGTAGTCCCTCACCCCGAACAGCTGGCGGAAGACCGTCAGCGGCATCATCACCTGGTTGTCCGGGTTGCCCATGCCCATGAAGCTGCCGCGCCGCTTGAGCACCCCCACCACCTGGAAGCCGCGCCCCTGGATGCGCAGCGTCTGGCCCACGGCCTCGCCCCCCGGGAACAGCGTGCTCGCCAGGTCCGCGCCAATCACCGCCACGCGCCGGGCATCCAGGTGCTCGGTCTCCGTGAAGGCCCGCCCCGTGGCCACCGTGACGGCGTTCGTCAGGAAGTACTCCGGGGTTCCCGCCCAGACGGACACATTGGGGCGCGATTCGCGCAGCGGCGTGGAGACCTTCTGGCCTCCCCGGGAGTCCTCCGCCGCGGCCCGTAGCACCGAGGGCAGGGCCCGGATGGCCTCCAGGTCCCTCTCGTTGAGCCGGGGCCGCCGGGCCAGCTCCGCCAGGGGCAGGTCTCCTCCGAACGGCAGCCGCTGCACCTGAAAGCAGTTGGCGCCCAGCTCGGACATGTTCTCCGTGACCTGGTTGTGCAGCCCCTGGATGAGCCCCATCATCGCCACCACGGTGGTGGAGCCGATGACGATGCCCAGCAGCGTCAGGAACGAGCGCAAGGGATTGGAGAGAAACGTCCCGAGCGCCAGCCTCAGCGTGTCCCATACCGCCATCATGGCCGCCGTCTCCCGTCATTCATGGCGGAGCGCTTCCACCGGATCCAGGTTCGCCGCCCGCGCCGCCGGCCAGATGCCGAACAGCAGCCCCACCATCGCCGCGAAGCCCACGCCGAACACCACCGTGAGGGGCTCCACCGCCGCCGCCAGCGGCGTGATGAACGACACGGTGCGCGCCAGCCCCAGCCCCGCCACGGTGCCCAGCGTGCCGCCCACGGCGGACACGCACGAGGCCTCCATCAGGAACTGCAGGACGATGGTGCGCTTGCGCGCGCCCATGGCCCGCCGGATGCCAATCTCCCGCGTCCGCTCGCGCACCGACACCAGCATGATGTTCATGATGCCGATGCCGCCCACCAGCATCGTGATGAAGCCCACGCCAATCGCCACGCCGTAGAGCGCGCCGGTGAGCTGGGCGTAGATGTTGGCCAACTGCTCGGGGCGGTTGATGGCGAAGTCATCGGGCACGCCGGGCGGGGTGTTGCGCGCGCGCCGCAGCACGGAGGTGAGCTCGTCCTGCACCGTGAGCACGTTGTCGGGAGAGTCCACGGCCACCGCGATGTTGGGCGAGCGCCGCTTGCCGAAGTGTGCGAGGAACGTGCGCGAGGGCACCAGCACCACCAGGTCCTGGTTCTCGCCCAGGATGATGCCCTTGGGCTCCAGCGTGCCGACCACCCGGTAGGACTTGCCCTCCAGCAGGAAGCGGTGTCCCAGCGGGTTGATGCCCGCGAAGAGCGTGCGCACCAGCTCCGCGCCGATGACGGCCACCGCCGCCCGCTCGTCCAGGTCCGTCTCGGTGAAGAAGCGGCCGCTGCTCACGGTGAAGGAGGACACGGCCGCGTAGTCGGGCGTGGTGCCCACCACCGTCAACGCGCCCATCCTCCGCTCCAGGAAACGGCCCTCGCCCTGCTGGAAGAAGACGGGCGCGGCGGCCAGCACGTGCTCGGAGCCGTTGCGCACCACCTCCACCAGGTCCACCGACAAATCCTTGCGGTTGCGGTACGCCCACCAGTCGCCCTGGAGGGTCCAGGGGAACTTGGACACCTGGAGGGTATTGGCCCCGATGTGGGAGAGCTGGTCCGAGAAGGAGCGGTTGATGCCCTGGATGATGCCGAGAATGGCCAGCAGCGTGCACACGCCCACGCCAATGCCCACCGTCGTCAGCACTGTCCGCAGGCGGTTGGACTTGAGCGAGAACAGCGCGATTCGCGCCCCCTCCCACACATCGACCCGGAAGCTCACTCGAAGACCTCTCTGCGCCGGTGGGCCGTGGGGGGGTCCCTACGGAGGAGGAGGGCGGCAGGGGCTCTACGGACGGGGCGCCGGGCGATTGCGTGCCTCACCAGTGGAGTTGGTAGAGGCAGGCCGGGGCGCCCTGGCTGCGGCAGTCTTCGGGAGCGTGCGTGAAGCGCAGCCGGAACGCCTCCTGGGGCGGAAAGCGCTCGAAGAGCGACTCCAGCAGGCCCTGGTCGAACTCACAGGGATAGGGGTTGTCGCACCGGACGCGCGCGGAGCGGCCGCTCTGGGGCTGGGAGTGATAGCCGCCCACGTCTCCCTGCCCCCGGTGCCGCATCTGGTAGGCCTGGTTGAGCGAGGCCAGCGCCGCCGGGAAAGAGCCCACGGTGGGCAGGAAGGCGATGTGCTTGGCGCTGAGCCGGCCGAGGGAGTGGAGGGTGTAGGGCCCCATCTGCGACCGGATGTCGTTCAGGCACTTGAGCAGTGTCTGGATGGGATACCACTCCTGTTGCACGAGGGAGGGGATGCCATGCTCGGCGAGGATGCGCCGCGTCTCCTGAGACAGGAGCCCCAGCGCATCGATCAGCGCCCGCGCCGTACCGCTCTGGACCTCGACACTCGAGTGATTGAAAGGGTTTGACATGGCGGCCCCGGGTTCCCAGACATGCAGTCAAGCATGTCCACCCGAAAGGGCTCAAGGGCCGCCCAGGGATTAGAAGGACAGCCGGAAGTGGATGGATTTGGGGCGGGTGAGCTGGTCAAAGCCCAGCGCGCTCAGGCTGTGGCCCCGCCCCGAGTTCTTCACGCCCACCCAGGGCAGCGCCGGGTCCACCGAGTCGCAGCGGTTCATGTAGACCGTGCCGTACTCCAGCTGGGTGGCGAAGCGCGCGGCGCGCTCCCGGTCCTGCGTCCAGACGCTCGCGGTCAGGCCCAGCTCCGAGCGGTTCATCCGCTCCAGGGCCTCCTCGTCCGAGTCCACCGGGCACAAGGGCAGCAGGGGCCCGAAGGACTCCTGCTGCATCAGCCGCATCGAGTCGTCCAGGTCCGTGAGGAGCGTGGCCTCGAAGAACCGGCCCTTGCCGTCCACGTGGGTCCGCTTGCCGCCCGCCACCACGCGCGCTCCCCGGGCGCGGGCATCCTCCACCAGGCGCTCCAGCTCGGAGGGGTGGTTGGGCTGGGCGATGGGGCCCAGGGTCGTCTTTGGGCTCATCGGGTCGCCCAGCACATACCCTCGCACGAGCGCCTCGCACGCCTCGGTGAAGCGGGCGTAGAGCGAGCGGTGCACGTAGACGCGCTCCACCGCGCAGCAGCTCTGGCCGGCGTTGTAGAGGGCCCCGTCCACCACGTTCTCCACCGTCTTGCCGAAGTCACAGTCCGGCGCCACGTAGGCCGGGTCGTTGCCGCCCAGCTCCAGCCCCATGTGGCGGAAGCGGCCGGCGCTTGCCTCGGCCAGCCGCTGCCCGCCGTACACCGAGCCCGTGAACACCACATGGTCCACGCGGGCATCGCCCACCATGCGCTCGCTGGTGGGGTGGTCGCAGTGCATGGCCTGCACGAGGTGCGCGGGCGCCCCGGCCTCGGAGAAGGCGCGGGCGAAGTGCTCGCCGCACAGGGGCGAGCGGGGCGAGTGCTTCACCACCACCGCATTGCCCGCCAGCACCGCGGGCACCACCACGTTCACCGCGGTGAGCAGTGGGTAATTCCACGCGGGCAGGTCCAGGACGACGCCCAGGGGCTCCTTGACGATGCGCCGCTCGAAGCCGGGCTTGGGCAGCACGATGTCCGCGAGCGAGGCCTCCGCGATGGACATCATGTAGCGGGCGCGCTCGGCCATGCCGCCCACCTCGTTGCGTGCCTGGGCGAGCGGCTTGCCCATCATCCGGCTGATGTCCCGGGCGATGCTGTCCGCCTGGGCCTCCATGGCGGCCACCATGCGCTCGCACCAGGCCTTGCGCTCGGCCAGCGGGGCCGTACGCGCGGTCCGGGCGGCGGCGCGGGCCTGGTCGAGCACGGTGTTGACGGCGGCCTCGTCCGCGAGGGGAACCGTGCACGCCACATCGCCCGTGTACGGATTGTCGACGGTCAGGAGAGTCATGGCCACCACGCTAATGCGTTCTGCCAGGCGGGGCGTGGCGGAGGAGGCTTCCTGGGGGCCCGTGCGTTGGCTCTTGGACGGAGGACAAGCCTGTCAGGACCCACTGCTCAGCACTCCGGCAAGCCCACGCTGAGGTTGGACACCTCGAGCACGTTGACCGCGAGCCCTCCGCGCGCCGTCTCCTTGTATTTGTCTTTCATGTCGCGCCCCGTGTCGCGCATGGTTTTGATGACTTTGTCGAGGCTCACGAAGTGCGTGCCGTCGCCCGAGAGCGCCATGCGCGCGGCATTGATGGCTTTGACCGAGGCCATGGCGTTGCGCTCGATGCACGGCACCTGCACCAGCCCGCCGATGGGGTCACACGTGAGCCCCAGGTTGTGCTCCATGGCGATCTCCGCCGCGTTCTCCACCTGGCGCGGCGAGCCTCCCAGCACCTCGGTGAGCGCGCCCGCGGCCATGGAGCATGCGCTGCCCACCTCGCCCTGGCAGCCCACCTCCGCGCCGCTGATGGAGGCATTCTCCTTATAGAGGACGCCAATGGCGCCCGCGGTGAGCAGGAAGCGGACGACGCCGGCCTCGTCCGCGCCGGGCACGAAGCGCCAGTAATAGTGCAGCAGGGCGGGGATGATGCCCGCGGCCCCGTTGGTGGGCGCCGTCACCACGCGGCCCCCGGCGGCGTTCTCCTCGTTCACCGCCAGGGCGTAGAGGTTCACCCAGTCGAGCACGGTCAGCGGGTTGGTGAGCCCCGCCTCGGGCCGGCTCAAGAGGCGCTGGTAGAGCTTCGAGGCGCGGCGCTCCACCTTGAGCCCTCCGGGCAGGATGCCCGGGGTTTCACAGCCCCGCTTCACGCAGGCCTGCATCACGCCCCAGATGCGCAGCAGCCCCGCGCGGATGTCCGCCTCCGGGCGCCAGGCCTTCTCGTTCTCCATCATCACGCCGCTGATGGGCAGCCGCTCGCGCTCGCAGTGCTCCAGCAGCGCGGCCGCGGAGTGGAAGGCAAAGCGCTGCGGCGTCTCGTCCTCGCGCACGGGGGACTGGCCGGGCGCGGCCTCCTCGTTCACCACGAAGCCGCCGCCCACCGAGTAGTAGGTCCGCGTGGAGAGCTCCGCGCCGGCGGCGTCCCCGGCCCAGAAGCGCATGCCATTGGGGTGGAAGGGCAGGGAGCGGCGCTTGTGCAGCACCAGGTGCTCTCCCTCGCGGAAGGCCACCGGGTGCTGGCCCAGGACGTCGATGCGCCCCGCGGCCCGCCACTGGCCCAGCCGTGCGGGGATGCCCTCCACGTCCACGCCCTCGGGCGTCTCCCCGAGCAGGCCGAGCACCACCGCCTTGTCGCTGCCGTGGCCCTTGCCGGTGGCCCCCAGCGAGCCGAACAGCTCGACCTTCAGCCGCGCCAGGCGATCGAGCTTCCCTTCCTCGCGCAGGCTCGACGCGAACATCCGCGCGGCCCGCATGGGGCCCACGGTGTGCGAGCTGGAGGGACCGATGCCAATCTTGAAAAGGTCGAAGACGCTGACGGCCATGGGGCGGCACCATAGCGCCCCCCCGGGATGTTCCATCAACGGCGCGGTGCGTCAGCCCGGCTGGCAGACCTGACGCAGGATGTCCAAGGACTCCAGCGCCTTGCCCGCGCCAATCACCACCGCCGACAGCGGGTCCTCCGCCAGGAACACCGGCAGGCCCGTCTCCTCGCGCAGCAGCGTGTCCAGGTTCTTCAGGAGCGCGCCACCGCCGGCGAGCACGATGCCGCGGTCAGCGATGTCACCAGCCAGCTCGGGCGGCGTGCGCTCCAGCGTCAGCTTCACCGCCTCGACGATGCCGTTGACGGGCTCGGCGAGCGCGTCACGCACCTCGTCGCTGCTCACCGTGAGCGTGCGGGGCACACCGGCCACCAGGTCACGGCCCTTGATCTCCATGGTCATGACCTCATCGGTCGGGTACGCGGTGCCGATGCCCATCTTGATGGCCTCGGCCGTCCGCTCACCGATGAGCAGGTTGTACTTGCGCTTGACGTACTGGATGATGGCCTCGTCCAGCTTGTCGCCGCCGATGCGCACGCTCTTGGCGAACACGATGCCGGCGAGGCTGATGACCGCCACGTCGGAGGTGCCACCGCCGATGTCGACAATCATGTTGCCGCTGGGCTCCGTCACCGGCAGGCCGGCGCCGATGGCCGCCGCCATGGGCTGCTCGATGAGGTACACCTCCCGGGCGCCCGCGTTGGCTGCCGCCTCGCGCACCGCGCGCCGCTCCACCTCGGTAATCCCCGAGGGGATGCCGATGATGATGCGCGGGTTGACGAGCGTCTTGCGGTTGTGGGCGCTCTGGATGAAGTAGCGCAGCATCGCGGCGGTGATTTCGAAGTCCGCGATGACGCCGTCCTTCATGGGACGGATGGCCACGATGTTGCCCGGGGTTCGCCCGAGCATCTCCTTGGCCTCCTTACCCACGGCAAGGACCTTCTTGCCGCCCCGCGCGTCCTGCTGCACGGCCACCACGGAGGGCTCGTTGGACACGATGCCCTGGCCGCGGATGTAGATGAGCGTGTTCGCCGTGCCCAGGTCGATTGCGAGGTCACGCGAGAAGAGAGTGTGAAGCCAGTCGAACATACGGGGGCGGAAACTTTCGGGAGTGCGGCTGAATTTCCCCGGGGTGAATTATCGCCGCGCTGCGTGACGCTACTACTACGCGGCGCCAGGACCAGAAAGAAATGCCTGAGCCCTGTCCGGATGTAGGCCGGTGAGCAACCAGCCAAAGGGCCCCTCTCAGGGCAACCCCGTAGGGGACACCGTCCCCTCCTCGACAGCGTGGCGGAACTCGGGCGTCTGCCGCAGGGCCTCGCTGGTGATGCTCAGCAGGGCCTCCCGGACGGGCTCGAAAGCCAGCGCCGCCCCGTACCAGTAGGGAAAGTAATCCAGCCGGATGAGCCCCTTCACGCTCCAGCCAGAGCACGCATAGTCCCACGGGCAGCGGCCAAGCGCCCGGCGCAGCAGCCACCCCGTGGTGAACTCCGCCCCGAAAATCACGCCCGTGTAGGCCAGGGCCCTCAGCGGCCGGGGCAGGAAGCGCAGCCGGTCGTGGAGCACCTCCAGCCCCACCGCCGTGGCCCCGTAGATGGGGTGCATCCACAGGTACGTCTTTGCCGTCCCATGTGTGTCCTTCCGGAAGAGCGCGGCGCTCAACCCCGTGAAGCACACCTCCATCACCCAACCCGCACACCCGTAAAGAAGAAATCTGGCTAGCACCCCGGGAACGTAAGGCCCCGGCGCGGGGCAGGCACTCCTACACGGGGGGGCCCCTGGGACAGCAGGGCCTGCAATGCCGGCCAGCAACGGCCTAGCGCGTCACGGTGTACTTGGCGATGACGTAGAGGGCGCGGACGCCGTCCTTCCAGCCAATCTTCTTGCCCTCCTCGTAGGTGCGGCCGTGGTAGCTGATGGGCACCTCGTACACGCGCCAGCGGCCACGGGCGATTTTGGCGGTGACTTCGGGCTCGAAGCCGAACCGTTCCTCGTGCACCCGGATCGAGCGCAGCACCTCGCCGCGGAAGGCCTTGTAGCAGGTCTCCATGTCCGTGAGGTTCAGCCCCGTGGACATGTTGGAGAGCGTGGTGAGCAGGTTGTTCATCACCGTGTGCCAGAAGTAGAGCACCCGGCGCGGCGTGCCGGTGAAGCGGCTGCCGTAGACGACGTCCGCCTCGCCATCGAGGATGGGCTGGATGACCCGGGGGATGTCGCGCGGGTCGTACTCCAGGTCCGCGTCCTGGACGATGACGATGTCCCCGGTGGCCTCGGAGAAGCCGCGCCGCAGGGCCGCGCCCTTGCCCTGGTTGCGGGGCTGGAAGAGCACGCGCACCTCGTTGCGGTTGCGCGGGGTGCCGCCCAGCACCTCCAGGCCCTTCGTGGCCAGCTCCTGGAGCAGCTCCCGGCTGCCGTCCCGGGAGCAGTCATCCACGAGCACCAGCTCCTTGGGGAAGTCCACCGCGATGCAGCGCCGCAGCAGCTCCGCCAGGGTGGGCAGTTCGTTGTAGACCGGGATGACGAGCGAGACGAGCATGGCGCGCGTCCATACCCGATTTCGCCTCCAGAGGCGGAGTTTTCCGCCGCTACGGCGAGGGGGGCGCCGGTGTGCCTTCGGGCGCGGTCTCGGGCTCCGCGTAGATGAGGACCGACTGCCCCTCCTCCGGTGCCGTGGCGGGTGCTTCCGGGGGGGGAGTGGACGGCCGCTCCGGGGGCGCCTTCTTGCGCCGGCTGGCCACGCCCTCGTCGATGGCGAAGAAGCCCGAGGAGGGCAGCTCCTCGAAGGACTCCGGGGGCTGGGCGGCGGTGCAGTCGATGAACCGGTCCAGCACGTACACCAAGGCGCGCTGGCGCTGTTGATCCGAGAGGTTCAGGGCCGCCTTGGCGGACTCCCCGGTGAGGGCCACCACGGTGGCCGAGGCCATCAGCGGCTGGGAGCTGGAGGCGAGCGTCATCTGGGTGAACACCTTGTAGCCCACCACCCAGTGGCGCTCGGCGCGGGCGCGCACGGTGAGGATGTCCGCCGGGTCATCGAGCGTCTTGGTGGCCGCGGCCGTCAGCGCGCCCACCGCGCCCACCACGGCGGAGGCGCGCCGGGCGATGGGCTTGGTGAGGAAGGCCGCCAGCAGGCTGCCCGCCGCCCCGGCCGAGGTGCCCAGCAGCAGCAGGAAGTCCGAGGTGAGCATGGCGTTCTGGGCACGCTCCCGGTCCCGGTTGAGGCGGGTGACACAGGTGCGGGCGCTGTCCGCCAGGCGCTCGTCGAGCGTCTCCGGCAACTGCACCGCCGAGGGGCCCACGCTGCGGCAGGCGGCGGCGCCGGTCCCAAGGGCGGCGAGGAGGAGGAAGCGGTGGAGCCGGTTCATGGTGTCAGTCTCCCAGATACCCAGCCGACGTGCCCGCGCGCCGTGTGTTCACGCCGCCTGGCGCAGTGTTTCGAGCAGGGCATTCAGGTCCGCCTCCGAGGTCAGCGGGTTGATGAGCGTCGTCCGGAGGTGAACACCCCGGGGCAGGGTGGTCTGCACCAGGTAGAAGTCCCCCCGGGTGATGAGCCGCTCGCGCAGGTGGGTCTGGAGCGCATCCCACTCGGAGGGGGGAAGGCCGGCAGGGGTATGCCGGAAGCAGACAATGTTGCACCCGGGCTCCACCGCCAGCTCGAAGTCCGGGGCGGCCTGGAGCATCGCGGCGAAGCGGCGGGCCAGTGAGAAGGTGGCCGCCACGTAGTCCGAGAAGAAGCGGGTGCCCAGCAGGCTCAGGCACGTGTAGAGCTTGAGGGCCATCATCTCCTTGGTGCACTCCAGCGTGCGCAGCCCGATGTCGCTCCAGCGCCGCGTGTCCTGGCCGTGGAAGAGGTAGCTGGCCTCCTGGGCGAAGGCCTCGAAGGAGCGGGTGCCCTCGCGGAAGAGCACCGCGGTGATGAGGGCGGGCATCAGCATCATCTTGTGCGCGTCCCACACCACCGAGTCCGCGCGCTCGATGCCCTTCACCCGGTGGCGCTCCTCGGGGCTGACCACGGCGGAGGCGCCATGGGCCCCATCCACGTGGAACCAGAGCCCCTGGCGCTCGCAGAAGTCCGCCACGGCCTCCAGCGGATCAAACGCGCCCGTGGCGGTGGAGCCAGCGCAGGCCACCACGGCGATGGGGCGGCGGCCGGCCTTCAGGGCGCGCGTCCGGGCCTCCTCCAGGGCCTCGGGGCGCAGCCGGAAGCGGGCGTCCACGGACACGGGGGTGACGCCCTCCGTGCCCCAGCCCATCACCTTCACGGAGCGGGCGATGCAGTAGTGGGCCGTCTCCGGGACGAGCACCGTGAGCGGGGGGCCCGCGGCGGAGCCCCCGCCCCAGGCGTCGTAGCCCGCGCGGGCCTGGCGCGCGGCCAGCAGCGCGGTGAGGTTGCCCGCCGAGCCCCCCGAGGTGAGCACGCCGCCGCTGCCCTTGGGCAGCCCGAGCTGGCCGGCCATCCAGCGCAGCACCGAGTGCTCCATGGCGGTGGCGGAGGGCCCCATCTCGTACACGGCCATGCCGTTGTTGAGCAGCGAGGAGACGAAGTCGCACAGCGCCGCCAGCGGCAGCGGGGCCGTCACCTGGTGGCCGATGTAGCGCGGGTGGTGCAGGTGGTTGGAGGTGGCGAGGACACGCTCCATCAGCCCGGACAGCTCCCCGGTGGGCTCCGCGGGGAAATCTCCCGGAAACTGCGTGAGGCGCTCCGCCGGGGGGCTCCAGGGCAGCACGGGCAGGTTGTCCCCGTGGGTGGCCCGCGACAGGTAGTCCGCGAGCTGATCCACCAGCTGGTGTCCCTGGCGGCGGAAGTGCTCGGCATCGTAGGCGGCGGCGACGCGGTCTCGGTAGCTCGGCATGGCCTGGCACCGTAAACCAAACCGGGGCACACCCCCATGGGGATGTGCCCCGGCGCCGCGGCCTGCCGGCCGGGAACTCAGTGAGGCGAGAGCAGGGGCGAGTCGAACACGCGCACCAGGCAGCTCTGGTTGGCCATGCTGTCCAGGTGCTGGGCGCGGTCACGGATCTCGAAGAAGGGCCGGACGGTGCCGTCGAGCGGATCGGACACGTTGAAGGGCGTGTTGGGGTTGCTCATGCCCGCGGCCAGGAAGCCGGAGAGCCCACCGTTCTGGCCGATGTGGGTGAAGTTCGTGAGGGTCTCCCGCCCGTGACAGCTGTTGCAGGTGTTCAGGGAGAACTTGTGCCGGGCCTGGTTGGAGATGCCCGGGGCCTTCCACCAGGTGCTGGCGGGGGTGGGCACCTTGGGGTTGGCGCCCAGGAAGGGCGCGGACGCGAACGTGGTGGGCACCGCGTAGGTGTTGGAGAGGATGCCCGGCGTGCTGCCGTTGATGAAGTTCGCCAGGGTGGCAGAGTTGTTGAGCGCATCGCCCGGCGTGAGCGCCACGGTGCCCTCCTTCAGGAGGTTGGGGTTGGCGCTGGCGGGGTCGAACCGGAACTCCCGCAGCTCCCAGGGGCCGGCGAGCATGAAGTCGTTGGTGCGGATCTGGTTGATGGCGCTGCCGTTGGGCTTCGTGGGGGCCGCGTTGGCCACCACCACCTGCTGGGTGAGGTTCGTGAGCGCCGCGTTGTAGGCCGCGCTGCCCAGCACCAGGCCGCTGCTGGAGAGGTTGAGCCACTGCTGGGCCCAGGTGCGCACCTCGGAGCAGGCGCTCTTGGGCACCCCGTACTCGAAGATGATGAGGAAGGGCTGCGCGGCGCAGGTGCCGGTCCGGTTCACCGCCGCGAACACGAACCGCAGCTCACCGCCATTGTTGCCGCCGCGGCCCCCGCCCCCGTAGCCCGCGGGGCCCGAGCCCTTGCCCAGGTCCAACCGGTTGACGATGGCCACCAGCTTGAAGGGGGCCTTGGTCATGTCCAGCTGGCCGTTCACGCGGGGCCAGGTGTTGAGGATCTGCGTCAGCATGCCGGTGCGCGCCGGGACGGTCCACCCGTTGATGCTCTGGTTCACCGTCCACAGCTTCAGCCACTGCTCGGTGAACACGGCCGGCGGCACGGTGCCGTTGGCCATCTGCGTCATCAGGTGGTTGAACGTCCACGGGCCGGCGGGGTTGCCCGCGTTCGTGCACGGGTTGTAGGTGCGGGTTGGGTCGTTGACGACGCCCCCGTGGGTGATGATGAGCGAGGCGGCCGGCTTCACGGCGATCGTGATGCCCACGGGATTGAGGGGCACGGGGATGCCCGGCCGGATGAGCTCCGGCGAGAGGGGGCGCAGCACCCGCTCGCTCACGAGGGCCCGGTTGTCGAAGGTGGCCCAGGTGAGCGGCTCCGTGGCCTGCTCCTGGAACCGGGCGATGCGATCCTGCTCCTTGCGCAGCGAGTCGAAGTCGACGGAGCCAATGGCCGAGAAGATGCCGTCCCCGGCCTTCTCGTCGCCCTCGGTGCCCTCATCGCGCAGGACGATGGGCTTGTCCGTGTCCGAGGAGAGGGGCACCTCGCGGAAGAGCGCCTCTTGCCCCTTGGAGAGCCGGACCCGGAGGAGGCTCCGGGTGTTGGCGGAGAGCTCGTTGTCGAGGCCGATGGCCTCCAGCGACTCGACGCGCAGCGCGGGCTTGGCCTCCTCCGCGGCCTGTTCCTGGTGCGCCACGGTGGGGGACGGGGAGGGCTCCTCCTCGGGGCCCCCGCAGCCCAGTTGCAGGGACAGGGCAAGGACTCCAGCGCAGGCCCACTTCAGGGCCTGGGGACGCTTCGGTGATGACGTCATGGGGGAACTCCTCCGGGGAATGGCTCTGGCGCTGCATGTGCACCGCATGGGCCAGTGCGTCCGGGAAGGCACCCCAGCAGGGCGGCAGGGGGCCGTCGGCTCGCACGTGTAACGTGCCCCGTTACAAAACCCTGAAACATCATGACTTTTCCTGTCACAGGACCCCCCCAAGGCTGCTTGCTCCGAGGGCAGGCAGCCGTGCGCCAGGAGCGGGCGGAAGAAAAGCGCGAGGAGGCTGGCTTGGCCCGATCGGACGCCCCACCTTTTCCGGCATGGAAAACACCCCGAAAAGGCATCGAGTCGTCATCGTGGGCGCCGGTTTCGGCGGGTTGCAGGCCGCGCAGAAGCTGAAGAAAGCGCCCGTGGATGTGACGGTCGTGGACCGGTACAACCACCACCTGTTCCAGCCCCTGCTCTACCAGGTGGCGACCGCCGTGCTCAGCCCGGGGGAGATCGCCACGCCCATCCGCTCCGTGCTCAAGGGCCAGAACACCACCGTGCTGCTCGCCGAGGCACAGTCGGTGGACCTGCAGCGCAAGGTGCTCGTGTGCGGGGGCGGAGAGATTGCGTATGACACGCTGGTGCTCGCCGCGGGCGCCACGCACTCGTACTTTGGCCACCCGGAGTGGAGCCAGTTCGCCCCGGGCCTCAAGACCATCGACGATGCGCGCAACATCCGCGAGCGCATCCTGGTGGCGCTGGAGGCGGCGGAGCGGGAGCCGGATCCCGCGCGCCAGCGCGAGTGGCTCACCTTCGTCATCGTGGGCGCGGGCCCCACGGGCGTGGAGCTGGCCGGGGCGCTGGCGTACATGACCCGGCACTCGCTGCCCAAGGAGTTCCGCCGCGTCGACGTCTCCAAGGCCCGCGTGCTCTTGCTGGAGGGGCTGCCCCGGGTGCTCAACACCTATCCGGAGGAGCTGTCCGAGCGCGCGCGCAGGGACCTGGAGAACCTGGGCGTGGAGGTGCGCACCGGCACGATGGTCACCGCCATGGATGACATGGGCGTGAGCGTGGGAGACACCCGCATCGCGGCGCGCACGGTGCTCTGGGGCGCCGGCGTGGCCGCCTCCCCGCTGGCCCGCACGCTCGGGGTGCCGCTGGACAGGGCGGGCCGGGTCAAGGTCGAGCCCACGCTCCACGTGCCCGGCCACGAGGATGTCTTCGTGATTGGCGACCTGGCCTCGCTCCTTCAGGACGGCAAGCCCGTGCCCGGCATCGCCCCGGCGGCCATGCAGATGGGCAAGCACGTGGCGAAGAACATCCGCCTGCGGCTCGAAGGCCGGTCCATGGAGCCGTTCCACTACGTGGACAAGGGCTCCTTCGCCGTCATCGGCCGGGGCTCGGCGATTGGCGTGCTCTTCGACAAGGTCCGCATGCGTGGCTTCCTGGCCTGGTCCATGTGGCTGGGCATCCACCTGACCTTCCTGGTGGGCTTCCGCAACAAGGCGGTCGTCCTGGTGCAGTGGGCGTACACGTACCTCACGCGGCGGCGGGACGTGCGGCTCATCACCGGGCTGCACCCCCAGAAGCTACCGTCCATGCAGCGCACCCTGCCCCCCGTGGCTCCAACGGCGGCGGACTTCCCGGTCCGTAAGTCCGCGGACAACGAGCCCGCCCCCCTGCACTGAGTGAGGCTCCGCCCCTCCCAGGCACCCGGCCAACCAGGGGCCTGGGAGGAGGCTCCTGGCTATGCGGTGCTCCCGGACCTCCCCACCTTTCTCGGAGAGGAGGTAGCCCATGGCATGGACCGATTCCCCGTTGGAGCGGCGCTCCATCCAGTCTGGCATGCGCGTGCAGACCGAGGATGGCTCGCGGCTGGGACGGGTGAGGGTGATTGGCCGCGAGGCGCTCTACGTGCGGCCCTGGCGCTTCTCGCGCCGCGAGTTCAAGGTCCCCCTGGACCGGGTGACCCGGGTGACGGGGCGGGGGGTGATTGTGGCCGGTGGCCCGCCCGCGCCCATCCATCCCGCGGGACAGGCTTCCCACCCTGAGGTGGTCACCCACATCCACCCGCTCGCCGAGCCTCCCGCCACGGGACAGGCGCCCGCCTGAGCCGCCCAGGAATGCGGCGGACGGGACGGATTTGTGCTTCATAAGGGCCCATGTCCTCCATGGAAGCACTGTCCCAGAAGGTGTCCGAGGCATTCGCCGACCGGACGAGGCTGAAGGAAGAGGCGTATGCCGCCGCCGTGCGTGAGACGCTGGCCCTGCTGGATGCGGGCACGCTGCGCGTGGCGGAGAAGGGCCCCGAGGGCTGGCGCGTCAACGCCTGGGTGAAGGAGGCCATCCTCCTGTACTTCGCCGTGTCGCAGATGCAGGTGATGGAGGTGGGGCCCTTCGAGTTCCACGACAAGGTCCCCCTGAAGAAGGGGCTGGAGGCCGCGGGCGTGCGCGTGGTGCCTCCGGGCGTGGTGCGCTATGGCGCCTTCGTGGAGAAGGGCGCCGTGGTGATGCCCGGCTACGTGAACATTGGCGCCCGCGTGGGTGCGGGCACCATGGTGGACACCTGGGCCACGGTGGGCAGCTGCGCGCAGGTGGGCCGCAACGTGCACCTGTCCGGCGGCGTCGGGCTGGGCGGCGTGCTCGAGCCGCCCACCGCCTCGCCCGTCATCATCGAGGACGGCGCTTTCATTGGCAGCCGTTGCATCGTCGTCGAGGGCGTGGTGGTGGAGGAGGAGGCCGTGCTGGGCGCCAACGTGGTGCTCACCGCCTCCACGCAAATCATTGACGTCACCGGCCCCGAGGAGCGCATTCACAAAGGCCGCGTGCCCGCGCGAAGCGTGGTCATCCCAGGAATGCGAGAGAAACAGTTTCCCTCGGGGAAGTATGGTGTTCCTTGTGCGCTCATCATTGGTCAACGGACGAAGAGCACGGATCAGAAGACCAGCCTCAACGCCGCGCTGCGCGACTTCGCGGTGGCGGTGTGACTCAGGGAAATCCACGACGAAACACCATCCGTACAGAGGGGAACGCCTGGACGTGACCCGATGAACCACCTTGACGACATTCTTCCTGACCTGCTGCTTTGCGCCCTGCCTGCCGCCGAGCAGCGGGCCGCCGAGCAGCACCTGTCCACGTGCGAGCGCTGCCGCGCGGAAGCCAGCCGGCTCTCCGCGGCCTTGGAGGGATTGGACACCCTGACGGTACCGGTGGACCCACCCCCGGGCGTTCTGGACCGCATCCTTCACGAGATGGAAGGGCCCGGGCGCTTCCGCCGCTTCGCGAAGGAGATCGCCACGTTCTTCGATGTTTCAGAAGAAGAGGCCCTGCGCCTGCTGACGTCCTTGGACACCCCCGAGGCATGGGTGCCGGGGCCCACCCGGGGCATCCGGATGCTGCCGGTGGAGACTGGACCGGCGAAGGCGGGGATGCTGGCGGCCTTCGTGCGGATGCAGCCCGGGGCTCGATTTCCCCAGCACACCCATCTGGGGCGGGAGTGGAATTTTTTTCTGGAAGGCGGCATCCGCGAGAATTCGGGACGCGAGTTCTGGCCGGGCGAGGTGCTGGAGCGGGAAGAGGGCAGCGCCCACAGCTTCACCGCGCTGGAAGGGCCTCCCTGCACGGCGGCCACCCTGCTGGAGGGGGTGGCGAGCTTCGACGAGGAGCTGGGGGAGCCTGGGGGAAGTTGACCCACGGGGGGTGAGGGAGAACAGCGGCTTCCCGGAGTGGGGTGCGCTAGGGTGCGGGATTGCCATGTCCCAGCTTGCCGCGCGTCTTGCCCAGTCCACGCTCTCGCTGTGCCGTATCGCCAGCCCCATCGGAGAAGAGGGGCCCCTCGCGGACCACGTGGAACGGTGGGCGCTGGAGCGCTTCCCCCGCGACGAGGTGTTCCGGGTAGGGCACTCGCTGTACGTCGGGCGCCTGGAGGACCCACGGCCCACGGTCGCGCTGGTAGGGCACCTGGACACCGTGCCCGGGCACCCGAGCAACAAGGAGGCGCGGCTCGAGGGCGAGCGGGTGTTCGGGCTGGGCGCCTCGGACATGAAGGGCGGCCTGGCGGTGATGATGGCGCTGGCGGAGGACCTGCCCCTGCGCGAGCTGCCGGTGAATCTCGGGCTCATCCTCTATGAGCGCGAGGAGGGGCCCTATGTGGAGAGCGGGCTGGGCCCGCTGTTCGACGCGTACCCGGCGCTGCGGAAGATCCGCTTCGGCATCGCCATGGAGCCCACGGACGGGCTGGTGCAGGTGGGGTGCGTGGGAACGCTGCACGCCACGCTGAAGTTCACGGGGCGCAACGCGCACTCGGCGCGGCCGTGGCAGGGCGAGAACGCCATTCACAAGGCGGGGCCCCTGCTCACGGAGCTGCTCGGGCGCCAGCGCGTGGAGGTGATGCACGCCGGCTTCCCCTTCTACGAGGTGATGAGCGTGACGATGGCGAGCGGGGGCCGCGCGCGCAACGTGGTGCCGGACTCGCTGGAGCTGAACCTCAACTACCGCTTCGCCCCGGGCCGCTCCGTCGTCCAAGCGCAGGAAGACGTGATGGCGCTGGTGGCGGGGCGGGCGGAGGTGAGCTTCACGGACCTGTCGCCCAGCGGGCGCGTGTGCGCGGACAACGCCCTGTACCGCCAGCTCCTGGCGCTGACGGGACTGCCCGCGGCCTCGAAGCAGGCCTGGACGGATGTGGCCCGGTTCGGGGAGTGGGGCGTGGACGCGGTGAACTACGGCCCCGGGGAGACGGCCCAGGCCCACCAGGCCAACGAGAGCGCGCCCATTCCGGCGCTGGCCGAGGCCTACGAGAAGCTCGCCGCGTTCCTCCGGGGGGCCCGGCCCGCGCTGTAGCCAGACTTCGGGCGCGGGGGCGCTGAGCGCCATTGCAACGCCGGGGCGCGCACGGTTGGATGGGCGATTGTGATGTCTTTCGCCCGTCTCCTGTTCCTGCTGCTGTGCCTCGTCTCCGGGGGAAGGGCTCAAGCCCAGACGCCCCCGGAACCCACTCCGGAGCCCACTCCGGCGCTCACCTCGCTCTACCCGCTCTGGGAGAACACCGGCTTCCTGCTGCGGCACCGGGGGCTGTACCTGGGCTCCAGCCAGGCGGAGCTGGGCCTCTTCGACGTGGCGCAGGTGGGCGTCCATCCGCTGTTCTTCGTCTTCCGGACCCTCAATGGCCACGCGAAGGTGCGGCTGCTGTCCGAGGAGCGGCTCTCGGTGGCGGCCCACGCGGAGGTGCTGGTGTTCCTGCCCGGGGCGGGGGAGGCCTTCGTCTCCAGCAACTACGTCTCCCGCGTGGACACGAGCGACTCCACGCTCACCGTCATCCCCATCGGGGCCACGGCCTCGTATGCCCTCACGCCCTGGCTCTACCTGCACGGCACCGCCACGGTGATGAGCATGTTCGACCCGGGGCCCTTCGAGAACCGCGCCGTGCTGGGCACCACCGGGGTGGCCGAGGTGCTCGCGCTCCAGCACCACTCGGTGTCCTTGCACCTGGGCGAGGTGGGGTACTGGAACCATGACTTCTTCAGCCTGGGCGGCTCCTACCGCTACCGGCGGAGCTGGTTCGAGCTGAAGCTGGGCTACTTCTACCGCTTCATGAAGGACGGCCGTCAGGGCAGCCCGCTGCTGGCGCTGGGGGTGTACCTGTGAGGCGCCTTCTGTTCGTGCTGGCCCTGGGGCTGCTCGCCGCCCCCGCCGCTTCCTGCGACTGGGAGCACTACGCGCTGATGAACAGCATTCCCGCCCGGGGCGACCCGGACCGGAACCCCGTGGTGCACGTGTACCTGGGCCTGGATGGGCTGGGCCACCGCGCGGTGGTGCAGGCGCGGGAGCGGGGCGCCTTCCAAGACTGGAACCTCGCGCGCTTCATCCCGATGTTTCCGGCCACCAGCGATGCGAGCTGGTCGCGCATCCTCCATGCGGAGCGCTTCGCGGGGTACGAGTACGGCCATTACGATCCCCTCAAGGACAAGGTCTACAACAAGGCCCTGGGAGGAATGCTCGTGCACCTGGTGCCGCCCCTGGAGGGCGTCTCCTTCATGGTGCCGGACTACGCCCTGACGCCGTCGTATTACGACGCGTTCGACTACCACGCGACGGCCTACCTCGATGCGCTCTGGAGCTACGACCGGCCGGTGTATGGCTATTACCGGGGGCTCGACAACCTCTTCGTGGCGCTGGCCGGGCGCAGCGAGACCCAGTCGGACTTCTCCGCCTACGTGCTGGAGGCGGACGTCATCGGGCACATCCGCTCCGAGGCGGACGTGGTGGAGGCGCTCGTGTCCTTGGGCCAGCGCATCGATGAGTTCAAGCGCAACCACCCCGAGCGCACCTTCGTCTTCACCCTCTTTGGAGACCATGGGATGGATGGCGTGAAGAAGCCCATCGCGAACGTCGTGGACTTCCGGGACCAGCTCGAGGCGGCGGGCGTGGTGTCCGTGGACTCGCTCAAGGACGCGGACCGGGAGCCGGGCCCTGCGGCGGTGACCATCCTCCACACCCGCACCACCTATGTCTCGATGCATGCCCGTCCGGAGAAGCTGGACGAGGTGTCGCGCCTGGCGTCCACCTGTGCCGCGGCGGACCTCGTCTTCGCGCGGGGACAGCCTCCCGCGCCGGATTACCCCGAAGGGCTCGTCTGGGTGAATGTCTGGCGGGAGGGCGCGCTTGCGATGAGCTTTGGCTACGAGGCCGCCACGGACCAATACTGGCTCCCGGCCGAGGGGGACTGGGAGGCGCTGGACCTGCCCGTGTCCTTCGCCCCGGGCGCGCGCCATGGGGTGTTCAGCGACGAGGCCCTCTTCGCCCTGAGCGTGGACCGCACCTACCCGGACTTCTTCTTCCGGGCGCGGACGGCGTTCGAGCCCATCAGCGTGAAGTTCCCCGCCGACGCGGTGGTGTCCTTCCGGCCCGAGTTCATGTCGGTGGGCTTCAAGGCGCCCATCAGCAGCCTGAACGAGACGGGCACGGCGGGCAGCCACGGGGCGATGGATGCCGTGGGCAGCGTGGCCGCGCTGGTGTCCGAGGAGCGCGAGCTGCCCGCCGCCGTGCGCTCGGACACCCTGCTCGAGCTCTTCCCTCGCTTGGACGCCCACCTGCGCAAGCGCGGGGTGCACCGGGTTCCCGGCGCGCAGGGCGCGGAGCTGGACTACAGCGCGCTGCCCTGACGCTTCGCCCGGCGCCGCCGGGCCAGAAACAGCGTGTGGCGCGTGCCCCGGCCCTTGCCGGCACGGCTCGAATGCAGTTCGGCCGTGAAGCCCGTCTGTTCGAGCCTGCGGGTGAAGCGCTCATCGGGGCTCGCGCTCCACACGGCCAGCACCCCGCCGGGCTTCAGGGCCGCGTGGGCCGTGGCGAGCCCCGCGCTGTCATAGAGGCCCGCGTTGGAGGGCTGCGTCAGCCCCGAGGGGCCATTGTCCACATCGAGCAGGATGGCATCCCACGGCCCGCCGCCGCGCATCACCCGCTTCACGTCCGCGGTCTCCACGCGCACGCGCCCGTCCTTCAAGGGCTCGCCGGCCAGGGGCGCCAGGGGGCCCTGGTTCCACTCGACGATGGCTGGGGCCAGCTCGGCGACGACCACCTGCGCGTCCTCGCCCAGGACATCCAGCGTGGCCCGCAGCGTGTAGCCCAGCCCCAGGCCTCCCACGAGGACGCGGGCACCGGGCGTGGCGCGCAGGCCCTCGCAGCCGCGCCGCGCCAGCTCCTCCTCGGAGCCGTGGATGCGCGAGGACATGAGCTCCAGGCCGTTCACCCGGATGACGAACTCGCCATCCCGGTGGTGCAGCACGAATTCACCCTTGCCGCCGGGCACGGGCGCGCGCGCGAGGACCTCCCAAGGCTTCATGAGGGCAGGGTATACCCGGCGGTGGCGTTGCGCCGCCAGGCCGCCGGAGTGAGGCCGTGCAGGCGCCGGAACAGGCGGATGAAGTGCGTCACGTCCGCGTAGCCCACCCGCTCGGCGATGATGTCCACCCGCTCGTCCGTGCCCCGGAGCCGCCGCCGGGCCTCGGCCATGCGGTATTCGAGGATCCACTCGCCCACCGTGCGCCCCGTGCCCTGCCGCACGGTGCTGGCCACGTGGGGGCCCGAGCGCCCCAGCGCCCGCGCCACGCTCGCGAGCGACAGCGGCTGGAGGCAGTGCGCTTCGATATAGGTGAGCGCCTGGCGCACGAGGCTCAAGCTGGACGGCTCGGGGACGGCGGCCGGGGTGGCGATCCGCTCCAGCTCGACGAGCACCAGCCGCAAGAGCGCCGCGCAGGCCTCCTCGTGGCCCCGGTCGCCCTGGAGCAGCTCCTGCTCGATGAGCCGCATCCACCGCTCCAGGCGCCGGCGTTGGGGAAGGGAAGGCCTCAAGACCGGGTGGCATCCCTCGCGGACCCGCAGCAGCGGGCCCAGCTTCAGGCCCCGCTCTTGGCCCCACCCCTCCTCGGAAGGAAAGGCCTCGGGGTGGAAGGCGAGGGCCCAGCCCTGGGCATCCCGGAAGTGCGCATGGCCGTGCGGATCTCCCGGAGGAATGAGGTGCACATCCCCCGCCCGGAGCACCAGCTCGCCCGTGTGCCGCACGTGGGAGTGTCCCCGGGTGAGGAGCACGATGACCGCATAGGAATGCGTATTGGTGAGCTTGCGCGGAGCGGCTTTGGCGGTCGCCCCGCCATACCGTCCCACCCAGACCGGAAGCCGATGGTTCAGGAACTGCTCCAGCGGAGGCAAAGGCTCACAGGAATGGGACGGCATGGCCTGCTCGTAACCGGCAGAATCCAGGGCTTCAAGCGGTCTTTTCTTCCGGCCGCGTGGGGGGGCCCATCTCCTACGATGCGCTCCCTTGCCCGCCATGAGCCCTGTCTCCGTCCGCCGCGCCACCGTCGAGCTGCCCACCTACGCGCCCCAAGCGCCTGACCGCAATCCGATGTTCCTGGAGAAGCGCGTCTACCAGGGCTCCAGCGGCCGCATCTATCCGCTGCCGTTCATCGACCGGATCGCCGAGGAGCCCGTTCCGCGCCCGTGGGAGGCGGTGTTCCTGGAGAACGAGTTCCTGCAGCTCATGCTGCTGCCCCAGCTGGGTGGGCGCATCCACCGGGCCGTCGACAAGACGCACGGCTTCGACATCATCTACTACCAGCCGGTCATCAAGCCGGCGCTCGTGGGGCTGGCGGGCCCGTGGATCAGCGGCGGCATCGAGTTCAACTGGCCCCAGCACCACCGCCCCTCCACGTTCATGCCGGCCGACGTCCACGTGGAGCAGGAGCCGGACGGCGCCATCACCGTCTGGATGTCGGAGCACGACCCGATGGCCCGCATGAAGGGCATGCACGGCGTGCGGCTCCGGCCTGGCAGCGCGGTGCTCGAGCTCCGGGTGCGCGTCTACAACCGCACCGCCGATGTCCAGACGTTCCTCTGGTGGGCGAACGTCGCCGTCCGGGTCCACGAGCGCTACCAGTCCTTCTTCCCGCCGGACGTGTCCTCCGTGGCCGACCATGCCAAGCGGGCCATGAGCACCTACCCGCGCGCCTCGGGCCACTACTACGGCGTGGACTACGCGGCGCGGGCGCGGAAGGGGGTTCCCGCGCAGGAGCGGCCCCAGCGCTACCCGCCCGATGCCGCCGATGGCTTCACGCCGCCCTCTCCGGATGACCTGTCCTGGTACGCCAACATCCCCGTGCCCACCTCGTACATGTGCATGGGGACGAAGGAGGACTTCTTCGGAGGCTATGACCACCGGGCCCGCGCGGGCATCGTTCACGTGGCGGACCACCACATCGCGCCCGGGAAGAAGCAGTGGACCTGGGGCAACCACGCGTTTGGCTATGCGTGGGACCGGTTGCTCACGGATCCGGATGCGAATGGAGAATATGCCCCGTACATCGAGCTGATGGCGGGGGTCTTCACCGACAACCAGCCTGACTTCTCCTTCCTTCAGCCCGGGGAGACCAAGACCTGGAGCCAGTACTGGTACCCGATCCGCGAGGTGGGCCCGGTCCAGCAGGCCAACCTCGATGCCGCCGTCCATCTGTCGGTCCAGGGAACGGACGTGAAGGTCGGGGTAGCGGCCCCGGCGCCACGGTCCGGCGTGCAGATCCGGCTGGAGGCCCAGGGGCGCGTGCTGAAGCGGTGGACGCGGGAGCTGGGACCGGCTCAGCCCTTCACCGCCACGGCGGCACTGCCCCCGGGGATTCGGAGGGAGACGCTCACGGTCTCCGTCCGGACGAAGGAGGGCCGGGAGCTGGTGCGCTACACCCCGCCCGCGCCCTCCCAGGGCCCTCTGCCCGGGGCCGCCACGGAGCCGCCCCTTCCCACCCATATAGAGAGCGCGGACGAGCTGTACCTGACTGGCCTGCACCTGGAGCAGTACCGGCATGCCACGCGCGCGCCGGAGGCCTACTGGCGCGAGGCGCTCCGGCGCGATCCCGGGGACTCCCGCTGTCACACGGCGCTGGGCCGCTGGCACTTGCGGCGGGGCGAGCTGGCCGAGGCCGAAAAGCATCTGCGGGCCGCCGTGGCACGGCTCACCGCGCGCAATCCCAACCCTTCCGAGGGGGAGGCCCACTACCAACTGGGCCGGTGCCTGCGCCTGCGCGCCTGGGAGGCCAGGGAGGGCACCGCCCTCGCGCTGCGGCGCGACGCGGAGGAGGCTTTCCGCAAGGCGGCCTGGAATCAGGCGTGGCGAGGGGCGTCCGCGCTGGCCCTGGCGGAGCTGGCCTGTCAGCGCCAGGACTGGCGTGCCGCGTTGGCGCAGGCCGAGGAGTCCCTGCGTCTAGGAGTCTGTTGGGGTAACCGAGAGAACCTACTCGACGGGTAGGCGAAGACATGATGGGGTTGCCTACCCATGAG
>NZ_JAHXBH010000045.1:0-46926 GCF_020103775.1 Allostigmatella hybrida
TCGAAGGGGCACGCCAGCAGCTCCGCGACTGGCTGGCCGTGGAGGTCGTCCCGAGATACCGCCGTGCCGCCGAGGAGAACCTGGCGTACCTGGACTCGCTGTCACCGGCACCGTAGAGGCTGGATGCTCGCTTGGGCCCCCCGATGCCCGCTGGCGATTTCCCTGGGGGCCGATACCCCGCCTCCCCCCTCTGCCTGGAAGCGCTGGGCGCTGGGCGATGGGGAAGTTCTTTGTCCGCACGCTGGCGCCCCGGATCTCTGTGCGCTCCCCCGAGGGGAAGCCGGTAGGCTGGGGCGATGGATACGTCACCGTCGATGGGCCCCGAGGCGCTCCCGGTAGGGCTGGAAGTGGGCCCATGGCGCGTGGAGAGCCTGTGTGGCCGGGGCTCCTACGGCGCCGTGTACCGCGTGGTGGATCCAGAGGGCGAGTCCTTCGCGTTGAAGATGGCGCTGCAGCCGTGGGATCCGCGCTTCGAGCGGGAGGCGGAACTGCTGCGCCGGGTGAAGCACGCGGGGGTGCCCAAGCTGCGGGACTGGGGGGAGTGGAAGGTGAGGGGCGGAGGGGTGTACCCGTACCTGGTGATGGAGTGGGTGGAGGGGGTGCCGTTGTACGAGTGGGCGGAGCAGCGCCGGGTGTCTTCAGAAGAGGCGGCGGGGGTGTTGGCCGGGGTGGCGAGGACGCTGGAGGCGGTGCACGCGGTGGGAGGGGTGCACCGGGACGTGAAGGGCGGCAACGTGTTGGTGCGCAGAGACGGACGCGCGGTGCTGATGGACTTCGGCTCGGGGAACTACCGGGGCGCGCGTCCGCTGACACACCAGCCGCCGCCACCTGGGACATATGAGTACCAGAGTCCCGAGTCGGTGCGCTTTCAATGGCAGAGCTTGCGCCAGAGAGAGGGCCGGTTCGAGGCGGGGCCCGAGGAGGATGTGTATGCGTTGGGTGTGACGGGGTACCGGCTGGTCACCGGGAGGTATCCGCCCGAGGTGGAGGTGGAGAAGACGGAGGAAGGCTACCAGGTGCTGCCGCGTGCGCCGGTGGCGTTCGAGCCGGGGGCACCCGTGAGCCCGGAGCTGGCGGCGCTCATCCGGCAGATGCTCTCAGAGGAACCCTCGGCGCGAGGCAGCGCGGCGGAGGTTGCCCGGGCTCTGGAGGATCTGACGAAGGCCCAGCAACAGGATGGAACTCCAGTTCCTGGGCCCTTGGAGGAGGCTTTCCCGGAAGGCAGCGCCCGGTTTTCCATCGCGTGGAGCTCCATGCGGTGGATCCCCTGGGCCACAGCCGCCGTGAGCGCAGCGCTGGTGGTCTCGCTGGCGTGGATGCTGGAGCCTGCATCAGAGGATGGGACGGCGGCCAAGCAAGGGCAAGCCAGGGAAGGGACGGAGCGGGACGCAGGAACCGTGGGTTTGGCAGATGCCGTGATGGACGCGCCCTCGCAAGAAGCACTGCGTGGAGAGGCAAGCCCTCGGTTGAGTTTGGATATGCCCAAGCAGCCTTTTCCTGGCCAGCGCCAACCGCCCTGCGAGAAGCCGTTGGTCGCGGTCAACGGTGGCTGTTGGGTCCGAACGGGCGACGTGGTGCCTCCATGCGGTGCCAATTCCTACGAGTGGAAGGAGGGGTGCTACGTGCCCATGTTCCCTCCTCCGCGGCCTCATACCTCCCACCCGCCATAGTCAGGGATGGACGCCCTGCAGAGGCGCCTCCGATGGGACTGGAGGGGGGGCTATGTACCCGTTCTCCCAGGAGGACCCTCCTGCATCCGTACTTGAGCCCACATCCGGTGAGCTGCATTGGGCCCGGATGCGGAGCGGGGCCAGGGGAGCCCCATCCAGATCACGGAAGGCCAATTCCACGTCGATACATGCAGGGCTGGAGGCCCCCATGGAGCCCTTCGTGAAAAGAGGGATGTGGACGTCCTTGCCGTACCAGTAGCCAGGTTTCAGGAGCAAGAGATCCTCCGGGCCCGGAGGTTTGGCATAGACGTCCATGACCACGAATGGGAGCGGCTGGCCTGTTTCACAAGACGAGACAGATTCTGCCGTCAGATAGGCGGTCTCGATGAGGCGCTTGTCCAAGAGCAGGCCCTGCTCCGCGGCGGTCAGCAGAAAGCGCCCGGAGAGCGTTTCGCCGTCGCATTGGATGTCCTGAAGGAGGGCTGCGGCGGGCGGGCGCCGCTCAGGCGTCGAATCAGGCTTGCCCGTGCGGCCCATCGAGCATGCGAGGAGCAGGAGAGGCGCGCCAAGCGCGAATGGAAAGACGTTTACTCGCATGGGAGCAACCCATTGTCAGCGGGAACGCCCAGCCCTTGTCCGTGATGCCATCCACAGGAATGGGCTAGCTCGTGAACCATGGCCTTGGCTCGGCAATCGCGTGATGCGGGCGCTTCGCACCAGTTGATCTCCTGCGAAGGGTGATCACAGGAAGTAGGGGCATCGGAGAACCGCACGACGTAGCCCAGTGCTGCGCCCGGAACGCCGCTGCCCTGGTCCCTGCACCTCCGTTGAATCTCTTCGCTGCGGCAGTTGACCTTGACTCCCGCGCACTGCAGTTCAACACATTTCCGAAGACAGGGATGGGTAATCGCTCGTGCGGAGGCTTTGCACTCTTCAACCGTGGGCAGTTCGCGGCAGACAGAACTCATGGGGGTACCGCCATGAACACACCCCGTAAGGGCCCATGCTGCGAATGCGTTGAGTGTGAGTGCTGGCGCTGTGCGAGCCCATGCCTTGGAAACTTTGCCTGGGAAAACAATCACGGTTGCTGGCTCCCTCGCTTTGTGGCCGAGGGTTGCGCAGGAGGGGATCCGCTGTCAATTCACGCGGTTGTCCCCGGCGTTCCGTTGGGGGCACCGCCAGGAGCCACCTGGGGGCGGGCTCCCCTGTCCGAGGGGAGCCCGCCGGGTTCACCCGCCAGGCTCAGGGCTTCTTCGCGGGCTCGGTGCCGCTGCCCTCCTTCTGCGCATCGACGCTGACCACGATCCGCTCCTTGCCGACGATCTGGTAGGAGACGCGCACTTCGTCGCCCTCCTTCAGCTCCGTCAGGGCGGCCGCTTGCGAGTCCTTCTCCACCTTCGATTGCTCATCCGTCTTGAAGTCCATCTTGCGGTTGAGCTTGCTGGGCATCCGGATGGTGAGGGCCGAGCCCGACACCGACTGGACCTTCCCCTCCACCTCATGCGTCTTGAGGCCCGCGCGGGCCTTGCGGGCGTCGTACTCCTTGTTCATCCGGTGCGCTTCGTCGATCTCCGCGTCCGTCGGGCCCGGGGCCTGGGCCCGGGCCTTCTCCGCCGCCTTGCGGGCGTCGTACTCCTTGTTCATCCGGTGCGCTTCGTCGATCTCCGCGTCCGTGGGTCCCTGGGCCTGGGTTTTCTCCGCCGCCTTGCGGGCGTCGTATTCCTTGTTCATCCGGTGCGCTTCGTCGATCTCCGCGTCCGTCGGGCCCTGCTGTGGCTGGGCCTGCATCTCCTGCTGCGGCGCTTTCGCTTCGGCCGCCGGATAGCCCAGCGACACTCCCATCACGGCCACTGCTGTCATCATCCGCTTGCGCATGTGTCCTCCTGGATAGGGTTGCGACATCACACCCGGGCCCCCCCCCTTGGTGCGGCTGGGATACGAACGGGGACCCGCTCGTGCGATGTAAAGCTTTGGCATGCCGGCCGCGCGCGTCGACCAGGCCACACCGGAGAGGGTTTGCCGCTGGACGTCAATCCCTGTCTGAGGATGGATCCATGGAGCAATAGATGAAATCAAGCTGCCCCCCGGCGTGGGCTGTTTTCAGGTGCTCACGCCCATCGGTGACATCTGAGCAAGGCATGGAGGGCTTGAGGGCCCGGCAGGCGCCGCGCGGGTGTCCCGGACACTCCGGGACGCGGTATACCTCCGCCCCCATGAAGCACCGGTATGACGTCATCGTGGTGGGGCTCGGGCATGCGGGCTGCGAGGCCGCCCTCGCCTGCTCCCGCCTGGGCCTGTCCACCCTCGGCCTCACCCTCAAGCGCGACCGCGCCGCCGTCATGAGCTGCAACCCCGCCGTCGGCGGCACCGCCAAGGGCCACCTCGTGCGCGAGCTCGATGCGCTCGGCGGCGAGATGGGCCGCGCCGCCGACCTCTCCGGCACCCACTTCAAGACGCTCAATGCCTCCAAGGGCCCCGCCGTCCAGGCCACCCGCATCCTCTGTGACCGCGACGCCTACGCCCGCACCGTGCAGTCCGTTCTTTTCTCCCAGCCGGGCCTCACCGTTCAGGAGGCCGAGGTCTCCTCGCTGGTGGTGGAGGACGGCCAGGTGGTGGGCGTGGTGCTCGGCGATGGCTCCCAGGTGCAGGCCCGCGCGGTGCTCCTCACCACCGGCACCTTCCTTCAGGCCCTCATGCATGTGGGCGAGAAGAAGGAGGTGGGCGGCCGGCTCGGCGATGAGGCCGCGCGCGGGCTGTCCACCTCGCTGCGCTCGCTGGGCTTTACCTTGGGGCGCTTCAAGACGGGCACCCCCGCCCGCCTGCGCCGCGACAGCATCGATTGGGATGCCGTCGAGCCCCAGCCCAGCGACGCCCCCGCCCGCCCCTTCTCGTGGCGCACCCGTCAAGACATCGCCGCGGGGCGCCCCTTCCCGCTCCAGCCCTCCGTCACCTGCGGCATCACCTTCACCACCGAGGCCACCCACCGCCTCCTGCGCGACAACCTCCACCGCTCGCCCCTGTTCCAGGGGGACATTGTTGGCCGGGGGCCCCGCTACTGCCCCTCGCTGGAGGACAAGGTGGTGCGCTTCGCCGCCCGCGAGCGCCACCAGGTGTTCCTTGAACCGGAAGGCCCGGACTCGCCGCTCGTGTACCCGGCCGGCCTGTCCACCAGCATGCCCGCGGATGTGCAGCTCGAGTTCCTGCGCTCCATTCCGGGCCTTGCCCACGTGGAGGTGGTGCGCTTCGGCTATGCCGTGGAGTACGACTTCGCCCCGCCCACGCAGCTGTCCTCCACGCTGGAGACCAAGGCCGTGCGCGGCCTGTTCTTCGCTGGCCAGCTCAACGGCACCTCGGGCTACGAGGAGGCCGCCTTCCAGGGGCTCTATGCCGGCCTCAACGCCGCGCTCCAGGTGAAGGGCGAGCCGCCCCTGCTGCTTGGCCGCGAGGAGGCCCACGGCGCGGTGCTCGTGG
The DNA here is from genome assembly GCF_020103775.1 of Allostigmatella hybrida. Classification (NCBI taxonomy): domain Bacteria; kingdom Pseudomonadati; phylum Myxococcota; class Myxococcia; order Myxococcales; family Archangiaceae; genus Allostigmatella; species Allostigmatella hybrida. The sequence continues at coordinate 5,142 of NZ_JAHXBH010000045.1, forward strand.
ATGAGCTGGTCACCAAGGGCGTGGACGAGCCGTTCCGCATGTTCACCAGCCGCTCCGAGCACCGGCTCAAGCTGCGCGAGGGCAACGCCGAGGCGCGCCTGGCCCGCCACGGGCACCGCGTGGGGCTCGTGCCCCGCGAGGCCTTGGAGCGGGTGGAGGCGCGCGCGCGGGCGGTGCGGGACGAGGTGGCGCGGCTGAAGCGCTCGGGGCTGGGGGCCCGGCTCAAGCGGCCCGAGGTGAGCTACGCCTCGCTGGCGGCCGAGGCCCGCGAGTGGCCCTCCGTGCCCCCGGAGGTGGCCGAGGAGGTGGAGGTGGAGGTGAAGTACGAGGGCTACATCGCCCAGGCCGAGCGGGCCGCCGCGCGTGAGGCGGACGCGTGGGATGGGTGGGTGATTCCCGCGGGGTTCCAGTTCGAGGGCGTGCGCGGGCTGTCCGCCGAGGCGGTGGAGAAGCTCAGCGCGCACCGGCCCGGCACGGTGGGGCAGGTGCGGCGCATTCCGGGGCTCACTCCCGCGGCGCTCTCCCTGGTGCTGGTGGCGCTCAAGCGCGAGCGCGCCCAGCGCTGAGAGGCGCTCCCGGCGCGTGGAGGCCGTGTCTCGGGCATGCTCGGGGCATGGGAATCGCCGCCGTCAGGCATTGGATCGGGGTGGTGGGGTGTCTGGCCCTGCTCTCCTCGTGCGCTGCATCTCGCGAGGCAGGTGCACCGGGGCGGCCGGCCCGGACGGTTCAGGTGCAATCGCTGTCCGGGGGACGCGCGAAGCTGTCCTTTCCGTCGGCGGCGCTTCCGGGATGGGATCGGCTGAGCGTGCAGGAGGCCCAGGCGATGATCTCGGCGCTCCACGGGGCCTTTCTTCAGGAGAGCCCGCACATCCGGATCCTCGCGCCGCCCGGAGGGGCCGCCCGGAGCACGCACGCGGAGGCGTGGGAGCGGCGATTGCGTCAGGAGTGGCTCTCGCGGTGGGGCCCCGCGTTGTTACCCTTGCCGGACACACTGGCTCACAGCCGGCTGCTTCAGGCCTTGCGGCTGTCGCCCCACTACATGGGCGAAGGGGTGCGAGAGGCGGCGCACGAGCTGTTCCGCTCGCCGGTGTTCCTGGCCAGCGTGACGCTGTCGGTGCTGGTGTACTTCGCGGCGTGGCTGGCCCCCGAGCCGGTGTTCTCCAAGGCCTTCGCGTCGGCGGCCACGGTGGCGCTCGCGCTGGTGGTGGGCGTGGTGGAGCTGACGCACCTGGCGTGGGCGTGTGTGCGGTTGTACCGGGAGTCGGAGGCGGCCCGCTCCCCAGGCGACCTGGAGGCCGCGGCGGAGCGTTTTGGCAAGGCGGTGGGCGGCGCAGGGCTGAGGGCCCTGGTGCTGGTGGCGAGCTTCGGTGTGGGCAAGGCAATGCCCTCGGTGCCCGGCGCAGGGGGGCTGATGGGCGCGCCGAGGTACGCGGTGGAGGGCGGCGTGGCGCTGGGGGCGGCGGCCTCGGTGCAGGTGGTGGCCGCCGGGGCGTTGGTGGTCAGTGGCGTGGCCACCGGGGAAGTGGCCGCCGGGCTGTGCGGTGGCACGGCCCTGTGCTCGGTGCAGTCAGCGGCCGGTGGCGTGAAGCTGTCTACCCGGTATGGCCCTGCCCACACCCGGCAGAACCCGCCTCACAACGAGGCGATTGAACAAGAGCTGGCCAGGCGGGAGGCTGCGGGGCATCGCGACTTACGGAAGAACAAGGCGCAACTGGATGCCCGCAGTGAACCCAGCTTGGATCCGGAGCCTGTCCGGGGCGTCCGTTTCCGGAGGCCGGATGCCTCCTCCCTCCGGCCGGAAGGGGTGCGGCACAACACCAACTATGTCTCCAATCCCCGGGATTTGAAGCGCGAGCTGGAGGCGCTGGAGGCCATGCGGCGCGCGGATCCCGAGGCGATCCACGAGCTGTACCTGCTCGATGGCACGCTGGTCAGGCGATATATGCCCGCAGGGAGGCCCGCCCCATGACCCGTGAGAAGACAGCGCCGAGCGCAGAGGGGGAGCCGCTCCATGAGGCGTTGACGCGGGCCTTCAAGCAGGGTGATGAGGCGGGGGCCCGTGCCGTGGTCTTCCAGCTTGGGAAGACCGAGCGTCAACGAAGAACGGAGCTGGAGGCCCTGCTGAGAAGTCCCCTCGCCCTGGCGAGACAAGCAGCCGTGTTCGGTCTGGAGACGCTGGGAGGCGCGGCCAGCGCCCGCCTGCTGGAGCAGCAACTGGAGGCCGAGGAGGCCCGGGAGGATCTCGATGGTGCCTCCGTCGCCGAGGACATCATCCGGGCGCTGGGACGCATCGAAGCGGCCGGTACCCGCGCGAGCCTCGTGAAACGGCTAGAGCGGCTGGTCCAGCGTGAGCCTGAGCTCTCGGACGTGAACGCGCTCGCGCGCATGCTCTGGCGGAAGCGCCACCCGGAGCTGATTCCCGCCGTGCAGCGCAGCCTGGCCCGGCTCTCCCTGCCCGCGCCGCATGGTTTGCATGGCCTGCTGGTGCTGCTGGAGAAGTCACCGGAAGCCCTCCGGGGGTGGGGGCTCGACCCCGCCGTGCCGGCGGCGGACAAGTCCCGGGTTCTCGCCCTGCTGGAGGAAGAGCTGCCAGAGCCCTGGGAGGCCGTGCTTCCCGCCTTTCTCTCCGCCGCGCAGGCGTGGGCGGAACCCGTGGCCCCGCAGGGGGGCGAGCCCGCCTATTTCTGTGAGCGCCTCCTGAGCCTCGTCCTCACCCACCAGGAGCGGCTGCTCGCCAGTGCCCCGGAGGGGTTCCGTTCCGCGCTGCGAGCCCTGGCCCGGAGCCTGGTCCAGGGCCCCTCCATGGGGTGCGCCCTGCGCGCGGCGGCTGTTCTCAAATTCGCTGGCACGCCGGAGGACGCAGCCCTCCTCGACGCGCACTGTCCCGCGGACGCCACGTTCGCCCAGGTCTTCCGGAATGCCGCGCGGGTCCTCCGGGAAAAGCATTAGCCCCACCGGCTCTCTCAGCCGCTGAGAAAACGGATCCGTGTCCACCTGATTGGACAGCGCTGTCCAGCCGAGTGTGCGCGCCGGGGGTTTTCGCCCAGGGCTTTCGCTCGGAGAGGCACCCGCCGGGCGTCGGCGCGGCCTTTGCTAATCCTCTGCCCCACTCTCATTGCTGGAGGGTGTGAGAGGATCCGCGGACCGCCCCGCGCAGCCCTCCTCCGTTTGCCACCCCGCTTCCCGAGCCAACGCCATGAGCCTGCCCGCATCGAGCACCGTCGTGTCCATGGGGGTCCTCGCCCTCCTCGTGGTCTGCACCGCCCACGCGGCCCCCTCCCGGACCCCCCCGGCGCGCTCCCTCGCCGCGGAGCCCCTCGCCGAGGATCCGCGCTGCCCCTTCGGCGTGGCCCCTGGCAAGCTGCAGGCCCGCGCGATGCTCGACTCGCGCCCCCAGTCCCCCCGCTACCGCGGCGGGTGTCTGGAGCACGTCGTGTTCCTCAAGGGCTCGCTGCGCGAGGGCATGTTCGCGGGCTCCCAGGCCCAGGCCTTCTTCCGCCGCGCCGAGGGCTCCGGCACCCGCCCCTCAGCCCCCGTGCGCCTGGTGCGCAAGCAGCCCTACGCGCTCAGCCGCGTCCACGCCGCCCTCACGCCCTATGAGGTGTATTACGGCGGCACCAACCTCTGCGGCGCCTCCACGTATCAGCCCGGCCGCGAGGGGGAGCTGGCCCCCGAGCCCCCCAGCGGCACCGCCCTGCTCGTGCCCGGCTACTGGGATGAGCTGGATGGCGTCTGGCGCGCCCAGTACAAGGGCGAGGACGTGTTCACCGCCGCCTGCTTCGATGGCACCGTCGCCAAGTGCGCCCACTGGGGCTACGTGCCCTGGGCCCGCTTCGCCGGCAAGAGCCTCCAGCCCTACCACCAGGCCTGCGTCCCCGCCGCCCGCGCCGAGTATGACCACGCCAAGGCCTACACCTGCGCCAACACCGCCATCGACATCTTCGACAACCTGGGCCTCTTGCGCCCCAACAAGGACCCCGCCTTCACCTTCGAGTCCCGGTGGAACGCGCACGGCCTCACCTGCGTGAGCCGCCCCCGCTGGAAGGGCTGCGAGACGGATCTCGCCGGGGTGCTCGGCGCCTGTGCGGAGCCCTCGGCCCCCTGGAGCTGGGGAAGAGACCTCATCGGCATCCGCAGCTCCGCGGAGCGCGGGCTCCAGAACTACGACGCGGTGTCCTCGGCCTCCATGCCCTTCCTCTGCCCCGTGGAGGGCGCCGCCGACGTGGGCTGCCAGGCCCAGCCGGAGTGAGCCTCAGGGCCTGGGGGCGTCCGCGCACACGCGCATCCCCGTGCCGATGTCCCGCGTGCGCGGCTCCACGAACGTCCGGTTCGCCACCAGCACCGATACCCGGTCGAAGTACCAGGAGCCTCCCCGGATGGCGATCTCCTCCCGGGCCCCCATCGACTGGGTGAACTCGTACACGTTGCCCGTCATGTCCAGGAGCCCGAAGGGGCTCGCCGACGCCGGGTGCGAGCCCACCTCGTCCGGGCCGAACGCATCCGTCTTCCGCCCGTACGTCTGGTCGAAGTTCGCATCCTCCGCCTCCAGCCGGTTGCCGTGCGGGAACGCGCGCCCGTCCGCCCCCCGCGCCGCCCGCTCCCACTCCCGCTCGTGGCAGAAGCGCGCCCCGGGCACCCGCCCCGTCCGGTCCAGCCACGCGAGGTACGCGCGCGCGTCCTCGTAGGAGATGCCCGACACCGGCAGGCGCGACCAGTCCTGCTCCCGCCGCACCGCGCGGCCGGCAAAGCGCAGCGGCTCGCCCTCGTTCGCCTCCAGCGCGTGCTTGTTGAGCTGAAGCCTCAGGCGCCAGCGCCCCGCGGCCGAGGGCGTCAGCTCCACGCCCCACTGCCGCAAGTCCGAGTACGGCCGGTGCCCCTGCGCCGTCCCCTCGGCGGGCCCGTCCCGGAGGAACGCCAGCCACTGGCCGAACGTCACCTCCGTGCGCGCCACCAGGAACGCCCCCGTCCTGCTCTCGTGCAGGGGCTGCGCGTTGAGCAGTCCCCGGCGCATGTCCTCGGGGTCCGCGCTGCCCACCAGGAACCGGCCCGGCGGCACGTACACGAAGCCCTCCGGCACCGTGCCCTGGGCCGGCAGCGCCAGGTGCAGCACCAGGGGCTCGCCGCGCGCGAGCAGCACCGGCGCCCGCACCTCCACCCGCCCGGGCGCGTGCAGCGTCAGCCGGTAGGAGCCCGGCCCTTCCGGCAGGCTCAGCCCCTCCAGAGGCGTGCGCCCCAGGCGCCGGGGCGCCGTGAGCGCCCGCGTGCCCTTCGCGTCCTCCAGGTACCGCTCCAGCACCACCTCGGCCCCGGGCGGCGAGGTGGTGAGGGAGAGCGTGGGCGGAGCCTGGAGCTGCTGCTGGCGCTCCCCGCCGCTGTCGTAGGCCTTGATTCGCCGCGCCATCTCCCGCTGCCGCTCCGGCTGGTGGAAGGCCTCCGCCAATTCCAGCCGCTCCACCAGCAGGTCCACGAGCCGCCCCCGGATGTGCTCGTTCAACAGGTCCACCACCAGCGCCGCCTCCAGCGACTGGCCCGCCTCATCCAGCGCGTCGTCCGCCTCCTGCCGCGCCGCCAGCGCCTCCTCCCAGGCGCGCTCAGCCGCCTCGCGCCGCGCCGCCGTCTCCTCCACCGTGCCCCCGCCCACCGCCTCGAACAGGCCGTGCGCCCGCTGCCGCAGCGCCTCCGCGGCCCGCTTGCGCGCCAGGCCCCGCTCCGCGAGCCCCGTGGCCTGGGCCTCGTAGCCGGCCACCTTCTGGGCCCGCGTCCACTGCCCGTGCAGCCGCACCCCGCCCAGCACCGCCACCAGCACCAGCGGCACCGCCATGAGCAGCGCCCGCTGGCGCCAGCGCCGCCGCCGCGTCGCCGAGTGCGAGGCGTCCAGGAACTCCGTGCCCCGGGGAGACAGCGCGTCCCGGTCCACCCCTTGCGTCTCCTGCAAGAGCCGCTCGCTCCACAGCGCCTCGCGCGCGCGCTCCAGCCGCGTCCACTCGGCCGCCGCCGCCTCCAGCCGCTCGCGCACCGGGCGCTTCTCCCCTTCCGTCACCAGCCAGCGGCGCAGCGTGCCCCACCCGCGCAGCAGCGCCTCGTGGGCCACCTCGTACGTCGTCTCCCCGTCCGTCTCGCGCGCCACCACGAGCCGCCCCTTCACCAGCGCATCCAGCGCGCCCTGGGTGGCCGGCTCCCCCGCGTCCAGCTCCGTGCCCGTGCGCCGCGCCCCCGTGCCCTCGGGGCTCACCAGCCGGGGCAGCAGCGCGCGCGCCGCCCGGCGTTGCAGGGGCGGCAGGCCCGCGAGCACCCGGTCCGCGTGCCGCGAGAGCGCCCCGTCCACCCCGCCCAGCGCCTCCAGCGCCGAGGCCGGAATGCACCGGCGCGCCTCGTCCCGCGCCTCCCACAGCTCCGCCATGGTGAACTGGAGCAGCGGCAGCCCCCCGGCGGAGCTCACCGCCGAGGCGGCCAGCGTGCTCACCAGCGCCTCGCTCTCGAAGTGGATGCCCTGGCCCTGCGCGGGGCCGGTGATGGCCGCGCGCGCCGCTTCCGCCGACAGCGGCCGCAGCAGGTACAGCGCCCGGGCCACCTGCTCCCCCAGCCCCGGCAGCGAGGCAAGCCGCGTGAAGAAGTCCCCGCGCACGGTGAGCAGCACCCGCACGCCGGGCAGCTCCGAGAGCCGCACCACCGCCTCGGCGAACGGTGCCGCCTCCTCCGGGGCCCCGATGGTGAACAGCTCCTCGAGTTGATCCACGAAGACGAGCAGCCCGTCCGAGCGCCCCAGCGTGCGCGACAGCTCGCGCACGAAGGCCCGGGGCTCGGTGCCCAGGAGCGCGCCCGGCTGCGCCCCGCCCTTCTCCCACAGGGGCTCGGCCGCTGAGGCCAGCGCCGCGAGCGGGTGCGCGCCCGGAATGAGGCCCAGCACCCGGTAGTGCCTCCCCTGCCCCAGCGCCCCTTCCGCCACGCGCGGCAGCACCCCGGCCCGGCACAGCGAGGACTTCCCCACCCCGGAGTCCCCCGTCACCAGCACGAGCGGCTCGGCGCGCAGCCGCTCCAGCACCGCCTCCACCTCCTGGCTCCGGCCGAAGAAGCACGCCCGGTGCTCCGCCTCGAAGGGCCTCAGGCCCCGGTACGGGTTGCCCTCGGGCAGCTCCCCGCCCGGCGGGCTCTCCAGCTCCCGCTGCAGCCCCGCGAGCGCCGTACACAGCTCGTCCGCGGAGGCGAAGCGCCGCTCCGGCTCGATGTGCAGGCACCGGTCCACCAGCGCCGCGAACCGCGGGTCCACGTCCTTCGCCCGCTCCGTGAGCGGCGGGGCGGCGGCCGAGGCCCACGCCTCGAAGGGCAGCTGCTCGTCGAGCCACTGCCGGGGGGCCATGCCCGCGCACAGCTCGTAGAGCACCGCGCCCAGCGAGTACAAATCACTGCGCCGCGTGGAGGGCTCGCCGCGCAGGGCCTCGGGGGCCATGTAGAGCGGCGTGCCCATCAGGTCCTCCGCGTCGCTCAGCTCGCGCAGCGCGGGCGCCACGGGCCCCGCGCGCCCCGGCGCCTCCAGGGGCGCCATGCGCGGGCCCTCCAGGAGCTTGGCGAGCCCGAAGTCCAGCAGCTTCACCTCCCCTTCCTCGGTGAGCATGGCGTTGGCGGGCTTGATGTCCCGGTGGAGCACCCCCTGCCGGTGCGCGGCGGCCAGCCCCCGCGAGAGCCCCAGGGCGATGCTCAGCACGCGCTCGGGGGCGAGCGGCCGCGTCAGCTCCCCGAGCGTCTGGCCGCGGATGAACTCGGTGACGAGGTAGGGCCTGCCCTCCACCTCGCCCACGCGGTGCACGGTGACGACGTTGGGGTGGGACAGCCGGGCGATGGCGCGCGCCTCGGCGTGGAAGCGCTTGCGAGCGGCCTCGTCCGGCCGCACCGAGGCGATGAGCTTGAGCGCCACGGTGCGCTCCAGCAGCGTGTCCTCCGCGAGGTACACCTGGCCCATGCCGCCCCGGCCGAGCAGCCGCAACAGGCGGTACTCGCCCATCGTCTCCGGTGGGCTCCACCCCGGTTTTGGCAGGGGCCTCGGCATGCTCCTCTAGGCCTTGGGGGGCGCAGCGCGCACGGCGCCCGGGCTCAGGGCTTCCTCCGTTCGAGGCCAAAGGCGGCGATGAGGTTGTAGATGTGCGAGCGCGACAGCTCCAGCTTGCCCGCCGCCTCGGTGATGTTCCACGCCGTGTCTTCCAGCGTCTTGAGGAGCAGCTGCGCCTGGAAGCGCTGCGTGGCCTCCTGGAAGGTGAGCGGCCCGGGCTCCTGCGCCGCGGCGCCCCGGGCCTCGGGGAACAGGTGCCGCCGCTCGATGCGCGCCACCCCCTCCCCCGCCGCGCGGATGACGGCCGCCTGCACCTTGTGCCCCAGCTCGCGCACGTTGCCCGGCCACTCCGCGGCCTCCACCGCGCGCAGCGCCCCGGGCGACAGCCGAAGCCTGGGCAGGTGGTGCTGCTCGCACGCCAGGGCGCAGAAGTGCTCGGCCAGATCCGGCAAGTCCTCGGGCCGCTCGGCCAGCGCGGGCAGCCGGATGGGCAGCACCTCCAGCCGGTACAGCAGGTCCTCGCGGAAGGTTTTCCGGGCCACCGCGGCGCGAAGATCCACGTTGGTGGCGGCCAGAATCCGCACGTCGGCGCGCTGGGGCCGGGTGCCCCCGAGCGGGTAGTACTCCCGGGACTGGAGCAGCTGCAGCAGCTTGGCCTGGGAGGTGAGCGGCAAGTCCCCCACCTCGTCCAGGAAGAGCGTGCCCCCCTCGGCGGCGGCCACCTTGCCCTCCACCTTGCGCGAGGCGGTGGAGTGCGCGCCGGGCAGCACGCCGAACAGCTCGCTCTCCACGAGCGTCTCGGGCAGCGCCGCGCAGTTGAGCTCCAGGAAGGGGCGCGCGGCGCGCGGGCTGTTGTCGTGGATGACGCGCGCCAGCTGCGTCTTGCCCGTGCCCGAGGGGCCCGTGAGCAGCACGTTCACGTCCAGCGGCGCCACGAGCGACACCTGCTCCAGCACCCGGGCGAGCGTGGGGCTCCGGCCGATGACGCCCTCGGCGCGCAGCCGGCCGCGGAAGGGCTGCGTGGCATCGGCCGCCTCGCGCTGGCGGTGCAGGGTGAGCAGCCGCTCGGCGAAGGTGGCCAGGTAGCGGGCGAAGATTTCGAGCCGCTTGCGGTCCTCCTCGGAGAAGGGGCCGGGCTGGTGCCGGTCCTGGAGGTACACCACGCCCAGGGTGGGGCTCGCGCCAATGGGGGCGCACAGCACCGCCTCGCTGCGGTTGCGCCGCACGCTGTGGCGCGAGCCGAAGCGCGGGTCCCTCATCGCCGACTCGGTGACGATGGTCTGCCCGGTGGCGAGCGCCTCGGCGATGACGCCGCGCGAGAACGTGGCGCGAATCTCCTCCACCTCCTCGTCGTAACAGCCGTGCGCCATCCAGAAGCGGGGGGGCCCCTCGTGCTGCTGGTCCTCCAGCAGCTCGATGTAGCCGCGCTTCGCACCGGACATGCTCGCGCTGAGCGCGAGGGCTTCTTCGAGGAAAGGTTCGAGGGAGTCCCGGGCCCCCAACTCGAGGAGGTTCCGGTAGAAGTCCCGTTCCTGCTGAAGCCTGTCGCGCTCGCCGTCCTGCGTCACGTCATGAGGGGCGGTGGGCACACGCCAGAGTGTAAGCCAAGCATCCAGGATGGGTGAAGGTGGCCGGAGCGGCGGCGTGTCGAGCCGGCTGGACGCTCGCGCGGGGGGCTGTCCACCCGGGTGGACACCGCCTTGCGCCAAGTGCGCAAGAAGGCTCGCGGGCGCCGGGGGCACAGCGCTTGCTCAGGTCTCCCGCGCGATGCAAAGCCTGTCCCGTCAGCGTGGTGGAGCTCCTGAGACGAAGACGCGGGGGCCCCGGAGGCTCCTGCCGTGGATGGGGCTCTGCCTGCTCGCCGGTTGTGGGTGGGCGGACTCGCCGCCGGGGCCGGATGCCTTCGCCCCCGCGCCTGGGGTGCAGGCCCCGAAGCGCCTGCCGTTCCGCTCCACCCGCCGCGCCACGCCGATGCAGGCGCTGGGGCTGGGGGGGATGGCCGCCATGGCCGCCTGTGGCTTCCACGCGATGGCGCTCCGGGGCGCGCGCACCGGCGGAGGGTTGGGCGCGCGCCAGGAGGGAACGTCCGAGCACCGCGCCACGCCCAGGCAGGCGGCGGATCAACGCGGGGTGAGGGCGGTGGCGGGCGGCTACCAGTACTCGCTGGCGGTGCACACGGACGGCACCGTCTGGGCGTGCGGCTCCAACAGCGCGGGGCAGCTCGGCCACGGCACCACGTCCGCCCACGCCCAGCCGGGGCGGATTCCGGGGCTCACCGGCGTGGTGGGCGTGGCGGCCGGGGGCTCGCACGCGCTGGCGGTGCGCGCGGACGGCACCGTGTGGGCCTGGGGCAACAACGGCTATGGCCAGCTTGGTGACGGGAGCACCACCCACCGCGCCACGCCGGTGCAGGTGCCCGGGCTCTCCGGCGTGGTGGCGGTGGCGGGGGGCTACATGCACTCGCTGGCCCTGGGCGCGGACGGCACCGTGTGGGCCTGGGGCTTCAACGACTATGGCCAGCTCGGCGAGGGCTCCACGCTCCACCAGGCCACGCCGGTGCGGGTGCCCGGGCTCTCCGGCGTGGTGGGCGTGGCGGCCGGGGGCTTCCACTCGCTGGCCCTGTGCGCGGACGGCACCGTGTGGGCCTGGGGCAACAACGGCTTCGGCCAGCTCGGCGAGGGGCGCTCCACCCAGCGCACGCGGCCTGGCCGGGTGGAGGGGCTGGGCGAGGTGGTGGCGGTGGCCGGCGGCTTCTACCACTCGCTGGCGGTGCGGGCGGGGGGCACGCTCTGGGCCTGGGGCAACAACTACAGCGGCCAGCTCGGCAACGGCTCCTTCTCCTCCCGCGCGCGGCCCGCCCCCGTGGAGGGGCTGGGGCCGGTGGTGAGCGCGGCGGGCGGCGGCATGCACTCGCTGGCGGTGCTGGCCGACGGCACCGTGTGGACCTGGGGCCGCAACGAGGAGGGCCAGCTCGGCAACGGGCTCACCCAGGAGCGCTCACGGCCGGTGCAGGTGCCCGGGCTCCAAAGCGACGGAGCGGTGGCCGGCGGCTTCTATCACTCGCTGGCGGTGCACCGGGGCGGGGCCCTCCAGGCCTGGGGCCTCAACGACTTGGGCCAGCTGGGAGACCGTCCGGAGCCGGGCGCCCCCAGCCCCGCGGCCGGGTGGATTCAGGGAAACACGCGCGCGGCCTTCACGTCGCAGTAGGCCTCGTGCACGAAGTGGCCCCAGGTGGCGGCCCGGGAGGGCTCGCGGGCGCGGCCCGTGTACCGGGCGGCGAGCGCGTGCAGGGGGTTCTCCGGAGGCGTGCCGTCCCGGTCCGCGTCCGCCTCCTCCGGCGGGGGCGGCGGGGGAGGGTGGGCCTGCGTGACGATGCGCAGGTACTTCGCGGACGCCATGATGTTGAGGGCGTCATCGGCCAGCAGGCGCGCCAGGTGCAGCGGGGAGGCATGGCGCAGCACCTCGGGGGCGAGCACCTCCGAGAGCAGCGCGTGGTGGGTGAGGGCCGGGAGGGCCACCTGCCCGAGGCCGAGGAAGGAGGAGGGAGCGCCCTCGGCGGCCCGGGCATAGTGCTTGGCCTCCTCCTGCGCGGACTGGTCTCTCTGCTCGGCCAGCAGGAGCGCGGCGAGCAGCGCGGGCTCCTGGCCATACTGGCGCGCGGCCACGGCGATGAGCTCCGCGCGGGCCGGGGGCAGGGGGCCCCAGATGGTGGGCATGAGCGTGGTGAGGGGCCGCCGCAGCACGAGCTTGGCCTGGAGCAGCCGGTCCTTCGCGCCGAGCTTGGCCAGGTACGTGGACCAGTCCCCGGCGGAGGCGGGGGCGAGCGTGGGCGGCGGGGGCACCTGCCGCCAGCGGGACCACTTGTCGCTCCGGGGCACGGTGCGCGCGTCGGGGCGGATGCCGGTGGCGCCCTGGCCGGTGAAGGGCTCGCGGCCATCCCGCGGAATCACCCGCTGGTAGGGCGTGTCATCGAACCGCTGGCCGTGGGCGGGCACCCCCAGCCGCAGCAGGTTGAAGCGCACCTGCCACAGCTCCTCGGCCACGGTGGGGCCGTCCCCCTCCTTAATAGGAAGATCGATTCGCGCGAGGACGGCCTGGACGGTGCGGGCCTGGGCGGCATCCGCGTGCACGGCGAGCACCTCTAATAAGGTGCGGCGCTGCTCCGGGGCCTCCACCCGGCGCACGAGCACCTCCAGGGTGCCGCGCTGGGACAGCTCGCCCAGGGTGGCGGAGAGGTGCGAATCGCGGCGCAGGAGCTGCACCACCTCGCGCTGCTCCAGCGGGGGCACGAGCGCCTCGGGCCGGTGACACGACAGCTTGGCCTCTACCTGCTGCGCGACGCTGGGCATGGCGAAGCCCCCTTCTACCATGTCCTCGCGGGGCGGGAGGAGCCGCCCCCGGGGGGCCGGGGCGGTGGATCTCCCGAGGGGGTGTGGACAACGTGTGGACAACTCGGAGCAACCTGTAGCATGCAGCAATTCCGGGCGGTTGCAGGGCCCGTGGCGGAGGAGGCGCTGTGGATAACGTGCGGTTCATGGATCAGCTTCAGCGGGGCTGCGAGGCCCTGGGGGTGAGCGTGGGTGAGGACGTGGGGCCGCGGCTCCAGCGGCTCATGGGCGAGCTGCTCAAGTGGAACGCGAAGGTGAACCTGACCGCCATCACCGCGCCGGAGGAGGTGCTGGAGAAGCACTTCCTCGACTCGCTGGCGGTGCTGCCCGAGGTGGAGGGCGCCACCTCCTTATTAGACCTGGGCGCGGGGGCGGGCTTTCCGGGGCTGCCGCTGAAGCTGGCGCGGCCGGCGCTGGCGGTGACGCTGGTGGACTCGGTGGGCAAGAAGGTGGGCTTTCTCAAGGCGGCCATCGCGGTGCTGGGGCTGAAGGAGGCGCGGGGGCTGCACCTGCGCGCCGAGGGCGGCCCGGAGCGCGAGGGGATTCCGCGCGCGGAACTGCTCATCGCCCGGGCCTTCATGGACTTGCCGGACTGGCTCGCGCTGGCCCCCGCGTACGTGCAGCCCGGAGGGCGCGTGGTGGCGATGCTCGGCAAGGCGCAGCCGGAGTCCGAGCTGACGGCGCGCGCCACCGAGCGGGGGCTGCGCGTGGTGTCCTCGCGCCAGTACCGGCTGCCGTTCTCCGGCGCCGAGCGCCAGGTGGCCGTGTTCTCCCAGGCCTGAGCCGGCGGCCCGGGAGGGGAGGGCGCCCGGGGTGTCTCAGCGCTCCAGGTTCGGGCCGCGCAGGGAGCAGCCGCTGCCGTAGAGCTCCAGCGAACGGACGCTGAGCAGGTCCGAGCCGGACAGGCGCACCTTGAAGCGCACGGACTGGATGGGGCGGCGGGCGAACTGAATGAGGTGCGGCACGTCGTTCTCGGCGGCGGTGTTCGTCACGGCGAACATCGGCTCCCAGGTCCTGCCATCCAGGCTGGTCTCCAGGATGCCCTCGGCGCTCGTGCGGCCGGGCCCCGTCACCGCCCAGGTGAGCACCAGGGCATTGAGCTCCACCTCCTTCGGGAGGTCCACCCGGAGCCACGTGGGCTGAGCGGTGCTGCGCCAGGCGGTGTCCGGATCGTGATCCAGGACGGCCTTGGGCTCCTGACCGGGCACATGAATGGAGGAGGTGGCCGTGCCGCGCTGGGCCCACTCACACCGTCTGGGGGTGTGCTGGGGCTCCAGAACCTCCATCCCCTGGAGCGGGATCTTCATCGAGCCCGGTTTTTGTCCCTGGTCATACGCGAAGCCCATCGACCGCGTCGGAAGGGTGGGTTGCCTTCGTGCGCGGGACGAGGGCGGGGAGCCGTGCCGCACGGGAGGCCCCGGGGCCATGGACTGGGGGCCCGGAGCCGCCAGCGCGGAGACGTCCACGCGGGGCCGGAACCCAGACAGCGGGGAGAGCTTCTTCAGGAACAGCCCCACCCCCAGGGCGGTGAGACACACGCCGGTGCCGAGCAGGGCCACCTTCAGGAGCGGGGTCCGCCGCCGGGGGGGAAGGACAGAGGGCTCCAGGGCCCGCATCGCCTCGTAGGCGGAGGAGAACCGCGCGCGCCGGTCCGGGGCGGAGAGCCGCTCCAGGAACCGGGCGAAGGGGGGAGACACCGCGAGGGGAGGGGAGGGGTTCCCAGGCGCCGCGCCCGTGAGCCCCTGCTTCAGGAGGACCCCCAGCGAGAACAGGTCCGTGGTGGCATCAGCCCTGCCGGAGCCCTGCTCGGGCGGACGATAAGGAGAGGGGGCCCGGCCCGGGCGGAGCATGGGGCCGGAGCCCATGCCGAAGTCCACCAGGAACAGGGCGCCATCGGCGCGGCGGATGAGGTTCGAGGGCTTCAGGTCCCCATGGACAAGGGGCGGGGTGCGCTCCTGGAGGTAGCGCAGCAGCCCCAGCACCTGGACCGCGAGCCCCTGGGCCTCCGTCTCGGTGAGCCGCCCGCGGGCGAAGTCCTCTTCCAGAGAGGTGCCCTCGATGTACTCCTGAACCCGGTAGGCCCGGGTGTCCGCGCCGCTGCCGCTGAGGAGCACCTCCAGGTAGCGGGGAACGCAAGGGTGGGCGAGGGCCTGGAGCCGCTGAAGCTCGAGCTGCATGCCGCGAAGGTCCGCGGGGGACGGCTCGGTGGAGAAGCACCGCTCCCGGAGGACCATCCGCCCCTCGGGGCCCTGGGCCAGGTACGTGCGCCCCATGCCGTCGTGGCTCAGGACGCGGAGGACGCGGTAGGGCCCCACGCGGACCACGGCGCCGCACTGGCCACAGAAGGGGGCCTCCACGGGCTGGGTGCAGGCCGGGCAGGACAGCTCCTGGACCCCCACCTCCAGCCCCTCCCGCTCCACTTCACCCGGCCCCCCGCGCGTCCGCTCCATGGGGGCGGATTCTCCCCGAACCGGCGGTGCGCTGCCAGGGCGGAACGCGCTCCGGCATGTTCCACGTGGAACACTCCGGGCTGCCCGGTCCCCCTCGGGGCGGGCGATGTTCCACGTGGAACACCAGCGCCTCCCCAAACCTCCCGGCATCCACCCAGGCTCCCCTTTTGTTCCACGTGGAACACGGGCCCTCCCCTGCCCGGACGGTATCCGGCGGAGCGTCCTCCGGTTGTTCCACGTGGAACACCGGCCCTCGCCCGGTCCCCCGGAAGGCTCCCCGGCCTCCGCTTCCGGACGTTCCACGTGGAACATTCCCCCTGTCCCCCGGCGCGAGGGGACGCACGCCGGGCGGGCGGGCCGTGGACTGGATCATCTGCTGATTTGGTGGATCAATAGGGCCCGTGCATGCTTCCGCCCGCCGGGGTGTTGCCCCCCGGGGTGGTGGGAAGGTGTCGTGGGCAACGTTGGTTCCCGGAAGCCTCCGGGACTGAAGAGGATGGGACACGTGGGTCGAATCATCTGCATCTCGAACCAGAAGGGCGGCGTGGGCAAGACGACCACCGCCATCAACCTCGCGGCGAGCCTGGCCTCGGCCGAGCGCCGCACCCTGCTGGTGGACATGGACCCCCAGGGCAACGCGGGCAGCGGGTTGGGGCTGAAGCGCGAGGCGCTCCAGGGCACCGTCTATGACGCCCTCCTCGGCGGGCGCCCCATGCGGGAGCTGCTCCACCCCACCGAGCTGCGCTTCCTCCAGGTGGTGCCCGCCACGCCGGACCTCACCGGCGCGGAGGTAGAGCTCGTCAACCTGGAGCGCCGCGAGTTCCGCCTGCGCGAGGCGCTGCGCCCGCTGGCCGACGACTACGACTACATCCTCATCGACTGCCCGCCGTCCCTGGGCCTGCTCACGCTCAACGCGCTGGTGGCCGCCGACTCGGTGCTCATCCCGCTGCAGTGCGAGTACTACGCGCTGGAGGGGCTCTCGCAGCTCACGCACACGGTGGACCTGGTGCAGCAGGGGCTCAACCCGGGGCTGAAGATGGAGGGCATCCTGCTCACCATGTTCGACTCGCGCGCCAACATCGCCAACCAGGTGGTGGAGGAGGCCCGGGGCTACTTCAAGGACCAGGTGTTCACCGCGGTGGTGCCGCGCAACGTGCGGCTCGCGGAATGCCCGTCCTTCGGCAAGCCCATCATCCTCTATGACATCAAGTCCAAGGGCTGCGAGAGCTACCTGGCCCTGGGCCGGGAAATCATGAACCGCGAGGGCCACAAGCCCTCCAAGCGCCACGTGGCCTGAAGGGGAGACACGACGTGCTGAATGCAGGCGACAAACACAAGCGGGCGCTGGGCCGGGGGCTCTCGGCGCTGATTCCGCAGGCGGCCCCGGCGCCCGCCGCGGCCCCCGCGGAAGCGCCCAAGGCCGGGGTGCTGAAGCTGCCCATTGAGGCCATCCAACGCGACACGGCCCAGCCGCGCCGCTACTTCGACGAGACGAAGCTCGCGGAGCTCACCGAGTCCATCAAGGCGCAGGGGCTGCTCCAGCCGGTGCTCGTGCGCAAGGACGGGCAGGGCTACAAGCTCATCGCGGGCGAGCGGCGCTGGCGCGCGGCGCAGGCTGCGGGGCTGCACGAGGTGCCCGCCATCGTGCGCGACGTCACCGAGGGGCAGGCCTTCGAGCTGGCGCTGGTGGAGAACCTCCAGCGCTCGGACCTGAACCCCATGGAAGAGGCGGAGGGCTACCAGCGCCTGGTGGAGGAGTTCAAGCTGACGCAGGAGCAGGTGAGCCAGCGCGTGGGCAAGGAGCGCTCCACGGTGGCCAACGCCCTGCGCCTGCTGGGCCTGCCGGACGATGTGAAGGCGCTCGTGGCCGAAGGGGCGCTGAGCATGGGCCACGCGCGCGCGCTGCTCGGGGTGCCCAGGCTCCCGGAGCTCCAGGCGCTGGCGAGCCGCGTGGTGGAGCAGAAGCTCTCGGTGCGCGACACCGAGAAGCTCGTGCAGCAGAAGCGGCCCGCGAAGAAGGAGCCCGCGAAGGCCTCCAAGCAGAGCCCTCAGGTGAAGGCGCTGGTGGAGGAGCTGCAGCGGCTGCTCGGCACCAAGGTCCGCCTGTCCGAAAAAGGCCAAGGAAAAGGGACCCTGGAGGTGGACTTCTTCTCGTACGATGACCTCGACCGGTTGTTGAAGCTTCTTAGGAAGGAGTAGGGCGTGGCGCTCCTTGGCGGGAAAAAAGAAGAGACACTCAGCACCACCATCAGCAAGCCATTGTTCAAGCGGGAGGAGGATTCCGTGTCGATGCGTCCAGGGGACATTCACACGCTGCTCGGGAAGGGGAGTGAGTTCGAAGGCAAGCTCACCTTCGAGGGGCAGGTGCGGATCGACGGTAAGTTCAACGGGCAGATTTTCACCAAGGACTCCCTCGTCATCGGGGATGGGGCGCGCGTCCAGGCGGAGATCCACGCCGGTACCGTCATCATCCACGGGACGGTGGAGGGCAACGTGAAGGCCACGCAGCTCATCGAGCTCAAGCAGCCGGGGCGCGTGAAGGGCAACCTGGAGGCGCCGACGCTCTCCATGGACCGGGGCGTCATCTTCGAGGGCACGCTGAAGATGGAGAACCTGGGCAACGCCTCGAAGGCGCCTCCCCCGCCGGGCGGCGACAAGAAGTAGTGCGCGCCCGGGGCCACAGCCTGGGGTGGGCCGCCGCGCTGGTGCTGACGCTGCCGGCGGCGGGCTGCCGCTGTGGCCCGAAGGAGCCCGCGCCTGCCCGCCCTCTCCCCGCCGTGGAAGTGGGGGGGGAGCGGCCGGCCGCGGGGAAGGCGGGGGTGAAGGTACCCCTGCCGCCCGGCTGGTCGGCCGTCATGGCCGCGGACGGAAGTTTCCAGGCGGGGCCCCCGGGCACGCCGGTGCTGCGGGTGGACATCCGGCGGGGCGAGGGCGCGGCGCGCCCCTCGTCGGAGGCGCTCGCGGAGTCCGCGCGGGAGCAGTTCTCCCAGTTCGAGATCTCGTTGGACCAGGAGGAGGACGAGGAGAACCTCGCGCTCCTGCGGCTGACCATCGCCCCGAAGTTGCCGGACGGGGGCGTGGGGATGCACGCCCCGGTGCTGCTGGGCGCCAAGCGCGTGGGGGAGGACTTGTTCCTGTGCGCCTCGCTGCCCGGCGCGGGGATGGAAGATGTACGCCTGGCCAATGAGGCTTGCCGGGAAATCCAGGTTCAGAGCGCGCCGCGCTAAAGGCGGCGGGGGCGGAGCGTCCCGGTTACGCTGAAAGTATGTGAGCCCTTGCACACGAGGGGGCTTCACGTTTTCATTACGAGTACATAACGTATATCTTACGTCCTTACAGCCTGGGACTTTTCGCGTTGGGCGGCTTTTCCCGGAGCCCTCGCCCCGAACCCGAAGAACCCGAAGGAGTGAAAGCAATGACTCTCCCCGAGTTGCTCCCCTCCGTTGTGAATGTCGCTGGCGCCATCGTGGTGGGCGTGTTGGTGGCGGCGGGACTGATGGGGACGCGCGCTCGGCCGCAGCCGATCCCCGTTCCGGTCCGCCGGGATCCGCGCCGCCGCCGCTAAGCGGCTGAAGGACCCCGTGCCGCGCGCCGCGGCGCTCAGTGCTTGAAGGCCAGCGAGAGGGCGAAGTCCTCCGCGCGATCCGTCCACCGCGCGGCGAGCTGAAGGCCCGCCGCCGAGAGCTCCGCCTCCACCTGCCGAGGGCGGAACTTGCAACTCACCTCCGTGCGCAGCACCTCGCCCGCCTCGAACACCGTCGAGCGCTGGAGCGCGGGCAGCCGCACCTGCTGGGCGCGCCGGGACACGAGGCGCATTTCGATCCAGCCCTGCTCCTCGTCGAAGGGCGCCAGGTGGGAGAAGGCGTCCACGTCGAAGTCCGCGCCCAGCTCGCGGTTGAGCACGCGCAGCACGTTGCGGTTGAACTCGGCCGTCACCCCGGCGCTGTCGTTGTAGGCGGCGAAGAGGCGGGCGCGGTCCTTGAGCAGATCCGTGCCGAGCAGCAGCCCATCGCCGGGGGCGAGCTGGTCCGCGACATCCTGGAAGAAGCGCGCGCGGGCCTCGGGCTTGAAGTTGCCGATGGTGCCGCCCAGGAAGGCCACGAGCCGGCGCCCGCCCCGGGGCAGGTGGGCGAGGTGCCGCTCGAAGTCGCCCACCACGGCGTGCACGGACAGGCCGGGGTAGTCGTGGGCGAGCGTGGCGGCGGCGCGCCGGAGGAAGGGCTCACTCACATCGAAGGGGACGAAGCGCTGGAGCGAGCCGGTGGCGCGCAACGCATCCAGCAGCAGGCGGGTCTTCTCGCTGGTGCCGCTGCCCAGCTCGATGAGGGTGTCGGCGCCGCTGAGGCGGGCCACCTCGTCGGCGTGGGCGTGGAGAATCTCCCGCTCGCGGCGGGTGGGGTAGTACTCGGGCAGGCGGGTGATGTCGTCGAAGAGCTGGCTGCCGCGCTCGTCATAGAGCCACTTGGGGGACAGCTCCTTGGGGTGGAGGCACAGCCCCGTCAACGCCTCCTGGTGCAGCGCGCGCCGGGCCTCGTCCGGGTGCAGGTGAACTTCCACCGAGACGAGGCTGCGACAGGGGCCCTCGGCTTCCGCGGGATGGTGCTCGGACATGGTCTGCTCCCTGGGGTGCGTCAGCGGGCGTCGCGCGCGCAGCGGAAGCCCGCGAAGATGTGACGGCGGATGGGCAAGTCCCAGTTGCGGAAGCTGTTGCGCACCGCGACGGGGGCACTGGCCCAGGAACCCCCCCGGAGCACCTTGTGCCCGGGGCCGAAGAACACCTCGGAGTACTCACGATACGGGTGGGCGCGAAAGCCGGGGTAGCCACCGAAGTCACTGGCTGTCCACTCCCACACGTCCCCGAGCAATCCCCAGATTCCCTCGCTGCTCCGGCCTTCGGGGAAAGCGCCCACGGGGGCGGGGGCCCACGCCTCGCCGCCAAGGTTGGCGTGCACGGCGGTGACGGGAGCTTCCCCCCAGGGAAACGCGCGGGAAGGGGCACCCCCGGTGGCGGCGCGCTCCCACTCGGCCTCGGTGGGCAGACGCTTGCCGGCCCATCGGGCGTAGGCATCGGCCTCGTACCAGCACACGTGCTGCACGGGCTCATCGCGGGGCAGGGGCTCCACGAAGCCGAAGCGGCGGCGGGCCCAGTCGCGAGGCCCGAGCCGGGCCCAGAAGAGGGGGTGGCGGATGTCCTCGGCCTGGAGGAAGGCCCAGCCCTCGGGGTGCCACCAGCGCGGGTCCTCGTAGCCCCCGGACTCGACGAAGACGAGGTAGTCGCCGTTGGTGGTGGGGTGGGCGTCGAGGAAGAAGGGGGCGAGGTCCACGGGGTGGGTGGGCCGCTCGTTGTCATAGGCCCAGGCGGCGTCACTGCCCTGGAGGGAGGGGCCGCCGGGGATGAGCACCTCATGGAGGGGAACGGCGCCGGGGCGGGGGAGGGCGCGCGAGGCGGGGCGGTACTCCCAGGAGGTCATCAACTGAAGGGTGGCGGCGAGCGTCTCGGCATGCTGCTGTTCGTGCTGGGCGACCATGCCGAAGACGAAGCCGCCCGCGAGCAGCGGCTCGGAGGCGTCCTCGGGGAGCCGGTCGAAAAGCGCCCGCACGGCCTCGCGGACGCGGGCGGCATAGGCGAAGGCGGCCTCGGGGGAAAGCAGGGGGAGGGCGGAGCGGGTGCGGCGGGGGTGGCGGAAGGCGTCATAGACGGCATCGAAGGCCGGATCCGTGAGCGCGGAGCCTCCGAGGGCACGCAGGAGCCACTGCTCCTCATAGTTGGCGGCATGGGCCACATCCCAGACGAGCGGGGACATGAGGGGCGAGTGCTGGCGCACGAGCTCGGCCTCGGGAACACCGGAGAGCATGTGCAGGGTGCGGCGCCGGGCGGCCTCCAGCTCGAGCCACGCACGGGCCTTCCACGGTTGCGGCGAGACACGGCTTGGATCCGCACTGCCCACCTGGCTCGGCATGGCGCCTCACGGGTTGAAGGTGAGCAAGAGCCTGCGGCCACCGGGCAGCCCGAGTGCTAGAAACGCACGGGGCCCGTCCGGAAGCGAACAGCGATGGCCGTTCCTTCGCTTGGCTCCTGGGGATGTGGTGTGGAGGGGAAATGATTCCGCGTGCGATGAGCCGGAGCTTCTGGCTGGTGCCCTCCCTTCTGCTGCCTGCCTGTGGCCTCTTTCGAGAGACCTCTCGGCCTGTTCATGCCTCCCCAGAGGAAGCCAGGATGATTCAGGTTCCGGACGAGCTGCCAAGCTGGGGACGGCACGTCCTGCCAGGAGCCTTGGTGGCAGCAATTCAGTTGGCCATGGAGGACTTCTGTTCAATCCGGAGGCGTGTTCCTTGAGCATCCCTGTCCTGGATGCAGGTGCCACCTACGCGGTTGACGTCAAAGGAGGGAGGATTCTCGCGGTACGATAAGCCGCCACCTGCTTCCCCTGCCTTCGGAGACGTCATGAGAATGTGCGGAGCCGTCGTGCTCATGCTCCTCGCGTCAGGATGCGCCGCGACGCGGGTAGTGTATTTGAATACGGGCGAAGGAAAGCCAATCACGTACAGGCCTGTCAATACGGCTCCGATCCAGATGGATGAGTTGGAGTTCGAGGCTGCTGTTGCACAGCTCGTGCTCAACATGAGACTGAGCGTGGGGCTGGGGGAGCCTCCTCGAAAAGGCCCATTCACGTTGCTTGCTTCTTCCGGGACAAGGGGCATCGCCGGTGGGGCTCAGGACCATGCCGTGCCTCCGTCTTACGCGCGGATATGCCAGCAACAAGGGGAGCCGGACGAGTGTCTGAGCCTTCTCTCGGGAGGATTCACGCTGGGAACTGCGGAGCGGCGCATGATGGCGCTCTTCTTTGCCTTCGATACAGTCTGGGACGGGGTTGAAGACGCGGTGAAAGATCTGACGAACCCGGCCGCCCTGAGGGCAATGGTTGTCTCCATGGCTGGGACCGCGCTCGTCATGCTGGTTGCACCCGAGCCCATCACGAAACTCATCGCGATTGCGTTGACGGCCTCCCTGATCGCCTACCTCGGCGCTGTCCCTGTTTGGAATCTTGGACAAGGGTTTCTGCGGCTCATGGCGGAAGCGGATGATGCCCGGAGCTTCTCGGAGCTGGAAGACACCGGACACCGTTTCGGAAGAGTGCTCGGGCACAACGGTGCCCGTGTTCTGATCATTGCCGTGTTAACGGCGCTCGGTGGCAAGAGCGCCATGGCCGCGCAGGGGCCCAACATGCCGGGCTTCGCCCAGGCGGCGTTGAGGGCGCAGACGGAAGGGGGCTTCCGGCTTTCAGGAGCGTTGGCGGGCGAGGTGCACGCCATCGCCCTTCCCTCGGCAGAGGTGCTGAACGTCTCGCTCGCCCCTACTGCGGTTGCCGCAGTAGCGATGGGGACCGGAGGCACGATTCAAGGGGACCCCGAAGGGGACATTCACCACATCTGCACCGACAAGAACGAGGTCTCCGCGGCATCCGGTGGCCCCTGGACTCCGCTCTTCCAGCAGGTGTTCGACCGGGCGAAGATGAGTCTCAATGACGCCGCGAACAAGGTTCGCATCAAAGGCCACAAGGGGCCTCATCCTGCCGAGTATCATCGCGAAGTGCTCAGGCGCATCGACCAGGCCACCCTGCAATGCCGGGGCCCAGACCAGTGCCGGGCCGCGTTGATGGAGGAACTCGCCAGCATGGCGCGGGATCTCCTCACGGAAGGAACAAAGCTGCGCAGACTCTTCACCAAGGCGCCAGGATGAGGTGGCCATGGACAGATGCTTTTTCGACTTGAACATCGACGTCGATGTGCCAGGGCGCTGGTATCTCGCGGAGCCCGCCCAGCCCTCGGGAGTGGAGATCGACGACATCTGGCGGTTCTCCCTGGGCCAGCCTGTAGACCTTCGCGAGACGCTGCGCATTCCCCTCTACCGCCCGGGACGGTCCCTGGATTTCACGACTGCGGGGGCAGGGCGGACACCCATCCTCAGTGCGAGGGCCGCCACCGTATTCCGGGAACTGGCCTCGCTCGATGTTCAGCTCTTTCCGGTGGAAGTCGAAGGCGATCCCGAGCCCTACTACCTCCTCAATGTGGCGCGGCAGATCCGGTGCATCGATGACGCGGCCTGTGAAGAGGTCCAACACTACCCTCGGCACGGCGTGCAAGCGCACCGGGCAGGGGAGTATCGCTCCGTGTCGGGTTTGCGCATCGACCCGTCGAAAACCGGCGATGCGCGCGTGTTCCGGCTCTGGGGGTGGTCTCCGCCGCTCATCGTCGATGCAGAGATCAAGCAGGCGCTGGAGCATGCCGGTATCGTGGGAGGACGGTTTGACGCGGTTTGAATCCTGGCCCGGGTGTGTAGGGTAAAGGGCTCGCCAGTGCCGCTCGTCCTCGCGCGTCAAGCATTCCCACACTTCCCCTCCTGCGGCGCCACTACATCGGGGGCCGATGTGCGGGGGGCGCGCATGGGGCCACGGGGTGCGGTAGCCTTGTCGTGCAGGCTTCCATTGACGCCGGTTCACGCGGTATCGGAGCTGGTGGTGGTCTCGCTGGCGTGTGGCGAGCGGTTGCTCGCGGTGGTGTTCGCCCGGGTCTGGGCCTTCGGCGAGGCTGCGAACCTCGGGAGCCCGGGGGGGCTGACGCAATTCAGGAGGTGGCGCGGACATGAGAAGGGCTTCGATGGTGCAGCGAGCGATGACAGTGAGCCTTGCGGCCGTCCTGCTCGCTTCCTGTCAGGCCGCGCATGCTCCAGCGCTGAGACCTGCGGGCACCCAGGACCTGGCCCGGTACGCGCTCGTTGTGGAGCAACACTCCAACGGAAAAGTCTCGCACGCGTGGGTTCCGCTGAAGGAGTTCGAGCTTTCGAGATTTCAGCGAACCTGGAGCACGGCCCGTGCCCAGAAAACCATCGTGCGAGTGTCCTCTTCTGCCTTGAACGCATACTGCGATGGCCGGCATGACCAGTGCGTGAGGGACTGCCTCAAGAGCAGCAAGCCATTCGTGATTGGTCACCGCAAGTACATGGCCTCTCAGGCACAGCCCTGGAGCGGGGCCAGAGGATGGTGGTGTCCGAGCAACTGCATGGAAGCGGCGGTGGAATGCAAGAAGGGACGGGGGGAATGGGCGGAGGAGTATGCCGCCGAGTTCGATGCAGTCGATCCGGCCGTTGACTGGATCAAAAAGCATCGCACGGAGCTGGCCGTGGGCGCCGTGGTGGTGATTGCCGGCGTCGCATTCGCCGTGGCCGCGGTGGGGACGGGCGGGGTGGCACTGGCGCTGGTGCCCCTGCTGCTCGTGACGGAAGCTTCCCCTGGAGGGCCCGTGAGCCCTCCCCTCGCGGAGGCGTGCAGGTGAAGATCCATGAGGCGCTGGCAGGTGTTGCGCTGCTCATCGCGGCCCGGCGGCAAGCGGCGGCTTCAATGGGCCGTGAGAAAGAGGAGACGCTCTGGCGATATCTGCGAGCCCTCAGCGATTTCGTCCATGTCACCGGCCAAGTGTACCTGTTGGAGGATGCCCTCCAGGAAACGGCGCGCTCCTCATATCCTTCTGTCCGCGCGCGGTTGAGCGCGCACCCAGGCATGTTCGCGCATCAGGCCCTGGAACTGCTCCACGCGGCGATGAACGGCTTCCCGGACGCCGAGCGGAGGCACCTCTCCGTGCTCATTGCCCTCCTGGGCTTCATCGCGGAGACGGGGCAGCTTGATGAGGCCGAGGACTTCTTCCTCCATCAGGAGGACCATGCGCCCGTGGCCATCGCCCACTTCCCGAGCCGCGAGGCGGCGGAGGCTTGGCTGAAAGGGGCCGCGGAACCCCCGAGCCCCGCCCGCATCCTCATTGGTGATGAGTACCATCAGGTCTGGTACACGCGCGAAGACGGGGCGCGCGGCCTGTACCGGGACCCGGCGATCGAGCCGGTGATGGAGGCCATGGTTGCCCAAGGATTCCCCGAGCGGATGCCTGCATTCGGCACCCGGGCGGAGGCTGAAGCCTGGCTGCTGCACCACCCCGCCAAGCCCTATGCCTTCGTGTCCATCGCCGGGGAGCGCTGCTTCGCGGTCCATCACCGGAGGCTGAAGCGCCACTCGCTTCATGCCGTGGCGCCAACCCTGGAAGACTGGGAAGAACGCAAGCGAGCCGTGGAAGGATCCGCGGAGTAGTCTTCTGAGGCCCGCGGCGCCCGCGCTCGTCCTCGCGCGTCAAGTGTTCCCACACTTCCCCTCCTGCGGCGCCACTACATCGGGGGACGATGTGCGGGGGGCGCGCATGGGGCCACGGGGTGCGGTAGCCTTGTCCTGCAGGCTTCCATTGACGCCGGTTCACGCGGTATCCGAGTCAGGCCATGTCCTCGCGCAAGTCTCAGACGTCGATCCCCACCATTCGCTCCGATGACTCCCCCCGCAAGTCCCAGACCGGCCTGCCCTCGGTCCGGTCCTCGGCGGTGACCGCCACGGTCCGCCCGGAGGACACGCCGCAGCGCTTGGGCGAACTTCCGGGCGAGGCCGCCACCCTCGCGGACCGCGGTGAGGGCGAGGCCCTCAAGCAACTGCTCGCCGCGCGCGCCCAGGAAATCACCGGCGCCACCGGCGCGGTGCTGGCCACGCTGGAGCAGGGCGAGCTCGTGGGCCGCGTGGCCACCGGGAGCCTCGCCCGCACGGTGGGCGAGAAGCTCGGGCTGGAGCTGAACCCCGGCGGCGCGGCCTCGAAGGCGCGCCTCGTGTGGCGCTGTGACGACACCGAGGCCGACGCGCGCGTGGAGCGCGAGGCCTGCCGCAAGCTCGGCGCCCGGGCGCTGGTGGTGGCCTCCGTGGCGTGCGGCGAGCGGCTGCTCGCGGTGCTCGTGGTGGTGTCCGCCCGGGCCGGGGCCTTCGGCGAGGCCGAGGAGCGGGGGCTCGGGCTCGTGGCGCGCGGCGGCGGCACGCTCCTGGCGCACGCGGAGGCGGCCAAGGCCGCGGCCGAGCGCGAGGCCGAGCTGAAGACGCTCCGGGCGCTGCTGCGGCGGCGCGAGGCGGAGCTGGACGGGGTGCTGCACTCGGTGGAGGGCTCCGCCTACGTGCTCTCCGAGGACAGCCCGCTCCGGGCCAACCGCGCGGCGCTGGAGCTCCTCGGCGGCGAGGGCTCGCCGGCGGTGCCCGCGGGGAGGGGCGCGCTGCTCGAGCGGTTGCAGCCCCGGGCGCCGGAGACGCAGGAGCCGGTGTCCCCGGACGACGAGCCGCTGGCGCGGGCGCTCACGGGCACGGCCACCACGCGCGAGCTGCTGGTGCGGCACGCGAAGGCGGGAGGGGACGTGCTGGCGCGCATCGCGGCGGTGCCGGTGCGCGTGGACGGGGCGGTGGTGGGCGCGGTGGTGGTGCAGTCGGACGTGGGGGCCGAGCGCAAGGAGCAGTTCCTCACGCTGGTGGAGCGCTCCTCGGAGTGCATCGGCATCACCTCGCTCTCCGGCCAGCCCATGTACCTGAACCCGGCGGGACGGGAGCTCCTGGGCTTCGAGAGCCCGGAGGCGTTCCGGAGCGCCTCGGTGATGGACACGTACCTGGCGGAGGACCGGGAGCTGGCGCGCACGGCGTTCAAAGCGGTGCGCGAGCGCGGCAGCTGGGAGGGCGAGCTGCGGCTGCGCCACCGGCGCACGGGCGAGGCGATTCCCGTCCGCCACCACCTCTTCACCCTGGCGCACCGGGAGACGGGCCGTCCCGTGGCGCTGGGCGCGGTGACGCGGGACCTGCGCGAGCAGAAGCGCGCGGAGGCGGTGCGCGAGCGGCTGATGGACATCGTCGGCAACGAGCTGCGGGCGCCGCTGTCGGCCATCACCATGGCGGCCTCCACGCTGTTGCGGCGCGGGACGCTGGCGGAGCCGGACACCAAGGCGGCGGCGCGCATCTCCCAGGGCGCGGAGCGGATGGGGCGCACGCTGGGGCAGGTGCTGGACTTCACGCGCACGTACCTGGGGGCGGGGCTGGTGCTCCTGCGCTCGCGGGTGGACCTGGACATGGTGACGCAGGACGTGGTGGCCGCGGTGGAGCTGGAGCACCCGGACCGGCTGGTGCGCTACGTGAAGCGCGGGGACGCCCGCGGCATCTGGGACCGGGAGCGGCTGGTGGAGCTCCTGGGCACGCTCCTGGGCTACTCGCTGCGCACGGGCCCGGTGGAGCGGCCGGTGGACGTGCGGCTGCTCGCCGAGGGCATGGAGGTGGTGCTGGAGGTGCGGCGCGAGGGCGAGCCCATTCCGCCCGAGATGCTCACGGAGATGTTCAACCCGTTCTTCTACCCGCAGGCTCAGCTCGTGGGGGAGGAGGCGACGCGCGAGCACCTGGGGCTGGGGCTGTTCATCACCCGGGAAATCACCCGCGCGCACGGGGGCCACATGGAGGTGCGCTCCACGGCGGAGGAGGGCACGCTGTTCCAGGTGTACCTGCCGCGCGGGCCGGTGGGGATGCGCTGAGGCGGCCCCGCCGGACGTGTCAGCGCACCGGCTGACACGTCCAAACCCAGTCAAAGACAGACGGGGGCGCCTGCCGGCCCCTGGAGCGGCGGTTGGCGTGCTTCGTGCCTAGCAGGGCCCGGCGCCATTCCCTCTCCAGGAGCCTCCGGTGCGGACATCGACGTTGAGACGGGCGGCCGGGGTGTGGCTGTGCCTGCTGGTTCCAGCCCTCTTCGCGCAGGCCTCGGAGGCGGACGTGCCCGGGGCCGGCGCGTGCTGGAAGCCGCTGCACGTGCGCTCCCCCGCGCCCCCGGCCGTGAGTGTGCGGGCGGGCGGGCAGTTGGATGTGTTCCTGCGCAACGCGCGCAACGGCCTCGTCCACCGGGTGCTGGATGCGAAGACGGGCACGCTCCAGGCCCAGGAGCCGCTGGGCGGGGCGTTCAGCTCGGAGGCCGCCGCGGTGAGCTGGCCGGATGGCCGCATCGATGTCTTCGCCCGCCACACGAACAACACCCTGTGGCACCGCCAGTTCGAGCCGGCGCGCGCCCGGTGGCTGCCGTGGAAGGGGCTGGGGGGGCTGCTCACCTCGGGCCCGGCCGTCACCTCCAGCGCCTCGGGGCGGATGGATGTCTTTGTCCGGGGGGCGGGCAATGCGCTGTGGCACCTCCAGTACGCGCCGGCCGAGGGGCGGTGGCTGCCCTGGAAGCCCCTGGGGGGGCTGCTCACCTCGGAGCCCGCGGCGGTGAGCTGGGGCGAGGGCCGCATCGACGTCTTCGGGCGGGGCATCGAGAACGGGCTCTGGCAGCTCACGTTCGATGCGCACCAGGGGGGGTGGGGGCGGTGGCAGGCGCGGGAGGGGGTGCTCACCGCGGGGCCCACCGTGAGCAGCTGGGGGCCAGGCCGGCTGGACGTCTTCACGCAGGGGGCGGACCACACCCTGTGGCACCTGCTGTTCGAGGAGCGCCTCGGCGGCTGGCAGCCATGGCGGGCGCTCGAAGGGGCCGCGGAGGCCAGGCCCGTGGCGGTGAGCCCGGCCCCGGGCCGCATCGAGCTCTGGGCGCGGGGCCCGGACGCGATGCTGCGGCGGTGCGAGCTGGAGAGCCCTTTGCCGCGGCCACCGGAAAATTCCCGGCCCTGGGAAGAAATCTCCCCGATGCCACGTTGACAGGCCGCCGCGAGGCTTTATAGGTGCGGGCCTTGCATCGGCCATGAGGTCGCTTCACGAGGGTACGGCATCGTGTCTCAACCGATGATTCGCATTGAGGGACTGACGAAGTCCTACGGCAATGCCCTGGCGCTGCGCGGGGTGAGCTTCCAGGTGCCCCGGGGACAGGTGGTGGGATTCCTGGGGCCCAACGGCGCGGGCAAGTCCACCACGATGAAGATTTTGTCTGGCTTCGTCACCCCCACGTCCGGCACGGCGCACATCAACGGCATCGACGTGGTCGAGGACTCCGTCGTCTCCCGGCGGCTCATCGGCTACCTGCCGGAGAACAACCCGCTGTACGAAGAGATGAGGGTCCTGGACTACCTGGAGTTCGCCGCGGACGTGCGCGGGGTGCCGCGCATCCGCCGCAAGGAGCGCATCCGCTCCGCGGTGGAGCGCTGTGGCCTGGGCGGCGTGCTGGGCAAGGACATCCAGCAGCTCTCCAAGGGCTACCGCCAGCGCGTGGGCATCGCCCAGGCCATCCTGCACGAGCCGGACCTGCTCATCCTCGACGAGCCGACGAGCGGCCTGGACCCGAACCAGATTGTGGAGATCCGCAACCTCATCCGGGACCTGGGCCGGGAGAAGACGGTGCTCCTGAGCACGCACATCCTGAGCGAGGTGCAGAGCACGTGCAGCCGGGTGCTCATCATCAGCGACGGGCGGGTGGTGGCGGACGACTCGCCCGAGCAGCTGAGCACGGCGCAGGGCGGCACGGTGACGGTGGTGCTGGCCTCGCGCTCCGGGGCGGCGCTGGAGCCCGGGCAGGTGCGCACGGTGCTGGAGGCGGTGCCGGGCGTCACCCGGGTGGAGCCGGGCGAGGCGGAGGGCAGCGGCACGCTGGGCTTCCGGCTGCGCTACGGGCAGGAGGACATCCGCCGGGCGCTGTTCGAGGCCTCGGTGCGCCATGACTTGTGCCTGCTGGAGGTGAAGCGCCAGCACGTGAGCCTGGAAGAGACGTTCCGCAAGCTCACCGGGGGCGAGGCCGCCAATCCCGAGACCGCGCCGCGGGCGGCGTGAGGCCCTCCGCTCCGGTTGTTGTTCAATTCATTCGAGGGTGCGCATGGGAATGATGCTTGCCATTGCCCGGCGTGAGTTCAGGGCGTTCTTCAACTCGCCGATCGCCTACATCGTGCTCGGCGGCTTCCTGCTCACGCTCGGGTGGTTCTACTTCAGTACGCTGTTCGTCGCGGGCCAGGCCTCGATGCGGGGCTTCTTCGGGCTGGCGCCGGTGCTCTTCGTCGTCTTCATCCCGGCCATCACCATGCGGCTCATCGCCGAGGAGCGGAAGACGGGCACGCTGGAGCTGCTGCTCACCATGCCGCTGCATGACTGGCAGGTGGTGGTGGGCAAGTTCTTCGCGGCCATGGGCATGGTGGGCGTGGGGCTGTTGCTCACGCTGCCGTACCCGCTGAGCGTGGCGGCGCTCACCGCGGAGGGCGCCTCGTTCGACTGGGGCCCGGTGGCCATGGGCTACGTGGGGCTGATGCTGATGGCCTCCAGCTTCCTGGCCATCGGCATGTGGGCCAGCGCCCTGAGCAAGAACCAGATCGTCGGCTTCATCGTCGGGCTGGTGCTGTGCTTCGCCTTCTACTTCGTGGACAAGTTCGCGGTGGTGCTGCCGCAGGGGCTCGCGGCGGTGCTGCAGTACCTCTCGGTGGACTACCACTTCGAGAACATCGCCAAGGGCGTGCTCGACTCGCGCGATGTCCTCTATTACGTGACGATCACGGTGATCGCGCTGGGCCTGACGGCGCGCAGCGTGAACACCACCCGGCAGTGAGGCCCGTGATGAACAAGTACACGCTCAACACCACCATCCTGCTCATCACCGTCACCGGCATCTTCGTGCTGCTCAACATCCTGGGGCTGCGCCTCTTCACGCGCGTGGATTTCACCCGGGACCAGCACTACACGCTCTCGGACGCCTCCAAGAAGGCGATGGCGGAGCTGAAGGATCCGGTCACCGTCACCGCCTACTTCACCGAGCAGCTGCCGCCGCCGTACGCGAGCAACGCCCGCTACGTGCGGGACTTGCTGGAGGAGTACCGCGCCGCCTCCAAGGGCCGGCTGAGCTTCGAGTTCGTGGACCCCATGTCCCAGGAGACGGACGCGGACAAGGAGGCCAAGCGCGAGACGAAGCGCGACATCTTCGGCCGCGCCTACCGCGAGCCGACTTCGGTGGAGCGCGAGCTCGCCGAGCAGGGCATCCAGCCGGTGGAGGTGCGCGTGGTGGAGGAGGACCAGGTGCAGACCAGGCGGGCCTACATGGGGCTCGTCCTCCAGCACCAGGAGAAGAAGGAGATCATCCCGGTGCTCGCGGACACGCAGACGCTGGAGTACGACTTCACCACGCTGGTGCGCAAGCTGACGCGCCCCAAGACGCCGGTGCTCGGGGTGCTCCAGGGGCACGGCGAGCCCGCGCTCCAGGAGAAGCTGCGGCGCATGCAGCAGCTCCTCGGCCAGCTCTATGAAGTCCGCCCGGTGGACCTGGGCTCGGCGGACCGGGTGGACGCGGCGGTGGATGCGCTG
Source organism: Allostigmatella hybrida (assembly GCF_020103775.1). Classification (NCBI taxonomy): domain Bacteria; kingdom Pseudomonadati; phylum Myxococcota; class Myxococcia; order Myxococcales; family Archangiaceae; genus Allostigmatella; species Allostigmatella hybrida. Next base: position 36,157 of record NZ_JAHXBH010000045.1, read on the forward strand.
TTCGTCATCGGGCCGAAGACGGCGCTGCCGCCCAACGCGCTCAAGGCCATCGACCAGTTCCTGATGGAGGGCAAGAGCGTGGCGTTCTTCCTGGATGCCGTGCAGGTGGACTCGCGCACCTTCCAGCCGGCGGACGCGGAGCACGGCCTGGCGCCGCTCCTGGCCACCTACGGGGTGAAGCTCGGGGACCAGCTCGTGGCGGACGCGCGCTCGGGGCAGCTCGCCATGCAGGAGCAGCGCGGCATGATGGTCATCGACGTGCCGGTGCCCTACCCGTTCATCCCGCTGCTCGCGCAGCTGGAGGGCGACAGCCCGGTGTCCAAGGGGATTGGCGGGGTGATGCTGCCCTTCACCACGCAGGTGTCGCTCCAGACGCCCGCGGGCGTGCAGGGCACGGTGCTGGCGAAGTCCTCGAAGACGAGCTGGCTGGAGTCCAAGCCCTTCAACATCGACCCGCGGCGCGACTGGCGCACGGAGACGCCGTCCGTGGGCGGGCCCTATCCGCTCATCGTCCAGGTGTCCGGCAAGCTCAAGAGCCACTTCGCGGAGGAGGCGGGCATGAGCGCCGCCACGCCGATGCGGGCCGAGAGCCAGGGCGAGCCCCGCGTCATCGTCGCGGGCGGCTCGGCGGCGCTGTGGGATGACTTCATGGGCCCGGCGAACCAGGCGTTCCTGCTCAACGTGGCGGACTGGCTGCTGCTGGACGCGGGGCTGCTCAACATGCGCACCCGGGGCATGGCCGAGGCGCCGCTGGAGAAGGACCTGCCGGAGGCCACGCGCAACGCCGTGAAGTACGGCAACGTGCTGGGCATTCCGTTCCTGCTGACCGCTTTTGGCCTGGTGCGCTGGCGTCTGCGGGAGTCACGCCGCGGCCGGGTCACCGTCTGAGCCTGAGGAGACGACGCGATGAAGAAGGCAACCCTCATCGTTGTAGGCATCTTCGCCGTGCTGCTCGCCGTGGTGCTCGCCACGCGCGAGGACCGGGTGAGCGTGGGCGTGCGCAAGCTCGAGCTGCCCAAGGTGGACAAGGACCAGGTGTCCGCGCTGGAGCTGGGCGGGGCGCGCAAGGTCCGGCTGGAGAAGGAGGGCGAGGCGTGGCGGGTGATGGACCCCGGGCAGCCGGCGCAGAAGTACGCGGCGGATGGCTCCCAGGTCTCCCGCGCGCTGGAGGCGCTGGGCGGGCTTCGCAACCTGGACTTCGTGACGGACCGCGCCGAGACGCATGCGGAGTACGCGCTGGATGACGCCCAGGGGCTCACGCTCCAGGTGACGCAGGGCGGCGCGCCGGCGGTGGCGCTGGTGCTCGGCAAGGCGGCGAAGAATGGCGGCACCTACGTGCGCAAGGCGGGCACGAACGAGGTGTTCGTGGCGCGCGGCGGGCTGGACGCGGCGGTGCGCAAGGACGTGAAGGACTGGCGCGAGCGCACGATGCTCTCGCTCAAGCCGGAGGACATCACCCAGCTCACCCTGCGCTCGAAGGATGGCGAGGTGCTGACGCTGGTGGCCGGGAACAAGCCCGGCGCGTGGAGCGTGGCGGAGGGCACGGCGCTCCCGCCGGGCTTCCGGTTCGACGCGGAGCAGGCGGATCAGGTGGCGCGGCAGCTCGCCTCGCTGAGCGCCGAGGACTTCCTGGAGGGCGAGGCGGCGGCGGACACGGCCACGGGGCTGGGCGGCGCGCACGACGCGGTGGAGGCGAAGCTCAAGGACGGCAAGAGCGTCACGGTGCACCTGGGCCCGCCGGGCCCGGCGGTGGCCGCGCGCGTGGAGGGCAACCCGCAGGTGTTCCAGCTCCCGGCCTACAGCGCGGAAGTGCTGCGCAAGCGCCTGGTGGACCTGAGGGACTTGCACCTGTTCCGGTTCGACCCGACGAAGGTGACGAAGCTCAAGCTGCAGTCGGGCACGACGGTGGTGCAGGCGGCGCGGCACGGCGACCAGTGGCAGGTCATCGAGCCGAGGAAGCTGCCGGAGGGCTTCGCATTCGACTCGAACCAGGTGGAGGCCACCCTGGGCTGGGTGAGCTCGCTGCGCGCGGCGCGGGTGCTGGAGGGGACGCGGACCGATGCCCAGCTGGGCGTGGGCGCGCCCACGGCGCTCATCGAGGTGTCCCTGGAGGGCGTGCGGCCGCAGGAACTGCGGCTGGGCAAGGAGGCGCCTGCGGGCACGGACGGGCTGAAGGAAGTCTTCGCCCGGACCACGCTGGACACGCTGGCCTATGCCGTGCCCGAGCACGTGAAGGCGCGGCTGGGGCAGGGGCTCCAGCTCTTCCAGAAACAGGCGCCGCCCCCGGGCGGGCCGGGCGCGATGCAGGGCCTGGACCAGCTGCCCCCGGAGGTGCGCAAGCAAATCGAGGAGCAGCTCCGCGCGCGGCAGATGCAGTAGCGGGAGTCCATCGCGCGGGCGGGGGGCCTTGCCGGGGCGAGTTCGAGGCGGTGCGAGAGGCCATTCCGCGCTTCCGGTCCAGCCCGCGATGAAAGCGGGTGGGGCCGGGTCCGCCGGGATGGAGTACGCTGACTCGGTCCTGCTCGATTGAGCACCGCGGCTCCGGTGCGCCGGAGCACGGACAATCCTCTCGTTGCCGAGATGAACCTGACCCCATGTCCGTGAACATGAAAACCCGGGGAGTGCTTGCCGCCGCCTCGCTGCTCGTGAGCCTTCCGGTGCTCTCCGAAGCGCAGCCTTCTCAGCAGGCCGAGGCCCCCGCGGCCACCCCGCAGCTCACCAAGTCCCCCACGCTGGTCCACGCGGTGGAGGCGCGCTACCCGGCGGAGGCCCAGGCACAGGGGCTCACCGCGGACGTGCGGCTCCTGCTCACCATCGCCGAGGACGGCACCGTGGCCGAGGTGACGCTCGCCGAGCCGGTGGCGCACGGCTTCGGCGAGGCGGCGCTGGAGGCGGTGCGGCAGTTCCGCTTCACGCCGGCCGAGGTGGATGGGGTGCCCGCCCCGGTGCAGGTCGAGTACGTCTACCACTTCACCCTCACCCCCCAGGCACCCGCCGGGGAAGGCACGGCCCAGCAGGAGGCGCCCCCGGCCTCGGCCACGCTCACCGGCCAGCTCATCTCGCGCGGCAGCCGCTCGCGGGTGGCGGGGGCCACGGTGCGCTGCGGGGAGGACCCGGAGGCGCCGGAAGCCACCTCGGACGAGGAGGGCCGCTTCACGCTCCAGGTGGCACCGGGGACGTGCGACGTGCGCGTCATCGCCTCCAACTTCCAGCGCTACCAGACCACCGAGACGCTGAAGCCGGACGAGACGGCGGAGGTGGTCTTCTACCTGGTGCCCGCGGGGGGCGCGTTCGAGACGGTGGTGCGCTCCGAGCGGCCCAAGAAGGAAGTGGTCCGCCGCACCGTGTCCCGCGAGGAGGCGCAGAAGACGCCGGGGACTTTTGGGGATCCGGTGCGCGTGCTCCAGACGCTGCCGGGCGTGGCGCGGGCGCCCTTCATCGCCGGGGACTTGCTGGTGCGCGGCTCCAACCCGGGGCAGACGGCCACGCTGATGGACGGGGTGGGCATCCCCATCCTCTTCCACCTGCTGGGCGGGCCCTCGGTGGTGAACGCCGAGTTCCTGGACACGCTGGACTTCTACCCGGGCGGCTACGGCAGCCAGTACGGGCGCGCGGTGGGCGGCGTGGTGGACGTCACCACGCGCAAGGGGGCGAGCGACACGCTGCACGGCTCGGTGAAGGTGGACTTCCTGGACGCGGGCTTCTTCGTGGAGGCCCCGGTGGCGCCCGGCATCAGCGTGGCGGCCTCGGCGCGGCGCTCCTACATCGACGCGCTGCTGCCGCTCGTGCTGCCGGAGGAGGAGGGCGAGACGCTCTCCATCGTGCCGCGCTACTGGGACTACCAGCTGCGCGTGGACTTCGGCGCCCGGAAGCAGGAGGGCCCCGAGCCCGCGGGGGGCCGCAGCACGGGCTCCATCATGGCGTTCGGCTCGGATGATCAGCTCACCCTGGTGTCCTCCGGCGAGAGCCAGGCGAACGACCTGTCCCTGGGCTCGCACACCCTGTTTCACCGGCTCAAAGGTGACTGGACGTACCGGCGCGGCAACCTCACCTCCGTGTTCACGCCCTACGTGGGCATCGACAAGTACGACACGGAGATCGGCCGGGCCTACAAGGAGCGGGACACGGTCTACACGCTGGGGGCGCGCGAGACGGTGGCGCTGGAGCTGTCCTCCACGCTCACCGTGCGCACGGGCGTGGACGTGCTCTTCGAGCGGGGCCACTTCGACATCGAGGCCGAGGCGCCGCCGGGCTTCGAGTACGTGCCGTTTCCCGGCGCGGCGCCGGAGGCGGAGCGGCTGAAGGAGGTGCTCACGCTGCACGGCTTCGACGGGGCGCTGTTCCTGGAGTCGGACCACAAGGTGGGGGCCTTCACGCTCACGCCGGGGGTGCGCGCCAACCTCCAGCGCGTGGGCGGCCAGCGCAACCTGGCGTTGGATCCGCGGCTGTGGGCCCGGTACACGGCCAGCGAGCGCACGGCGCTCAAGGCCTCGGCGGGGCTCTACAGCCAGGCGCCGGAGACGCCCCGGTTCGCCTTCTTGCCGTACGGCAACCCGTCGCTGGGCTACCAGCGGGCGTTCCAGACGAGCCTCGGCGTGGAGCAGCGCGTGCGGGACGGGCTCCAGGTGGACCTCACGGGCTTCTTCAACCGCCGCTACGAGAACGTGGTGTCCCCGGGCCAGGTCCGCACCCTGCCGGATGGCACCATCATCCAAGAGCGCTTCAGCAACGAGGGGCTCGGCCGGGCGTACGGGCTGGAGCTGATGGTGAAGAAGGAGCGCACGTCCGCGACGGACAAGTGGCACGGCTGGCTCTCGTACACGCTGAGCCGCGCGGAGGACGGCCGCGAGAAGCCGCTGCCCATCATCGACGGGGGCCGGGAGGACGCCGCGTATGGGCTGAGCCAGTGGGACCAGACGCACATCCTGACGCTGGTGGCGGGCTATGCGCTGGGCAATGGCTGGGAGCTGGGCGGGCGCTTCCGCTTCACGCGGGGCCGGCCGGTGACGCCGCTGGCGGGCGGGCCGGACCGCTACGGCTCGGATGGGAACTTCTACCAGCCCACCTACGGGCCCTACTTCTCCTCGCGCGCGGCCTCGTTCCAGCAGCTGGACATCCGCGTGGACAAGAGCTGGCGGATGGACCGGTGGACGCTCACGGCGTACCTGGACGTGCAGAACCTGGCCAACTCGAAGAACGCCGAGTTCGTCTTCAACGACTACCGGTACCGCGAGGAGTACGAGGTGCCAGGCATTCCGCTGCTCCCCGTGCTGGGTGTGAAAGGAAGCTTCTGAGATGAAGGCCCTGATGCGAAACGCGGCGCTCGTGCTGTGCCTGGGGGCGGTGGGGTGCGTGGACGTGGAGGACAAGCCCTCGCGGGTGCATGACTTCCGGGTGCTGGGGCTGGCCACGGAGCGGCCGGAGCTGATGGCGCCCACGTGCGAGGACACGGCCGAGGCGCGCGCGGCGTTCGCCGAGGAGGTGACGTTCCGGGCGCTGCTGGTGGATCCGGTGGGCGAGGGCCGCGCCATCCACTACACGCTGTGGGCGTGCGCGGATCCGGAGGACGAGACGTGCGAGGAGGCGGCGGACCGGGTGCCGCTGACGGAAGGGAGCACGAACGAGCGGGAGCTGGCGCTGCGGGTGCGGCTGGGGGACCTGACGGTGGCGGACGGCACGCGGCTGCTGGATCGGGTGCGGGAGAAGGACCCGTACAAGGGGTTTGGCGGGCTGCGGATGCCGCTGGTGCTGCACGCGAGGGCGGGGGAGGAGGAGGTGTACGCGCAGAAGCTGATGGTGTTCAACTGCCCGCGGGTGCCGGGCATGGCGGCCAACGTGCTGCCGGTGCTGCCGGGGCTCCTGATGGAGGAGGCGGCGTGGGCGGCGGACGCGGTGCCGGAGCTGAAGGGGCCGGGGCCCTTCGTGGTGAAGGTGGCGGACCTGGCGGGGCTGCAGGAGGACTATGTGGTGCCGGGGCTGCGGCAGGAGTCTGTGGCGCTCCGGGAGGCGTGGCGGGTGTCGTGGCATACGACGCTGGGCGAGTTCACGCCGGAGGAGACGGGCGGCATGGGCCTGGGAGACGCGCCGGGGCGGCACCGCACGGAGTGGGAGCCGCCCGAGGAAGCGGACACCGCGCAGGACGTGCGCTTCTGGGCGGTGGTGAGGGACGGGCGGGGAGGAGAGTCCTGGGTGAGCCGCCGCGCGCACTGGTCGCCGTGAGGGGAGGGCGCGGCGGGGCGCGGAGTTAAAGGTGTGAATTTGGATTAGGCGTTCCACGTCCTTGCAGAAGCGAGCCTCACTCAGGGAGCATACAGAGGCGCTTCGCTGAGAGGACAGCCATGGCTGGCAAACTCAAGACCCGAGTCAACTCCAGTGGCTACGCGCAGTTCTTCGACGAAGAGGAAGGCCGCTGGGTTCTCACCCATCGCCGGGTTGCCGAGAAGAAAATCGGCCGCGAGCCAAATCCTGGTGAACATGTCCATCACATCAATGGCGATAAGAGGGACAACCGTGCCCAGAACTTGGTCGTACTGAAGGACACCATTCACGACCGCATCCACCAGGAGGACCGGAACGCCTGCTTTCGATGCGGCCGCTCCGGACACTGGGCCGAAGACTGCTATGCCGCCCGTGACATGGACGGGGATGAAATCGACTCCGACGAAGAGGAGTTCGATGAGGATGACGATTGGGAGGAGGACGAGGACGACGACGACGAGTTCGATGAAGACGACGACGACGACGACGACGACGAGTTCGATGATGACGACAATTGGGAGGAGGACGAGGACTAGTCACTCCCTCCCTTTTGCTTGGTCACATCCTCCGGTCTCTGACCACCTGTGTCCTTGAGAGGGCGTCCCCTGTGCACGGGGCGGGGGCCTAGCGATGATTCTTCCTCAGTAGGTTCCGGCGCTGGCGGACTGCTCGCCAAGCGAGGACCTCCCGGAACGCTCTCCCGGAACAGGCTCTTACTCCTCAAGGGGGTAGAAGCCCTCGGTGCGTACGCGGGTGCCGGCGGCCTCGCGCTCGGCCTTCTTCTTGATGATGGCCTCGGCCAGCTTGTAGGCCCAGGTCACGGCGGCCTCGTTGGAGGCCTCCTCGGGCGTCTCCTTGCCGGAGCTGATGCGGGCCGAGAGGGCCTGCATGGCGATCCAGTCCATCAGGGTCAGGTCGGGGATCGCCGGGCTCGCGGTGAACTTCTGCTCGCTCATGGTCTTCTCGTGGTCTTCAGGCGTGCGCTCCGCACCGCCATGCTGGAGGTGTGGGCTCGGGTACCAGTTTATCAACCTGCGTTAAGTCCGGGCCCGGTGCAAATAATCTGCCCGTTTCAGGGTGAACCCTGCGCCGCGCGCCCCTGCCTGCATGTGGGGCAGGGGATTACTCCTCCGGAAGGGGCTCCACCCTTCCGAGTCCCTACGGCATCCCCTGCAAAGGCGTTGTCCCTTCGTTCAGGATGGCGAGGAAGCTGCGGTAAGCGAAGACGCGGCCTCTCTTGCGTCCGGTCACTTCCTCCACGATGCCGAGACGCTCCAGGTCCGCAAGCGCCGCGTTCACCGTGGGGGCCGTCAGTCCGGTCCAATCGACGAGCTGGTTCGACGTGAGGTACGGGTGCGTCTGCAACAGCTCGTGCACACGGAGCGCGGAATTGGCTCGCTCGCTGTCCGCTGTGATGCGCTCCCGGTCGCGCTTGAAGAGCTCGACGATGCGTGTGGCTGCCTCGAACGCCTGGTTCGCCGTCTCCTCAATGCCCTTGAGAAAGAATTCGAGCCAGGCCTCCCAGGCACCTCGCTCGCGGACCTCCTGAAGCAGCCGGTAGTAATCGGCCCGGTGCGTCTTGAGGTAGAGACTCAGGTAGAGCAACGGCTTGCGGAGCACATCCTGGACGCACAGATAGAGCGTCACGAGGAGGCGGCCGATGCGCCCGTTGCCGTCGAGGAACGGGTGGATGCTCTCGAACTGCACGTGCAGAAGTCCCGCTTTGATGAGGGCGGGCAGCCGGGACTGCTCTTCGTGCAGGAAGTTCTCCAGAGCGCTGAGGCATCCGTCGAGCTCTGTCACGGGGGGCGGAACGTACAGGGCATTTCCAGGCCGGGTGCCGCCGATCCAGTTCTGCGAACGGCGGAATTCACCCGGATCCTTCGTGCCCCCGCGTCCGCTTTGCAGCAGCCGCGCGTGCATCTCGCGGATGAGCCGGAGCGAGAGTGGCAACTCCTTGAGCCGCTCGAGCCCGTACATCATGGCGTCGACGTAGTTGGAGACCTCCCGGATGTCGTCGATGGGCTGACCCTCCTGCGCCTCGGTCTCGAACCGGAGCAAGTCGGAGAGCGTCGACTGCGTTCCTTCAATCTGTGAGGAGAGCACCGCCTCCTTGCGCACGTACATGTAAAGGAACAGCTCCTGGCGCGGCAGGAGCATGGTGATTCCATCGAGGCGGCCCAGCGCCCGCTCGGCGAGGCTGAGCCGGTTCAGCAGCCCCAAGACGTCGATGGGCGGGACGGGAGGCAGGGGCGGCGGGACGAACGCCCGCACACGCTCCCCAGCGGCGGTGGTCTCCACGAACTGGCCCATCCTCGAGGGCGCGGATGAGGTGTCAGTCATCCCCCGCAGCATTCGAGCGGGCGCTATTTAAGTCAAAGAGCCTTGGCTTAAATAGCGCTCATCCCAAGGAAAGCAGCCTTTAATAACCATTTTCATCAATGATTTCAGTGGGTTAATTAAGAGGTGTGAACCACGACCATCTTCCTCCTGACACCCGGATCGGCTCCTGGCGCGTGGTGAGCCTTCAGGGCCAGGGCTCCTATGGCGCCGTCTACAAGGTCGAGCCGGTGGCGGGGCCGCCGGGGGCCATGGCCTTGAAGCTGGCGCTGCACCACCGGGACCCCCGTTTCGAGCGAGAGGCCGAGCTGCTCTCGCGCATCCGTCACCCGTCCGTGCCTCGGCTGCACGAGCGGGGCGGATGGGAGATGCCGGGCGGGGGTGTGTTCCCGTACCTGGTGATGGAGTGGGTGGAAGGTGTGTCCCTGTACGAGTGGGCCGCGCAGCAGCCACGCACCTCGCGCCAGGTGTTGAGGGTGCTGGCCCAGGTGGCCCGTGCGCTGGAGGCCACGCACGCGGAGGAGGGGGTTCACCGGGACGTGAAGGGCGAGAACATCCGGGTGCGGACCGGGGACGGCCACGCGGTGTTGATGGACTTCGGCTCGTGCAACTACCGGAGGGCGCCGGTGCTCACCCGTCAGCCTCCACCGCCCGGGACGCCCGAGTACTACAGCCCCGAGTCGCTGCGCTTCCAGTGGGAGAACCGCCACCAACCCACGGCGCGCTACGAGGCCCTGCCGACGGATGACTTGTACGCGCTGGGCATCACGGCGTACCGCCTCGTGGCGGGCCGGTATCCGCCTCCGGTGGAGCTGAATGCAACGGAGGAAGGCTTCGAGTTCGTCTCGCCCGGTTGGGTGGCGCCAGAGACGTGGGGCTCACTGGCTCCGGAGTTGGTGGAGTGGATCCGCCAGCTGTTGAGCGACGAGCCGCATGCCCGGGGCCGCACGGCCGAGGTGGCGGAAGGGCTGGAGCACGCGGAGAAGCGTGCCGGGCCTCATGCGGATCAGCCCATTGTCTCGGGGATGGGGCTGGCACCTCTCCCACCCAAGGCACAGCCCAAGTCACCGCGTCTGAAGTTCCCCTGGAAACGGGGCTTGGCCTGGGCGGCTGGAGTGGGGTTGGCCGTGAGCGCGGGGTGGTGGGGAGGACGGCTGTCGATGAGGGGCGGGCCAGGAGACGTGCGGACAGACGAAGGGGACAGAGTGGGGCTCGCGGAGGCGGCGCTTCCTCCCATCGGCGATAGAGGACTGCTGGCTTCTACCCGGGGTGGGGTAGGGCTTGGGATGCCGAAGAAGCCCTTTCCAGGGCAGCGTCGGCCCCCGTGCGGGCAGCGGTATGAGAAGGAGATTAATGGCGGCTGCTGGTTGCTTCCTCGTGAAGCGCCCCTGCCTCCGTGTGGCGACAACGCATTCGATTGGCAGGGCAGTTGTTACGTTCCTGTCTTGGAACTTCGCCGTCCCGCCACCTCAGAATGAGGTGTATTCATGTTAGGCAAAGCGTGCGGATTTGCTCATGAAATTCGGTGCTGAGCGAAGGAGTCGCGTCAGCCGGATGCTTGAGAACTCCTGACTTGGCTGAGCGAATGTTTTCCAAGCAGGAGAGTCGAGTGCGTTGCAGAGCGGCAAGAGCACTTGCTGAAGTGAAGTTTCCGGCCTAAGTGCTTGAAGTTGCTGGGTTTTCTGAGGTCCTGATGAACTTCTAGGCCATCAGCGGCTCGTCCCGAAACAAGGTGAGAGCAGGACTGCACGTTGCTGTCCGTGTAAGAGGTTTGAATGAGAAATCTTCTGACGGTTGGTTTTGTATTGCAATACGTTAAACCTATTGACGTTGAGGGATGCACTCGCGGTGTTGAAGGATGGCGTCATGCGGAGACGGGCCAGCTCCGTGAATTCGATCTAACTCAGCCACGCTACCGCGAGACGCCTATTCCGAGAGATGAAAATGAAGTCGTAGAATCTGGCCGCTGGATGCAACTACCAGGTGAAGGCGAGTTTCAAGGTTAATAAGTTTTAGCTTGCTGCTGGACGTTGGTAAGGAACAGCCTGCCAAGGTGTTACGGCTTCGGGGGCAGTTCGTCCAGGTGCGCGAGCTGCTCCTCGGCGGCACGGCGGTATCTCGGGACGACCTCCACGGCCAGCCAGTCGCGGAGCTGCTGGCGTGCCCCTTCGA
>NZ_JAHXBH010000046.1:0-41481 GCF_020103775.1 Allostigmatella hybrida
CGATGGACCCTACTTGTTGCATCAGACGGCCCAGTCAACGCTTGTCTGCCTGCTCGCTAAATGAGGGGATGCCTCAGATCAGCTCCAGCAGCCCATGGCAGGCAGCTATCAACTCCAACAGCCGATGGCGGGCAGCTATCAGCTCCAGCAGCCGATGGCGGGCAGCTATCAGCTCCAGCAGCCGATGGCGGGCAGCTACAGCCTCTTGCAACCCCCCGTGGACAACCCACGCTTCCTGTCCCCGCCTGCCCCCCGCTATTACTTCCTCCTACCGGCGCCGGAATAGCGCACCGGGGGCGGTGGTGAGGGCGGCCAGGGCCTGAGCCGCCGTGGTACAGCAAGGCCATGTCTGCCCGCCCGCCCATAGAGCCCACGTACGACCTGCTGCACCAGCAGGCCCGTCATCCGCTCGATGCCCTCTTCGCGCCCCGAAGCGTGGCCGTCATCGGCGCCAGCGAGCGCCAGGGCAGCGTGGGCCGCACCTTGTTGTGGAACCTCATCAGCAATCCCTTCGGCGGGACCGTGTATCCGGTCAATCCGAAGCGCAGCAATGTCCTGGGCATCCGGACCTGGCCGTCCATCTCCGCCATCCCGGAGCCGGTGGACCTGGCCGTCATCGGCACCCCCGCCCCCACGGTGCCGGGGGTCATCCGGGAGTGCGCCGAGGCTGGCGTCAAGGGCGCCATCATCATCTCCGCCGGCTTCAAGGAAACGGGCGTGGAGGGGGCGCTGCTGGAGCAGGAAGTGCTGCGCGAGGCCCGGCGGGGGCGCATGCGCATCATCGGCCCCAACTGCCTGGGATTGATGCGGCCCACCACCGGCCTCAACGCCACCTTCGCGGGCGCCATGGCCCGGCCCGGCAACGTGGCCTTCATCAGCCAGAGCGGCGCCCTGCTGACGGCCATCCTGGATTGGAGCCAGCGCGAAACGGTGGGCTTCAGCGCCTTCGTCTCCCTGGGCTCCATGCTCGACGTGGGCTGGGGAGACCTCATCGACTACTTGGGCAATGATCCGCGCACCCGCAGCATCCTGCTCTACATGGAGTCCATCGGCGACGCGCGCGCGTTTCTCTCGGCGGCCCGCGAGGTGGCGCTCCAGAAGCCCATCATCGTCATCAAGGCGGGCAGGACCGAGCAGGCCGCCAAGGCCGCCGCGTCCCACACCGGCACGCTCGCGGGCAGCGACGAGGTGCTGACCGCCGCCTTCCGCCGCGCGGGCGTGCTGCGCGTGGACAGCATCGCGGACCTCTTCTACATGGCCGAAGTGCTGGCCAAGCAGCCCCGGCCCGAGGGCCGGCGGCTCACCATCGTCACCAACGCGGGCGGCCCGGGGGTGCTGGCCACGGACGCGCTCGTCTCCGGCGGGGGCGAGCTGGCCAAGCCCTCGGAGAAGACGCTCTCGGCCCTCAATCGCTTGCTGCCGCCACAGTGGAGCCACGGCAACCCCGTGGACATCCTGGGCGACGCGGATCCCGATCGGTACGCGAAGGCGCTGGAGGTGGCCGGCGCGGACGAGAACAGCGACGGGCTCCTCGTCATCCTCGCCCCGCAGGACATGACGGAGCCCACGCAGACGGCGGACCGGCTCAAACCCTATGCCCGCCTGGGCAAGCCGGTCCTCGCCAGTTGGATGGGCGGCTCGGAGGTCGCCGCGGGCGAGCGCATCCTCAACGACGCGGGCATCCCCACATTCGGCTATCCCGACACGGCCGCCCGCATCTTCAATTACATGTGGCGCTACAGCTACTACCTCAGCGCCCTGTACGAGACGCCCACGCTGGCGGAGGAGGCCACGGGCAACGCCCGCGAGCGGGCCCGGGCGCTCATCGACGCCGCGCGGGCGGACGGACGGACGCTGCTCACGGAGTACGAGTCCAAGCAGTTGCTGGCCGCGTATGGCATCCCCTCGGTGGAGACGCGGCTGGCGGCCACGGAGGACGAGGCCGTGACCCAGGCGGAGGCCCTGGGCTACCCGGTGGTGGTGAAGCTCCACTCGCGCACCATCATGCACAAGACGGACGTGGGCGGCGTGCGGTTGAACCTGGCCAGCGCGGAGCAGGTCCGCGAGGCGTTCTCCGGCATCCAGCGGGCGCTGACCGAGCGAGGCCAGGCGGAGGCCTTCCACGGCGTGACGGTGCAGCCCATGGTCCGGCTGGATGGGTATGAGCTCATCGTCGGCAGCAGCCTGGATGCGCAGTTCGGCCCCGTGCTGCTCTTCGGCGCGGGCGGCATCCTGGTGGAGGTGTTCCAGGACCGGGCCCTGGGCCTGCCGCCGCTGAACACCACCCTGGCGCGGAGGTTGATGGAGCGCACGCTCATCTACAAGGCCCTGCAAGGCGTCCGGGGGCGCCCGCCGGTGAACATGGCCGCGCTGGAGACCCTGCTGGTCCGCTTCAGCAAGCTCGTGGTGGAGCAGCGCTTCCTCAAGGAGGTGGACATCAACCCCCTGCTGGCCTCGGCCGGACAGCCGGTCGCCCTGGATGCGCGGGTGGTGCTGCACGAGCCCGGGGTGCAGGAGTCCGAGCTGCCCCCGCTGGCCATCCACCCCTACCCCTCGCAGTACGAGGGACGGCTGCGCACGAAGGACGGCACGGAACTCATCGTCCGGCCCATCCGCCCGGAGGACGAGCCCAAGATGGAGGCCTTCCACCGCGCCCTCTCGGAGCAGAGCGTCTTCATGCGCTACGCGGGGATGATGCGGCTGGACCAGCGCGTGGCCCACGAGCGGCTGGCGCGCATCTGCTTCATCGACTACGCGCGGGAGATGGCCCTGCTGGCCATCCACCCCACGCCCGAAGGGGACGAAATCGTCGGCGTGGGCCGGTTGACGCGCCTGCAGGGCACCGGGGATGGGGAGTTCGCCATGCTCATCAGCGACCGGATGCAGTACCAAGGGCTGGGCTCGGAGATGCTCCAGCGGCTCGTGGACATTGGCCGCGAGTGGGGGCTGGAGCGCATCGTCGCGGACATCCTGTCGCGCAACCGCCCCATGCAGCGCGTCTGCAAGAAGCTGGGCTTCGACATCATCGCTGACCCGGACCCCACGGAGGAGATGGTCCGGGCCGTGAAAGTCCTGATTTGATGCGCGGTTGAATAAGCGGGGGCCGCTGGCGTCTGCCCCCTCACCCTTCTGCTTTTTCCACGGAGTTCCTCGGATGCGTTCCCTCGTGATGGCCCTCCCCGTAGCGCTCTGCTTCCTCGCCCCGCCCAGCCACGCCGCCTCGCTCCGGTGTGGCACCCACATCGTCTCGGACGGCGCGTCCCGGGAAGAGGTGCTGGCGCGGTGCGGTGAACCGGCCTCCAAGGACACCCGCAACGTGGCCCAGGAGACCAAGACCCGGACCGGCAAGGACGAATCCACCAAGGAGGTCGTCTACAAGACCTACGAGGACTGGACGTACAACTTCGGCACCAACCGGCTGATGCAGGTGGTGACGTTCGAGGACGGCAAGCTCGTGCAGGTGCAGAGCACCCGCCACGGCTACTGACCGTCCCGGGGCGCGGCAGCCTGCGGCACGCGGAGCCAGAAGCCGCGGAACTGCTTCTTCGCGGGGTCCTTGAGCCGCTTGCACTCGGTGCCGTCGATCAGGCGCGTCCCATCGTCGCTGAGGATGAGGATCTCCTCCTTGTCCTCGAACGTGACGAAGGCCTCGGGGTTGAGCCCGGTGAAGTCGGCGCCCTCCACCCGCGAGGGCTTGCCGGCCTTCCCGTCCCAGGTGAACAGACGCGAGGTTCCCTCCGAGGAGGAGGGGCCCGCGATGAAGAGGTACTGCCCCCGCCACCAGGAGATGGAGCGGATGCCCAGCCCCTCCAGGTCCAGCAGCCGCGCCTCGCCCAGGCGGGCGGGGCTCCCCTTCACCATCTCGACGGGATTCAAGAGGGCGATGGTGATGGCCTTGCCCTCCGGGAGGGGGTTCCGGAAGCCAATCAGGAGGGACTTTCCGTCCTCCATGGCCGTCATCCCCTCGATGTTGAAGCCTCCCGGCTCTTTCGGTGTGCGCTGCGCGGCCGAGGCCAACCCGAACCCCTTGAGCTGGGGCGCGGCGAGGAGATCCTCCAGCAACCGCGTGTAGGGCTTCCCTTCCAGTTGAAGCGACTGCCCGTCCGGTGAGGCCCGGGTCGCGAAGAAGCGGAAGCGGTTGGGGTCCTGCTTCCCGGAGCTCTTCCGGCCGTGGGAGGTCAACCAGAAGGCGAGCGGAGGAATGTCCGTGGCGGCCTCGATGTCCGTCTCGGGACTCGGGTTCTTGCCGGACGCAACCCTCAGGGCCTTGGACACATCGGCCGCGTGGAGGGGCCGGCCTCCCGAGCGGCTGTCGTAGACCCGGAGCATGTTGTCCTCATCGTCTCCCACGATGAACGCGTCCTGGCCCAGCACCACGGCCCCGGAGGCATCGCACGCGCCCTCGAACGTCAGGGTCTTGCTGGAAGGCGACGCCTCTCCAGAAGCCGTGGCGAGGGCCGCCGTCACTGTGAACACCGTCAGGAACATGCGGCCGAGCGTACTAGATCTTCAACGAGCGCGAGGCGACCGTGACATCCCCATTCTGGCTCGGCACGAAGTCCTTCCACTCCGCGCGGCGAGAGAACCGGCCGGGCGGTATGCCCGGAGACTCGTCATAGAGAAACGCCTCGATGGGCTCGCTGCCCTCCTGGGACAGCTCCACGACACATCCCTGGGGCGCATCGGTCACGCAGGAGACGGCCCGCCATTGGCCGTAGCGATTGCGGATCCGTTCCTTCTGCGAGGGCACGTTCTGCCCATTCACACGCACCGAGGTGAGACGGGCCGCCGGAGAAAACGCCACGTTCACGAAAGGCGCTCCCCGCGTCGAGCGAAGCCGCAACTGGAGGGTGCGTCCCGCCGCGACGGTCTCGACGTGCAGGGGCTCCAGCTCGGGCGCGGTCAGCCCGATGGACTCCGCGGGCAGGAGGAACGAGGGCTTCGTGTCCCACGGCGCGGTCACCTCGCGCGTGCCCTGCTGAAACTCGGCGAGCGGCCCGGGCACCCGGCTCAGGTCGCCCTCCAGCGCCCAGCGGCTCGACTGCCGGTCCTGGTCGAACCGGTAGACGATGTTCAGCCGCTGCGGTGCCTGCTCCGAGTAAGGCGAGAGGCGGAGGGCCCAGAGCGAGAGCACCGCCGCGGCCGCGGCACAGACCGAGGGAAGCCGCCAGCCCAGGGGCCACCGGGAGGGTGACAGGGGCAAGAGGGTGGCCAGCATCAGCCCCGCCAGCAAGCCCACCAGGGGCAGCGAGGGCAGTCCCAGGCTGCTCAGCAGGAAGAACACCAGCGGGAACATCAGGCATCCCGCCACGGCGGTGCCCAGCCCCACCACCGCCACGCGGCCCACGCCCCGGGGCGTGAGCACCGCGGCAAGCCCCACGAGGGGAACCGGAATCAGCAGCGAGGGGATGGCATCGGGAAAGGCGAACGAGAGCCCCACCGTCAGCAGTCCCCACCAGGCCCACACCGCGATCCACCGGGCCGTGCCCGTCGTCCTGCGGGCGATGAGCGCGCAGAGCAGCCAGAAGACCGACACCCAGAGCAGCCCCAGCGCGGCGAGCGCGGGGCCGGGATGGGCGATCCACGACACGGGGGCCGCCCCGCTCGCGCTCAGGAGCTTGAAGTAGGCAAAGCCCACCCCGGCGCATAACAGCAGCAGTCCCCACCAGCCCAGGCTCACCCAGCCCAGTTGCCGCGGCGAGACCGGCTCCTCGCGGGACCACCGGTAGGCCCCCGCGAGGAGGAGCCCCAGCCCCAGCAAGGCGAGGCCGGGGGTCCACCCCACGGGCCAGTGGAGGACGAACAGGCCCAGGAAGTCCACGAACGCGGCATCTCCCGGCGGCGGCTGGGAGAAATCCTCTTCCGCCATCGCGCGGAGCAACCCCAGGGCCACATCCCCATGGTGCTGGAGGGTCCTCGGATCCGAGTGCTCCAGGTCATCATAGGGGGTGTGGTAGTGCACCACCCCCTCGATGTTGGCGATGCCCAGCCCGGTCATCTGGGCGGCCTTGAACACGGTGAAGTCCGTGTCGTTGGGCATGCGCTTGTAGACGGCATAGGCCAGGGAGTTCGTCGAGGGCCGCGCGGTGTGCTTCGCGTAGAACCCGACGAGCCGGGCATTGTTGGGGCCGGTCTCGAACATGTGGCTCAAGCCCGAGCTGCCCCGGGCTTCGACGTTGACGACGGCGGCCACATCGTTGGCCCAGGGATGCCTCACGAAGGCGTGGGCCCCGAGCAGCCCGTACTCCTCGCCGTCGGTGATGAGCAGGATGATGTCGTTGCGGCGTGCGGGCTCGGACTTCAGGTGGCGGGCGACTTCCAGAACCACCGCCGTGCCATTGGCGTCATCGGACACGCCCGGTCCCGCCCCCACCGAGTCGTAATGCACCGCGAGCATGACCGCCTGGCGCCCCTCGGCATGGGGGCCCCGGCCCGGAAACCGGACCAGGAGGTTCTCCACCGTCGCGCACGTCCCGTAGTCCGAGCAGACGAAGGTGGACTGCACCTGCGGCGACAGGCCCAGCTTCTGGAATTCGCCCAGCAGGCGGTCGCGAAGCACCCGCAGGGCCGGCTGTCCCACGCGGTGTGGGCCCATCCCCTCCATCAACCGGCCGCGAACCTCCAGGGCCTGGTGCACGGAGAAGCCGTCCGGAGCCGCTCCAGCGCTTCGCACGGCGGGGGGCTCGTTCCGGAGCCACAGCAAGGCCAGCAGGACACCGAGGAGCCCGCCGCCTAGCAACAGTCCCCGTCCGGACGAGAGCGTCATGGGTCTGCGCCTTTACCAGCAAGACCGGGCTACGCTCCAGGGAATGAACCGCGCAGCCGCCGCCCTGGTGCTCATGCTCTCCACCTCTCCCGAGGCCGCCCCTCCCTCCTCCTGGACCGAGGACCACACCCGCGAAATCCTGGAGAAGACGCAGACCATCCGGCTGGACACGGACCTGTCCCCGCTGTCCGCCGGGGAACGCGCCGCCCTCGCCAAGCTCCTGGAAGTGGGCGCGCTCTTCCAGGACATCTACGAGGAATCACGGCATCCCAAGGCCCTTGAGCTCCGCAAGAAGCTCGACGCCCAGAAGACCCCGCTCGCCGGTCAGCAGCGGACGCTCTACCGCCTCTTCCAGGGGCCCATCGCCAACACGCTCCAGAACGAGCGGATGCCCTTCCTGCCCACGGACCCGGTGGTTCCCGGCAAGAACGTCTACCCCTGGGGCATCACCAAGGCCCAGGTCCAGGCCGTCCTGGAGAAGCACCCGGGCCTTCAGGCCTCGCTGCTGGCCCCCCGCACCGTCGTCCGCCGGGCGGATGCCGCCTCGTTGCGGCAGGATCTGGGGACGCTGGAGCGCTATCCGGTCATCGCGGGACTTCACCCGGGCCTGAGCGAGACGCTGCGCGCCCTGGCCAAGAAGCCGGACCCGGCCCTGCTCTATGCCGTCCCCTACGCCGTCGCCTATGCCCCGCGCATGGTGAAGGCCCACGGGCTCTTGTGGGACGCCGCCAACGCCGTGGAGGCGGAGGACGCCGAGTTCGCCGGTTACCTGCGCAACCGCGCCCGGGACCTGCTCTCCAATGACTACGAGTCCGGCGATGCCTCCTGGGTCCGGGGCCGGTTCCGGCGGCTCAACGCGCAAATCGGCTCCTACGAGGTCTACGACGACGAGCTGTTCGGCGCGAAGACGTTCTACTCGCTGAGCGTGCTCATCCGGGACGATGCCGCGACGGCGAAGCTGGAGAAGGGGCTCCAGGGGCTCCAGGCGCTGGAGGACAGCCTGCCCTACACGCCGCACAAGACGGTGAGCTCGGACATTCCCGTGGGCGTCTACAACGTCGTCGCCGACTTCGCCCAGGCCCGCAGCACCAACACGGCCACCATCCTCCCCAACGAGCCGCTGCACGCCCGCCGCTACGGCCGGACCATCCTGCTGCGCTCGAACATCATGAAGAACCCGAACCTGTTCTCGAACGGGCGGACCGTCTGGGAGGCGGTGGTGGCGGAGCCCTTCCGGACCCACCTGGGGCCCAGCGGCGGCTTCAACCGCACGCTCTGGCACGAGGTGGGCCACTACCTGGGCGTGGACCAGGACGTGAAGGGCCGCTCGGTGAACAGCGATGCCCTGGAGGAGAACTCGAGCGCCCTGGAGGAGATGAAGTCGGACCTCGTCTCGCTGTACATCGGCAAGCAGCTGCGCGAGCGGGGCTTCTACGACGACACCACGCTGCGCGAGCTGTACGCCAGCGGCATCCTGCGCGTGCTGCAGGTGGTCCGCCCCCGGCGGGACCAGCCCTACCAGACGATGCAGCTCATGCAGCTCAACTACTTCCTCGACCAGGGCCTGCTGGAGCTGCGGCCGGACGGGCTCCACATCCACTACGAGAAGTACCCCGAGGTGGTGGGCAGCCTCCTGCGCGAGGTGCTCGCCATTCAGCGGGCGGGAGACAAGCCCGCCTCGGACCGCTTCATCGAGCGGTACACCCGCTGGGACGAGGCGGTCCACGGCGCCCTGGCCGCCCGGATGCGTGCCCAGCAGAAGTACCGGTACACCCTCGTGAACTACTCCGCGCTGGGCGAGTAACCCCGAAGCGGCGAGCGCATGCCCCTGCGACAGGGGCCCTTGCCCCTTGCATTTAACCAGTTGGTTATTTATACATCTGGTTAAGTACCGATGCCGACCGACCCTTTGTCCCTCACCTTCTCCGCGCTCGCCGACCCGACCCGGCGGGCCATCCTCGCCCGGCTGTCGCAGGGCGAAGCGGCGGTCACCGAGCTGGCGGCCCCCTTCGACATCAGCCTCCCGGCGGTCACCAAGCACCTCAAGGTTCTGGAGCGAGCAGGACTGATTACCCGAAGCCGGGAGGCCCAGTGGCGCCCGTGCTCGCTGGCGGCCGAGCCGCTGCGCGAAGTCTCCCAGTGGGTTGAGCAGTACCGCGAGCACTGGGAGCAGCGGTTCGACCGGCTCGAGTCCTACCTCGCCACCCTTCAAGCGAATCAGAAGCCGCCTGAACCTCCGAAACAGGACACCGCAGTCCCCTCCCCCAACGCCAAGAAAGGACGCAAGCGATGAACTCCACGCCCCGTGCCTCCCCTCCCCTCTCGTCCACCTCCGACCGGGAGATTGTTGTCTCGCGCCCGATCAACGCCCCGCGCGAGTTGGTGTTCGATGCGTGGACCAACCCAGCCCATGTGGCCCAGTGGTGGGGCCCCAACGGCTTCTCCACCCAGGTCCACGAGATGAACGTCAAACCGGGCGGCACCTGGCGGTTCCTCCTCACCGGGCCCGACGGCACGAAGTTCCCGAACCGCATCACCTACCGGGAGGTGGTGCGCCCCGAGCGGCTGGCGTACCAGCACGACTCCGACGTGGACGAGGACCCGAAAGCGTTCGACGTGACCGTGACCTTCGAGGCCCAGGGCCAGAAGACGCTCATCACCATGCACTCGGTCTTCCTCACGGCCCAGGCGTGCCAGCGTGTGAAGTCGTTTGGCGCGGCGGAACTCGGCCAGCAGACGCTCGCCAAGCTCGACGCATTCGTGCAGCGCTCACCCGCCCGCTGACCGGCGCGCAATGGAGGCTTGGCTGCCGTCCACCAGGGCCGCGAGTTCCGCGGCGTCACAGAGGTAGACGGGCTTCCCGGGCCGTCCAAACGAGACCGGCTCATTCCGGTTGTAGAGGGTCCCTCTGGGAACCAGGTCCACCCGCAGGCCGACGCCATGGGCCTGCCGCAGACGCTCCAGGAGTGCGGGCTGGAGGGGGAACTCGTTCCGCTCCTGTTCCACGATGAAGCGGAGCCCTTCCGGTTCGGCGGCGGCCTTCCAGAACCGCCGGCTCGGGAGCTGGAACACGATGGACTGCAGGTCCCAGAGGTCGAACGGCTTGCCCTGGACCCGCAGGATGTCCGCCGCCCTGCCCCGGTGCTGAAGGGTGATGGATTGGCCGCATGCACAGGGCTGGTTCAGAAGTCTGACCCTGTCGCCCGTGATGTACCGGATCATGGGGGTGGCCCGGGGGGTGAGCGACGTGACGACCAGGTTTCCCGTCTCCCCGGGGGCCACCTCGTGCTCGAAGCGGTCATCCAGAACCTCCATCCAGACAGCTTCTTGGAACGGGTGCAGCCTGCGTTCCGGGCAGTCCATGGCCTGGGGTCCTGTCTCGGTCATCCCATAATTGTCATAGACGGGGACTCCCCAGATGTCGTGGAGAAGCTGGCGGCGGTACGGCGTGAGGGGCTCTCCGCCGCAGCAAATGGCACGCAGGTGGGGAAAATCACGGCGAGGGTCAAGGCCCGCCATCTCCGCCGCTTCGGCCACCACCACCGCTTGCAGTGACATGGTGGCCAGGACGGTGACCTGCAGCTTTCTCATCAACTCGACCACGGTCCGCAAGGGGGTGACCGCGGTTCCCGCATCCGCGGCAATCACACACGCGCCCTTGTGGTGAGCGGCGGCCTGGACGAAGTGTGCGATGGAGGAGAGCGCATAGGGGAACTTGATGAGCACGCGGTCGTCGCGGTTGAAGCCGACGCCCCAATTCCCCAGACGGCTCCGGATCTCTTTCAAGTCCTTCTCGCTGTACCAGACGGAGACCGCGGCCCCCGTCGTCGCGGAGGTCTCGTGGTACTGCAAGAGCTGTTGACGTGGAACGCAGACCAGCCCTTCCGGAGAGTGCCGCCGCAGGTCCTCCTTCGTCGAGAAGGGGATCCGCTTGAAGTCCTCCCAGGACTGGACGGGAGTGACTGGCAGGTGTGCCCTGTAGAAGGGAGCATTGCGTGCATGCCGCAAGATCCGGTTGAGGGCTTCCAGTGGATAAAGCGACGCCATGGTTCTATTCCCTGTGTGGATGTTCATTCGAGGCGAAGCAGTTCACGGATGTTCCCGCCGAGGATCCTCTCGCGCTCGTGGCTGGAGATGGGGAGCAGGAGAATCTTTTTCAGTTCCACGGCGGGGTGTGACAGGGGGTACTCGGAGCCGAAGAGCACCTTGTGAGCGCCTGCCTTCTTGACCGATTCCTCGATGTGCAGGTAGCTGCCCAGCGAGGTCTCCAGGAAGACATTGTCCAGGTGGGTGGCGGCGGCCGTCGCCTCTGGATCGGCCGGTCCAAACCCCAGGTGCTCCAGGACAAAGTTCGTGCGAGGGAAACGCTGGGCCAGCGCGGCGAACCCGGCCGTGCTGGCCCCTGGATGGGGCCCGGTATGTGCGTAAACAGGCACCCCCAGCTCACCACAGAAGCTCACCAGTCCGGCAACGGCCGGGCTGTCGAACGGCACGGGATGAACCAGGGGTGCCAACTTCAATCCACGGAAACCTCGCCTCAAGTACCCCTCCAGCGTCTGGACCGCTTGTGGCGCTCGTGGATCCACACACGCAAGCCCATGCAGCTGGGGGTGGGCACGGAAGGACTGCTCCACATACCCATTGTCCGGGACGTCGTTGTCCGGCTTGAGTTTGCCCCCGAGGTAGGCGCTCATCCGCCTGACATCCAGCATGGCGCCAGGGCCAATGATGCCCTGCTGGATGCCGCTCTGTTCGAGCTGCTTCAGATATCCCTCTGTGGCTCCATAGCTGGAGAGAGAGACGTGGGCATGCGCATCGATCACCATGGAAAACCTCTCGCGCCTACTGGCAAAGCTCAGTGGTGAGGGCCGTGGCCGCCCCCCGCATCCTGCTTGGGCGGAACGACCTCCAGCAGCTCCATCATGCCTTCGTCCTCGTGGGACACGATGTGGCAGTGCAGCATGAACTGGCCGACGTAGCGCTTGTAACGGGTGCGCAAGCGGAACTCCGCGCCAACAGGCACGAACAGCGTGTCTTTCCAGACGATCCTTCCCTCCGCATCCGTGAACTGGAAGGGATTGGTGTGGATGTGGAAAGGATGGCCCGGGAAGAACTCCGGGACCCCCGTGCTGGTGACGAGCCACTCCTCCACCGCGCCCAGGGTCAGCTTGCGTGGAGGCGCATGGGCATCGAACTCGACGCCGTTGAGGAGGAATTTGAAGACGGGCGCCGGAGGCGGTTGCAGCATCTGGACTTCGAAATGCGCGGGCTGAGGCGTATGGCTGGTGAGCTCCTCGTCCAGGATGGGCTTGAACGGCGCGAACGGTGCCAGCGCCTGCGGCTTGGGCAGCTTCATCTTCTTCGGCGGCCCGCTCACGACGATGCGCGCCAGGACCTTGGCCTGGGGGTTTTGCTCCACCTCGTCCACGAGCAGGTAGGTTCCCTGCGCCAAGGGCTTCCCATCCCGGCCCACCGCCTGGACCAGCACATCCTCGCGGTACCCGGGGTGCATCTCGGTCTCGTCCACCTTGTCGAGGCGGCCCGTCGTGATGCCATCCATGGCAATCAAGTAATAGGGAATGCTCTCGGTGGCGGGGTTGCCGCCCTCCCGGACCAGCCGGAGCCGGAACGGAAAGTGGATGCCCGCGTGAATGAACCGCCAGCGCTCGACTTCTCCCGGACGCATCTGGAAGGTCGGCAGGGTCTCCCCATTGAGGGTGACACGCCGCCCTTGAGGCACGAGCTCGCTCAGCCAGGTGAACTCGAAGAGCTGAGCGAACTCCTCCACCATGTTCGCCTGCTGGGTCTCGTCGTAGGGGTTGGTGACCATCTTGTAGGGAATCTGCTGCAGGACGAGGATGCGCTCCCGGGCTTCACGAATCCCCTCGACGCCGTCAATGCCGCCGCGGACGATCAAGGGCCCCGCCATGCCGCTGCCCAACTGGATGCCAACGGCCCCATGCTTGTGGGCGTGGTACCAGTGGGTACCCGCGGGATGATCACTCGGAATCTTGACCTCGTACTCGAACTGCTGGTTCGGGCCGATCGACAGCATGACGTTGTCGGAGTTTCCAGCGGGTGAGACATGCATCCCGTGGAAATGGAGATTGGTGACGTTGGAACCGTGAGGGCCGTTGTGCGGGTGATCGCCCACCATGTCTTCATGGAAGGGAAGCTGATTCTTCAAGAGAACCTTCAGCGTGTCCCCTGGGCGGACCTCCATGACCGGCCCCACCAGCTTCCCATTGTAGGAACGGAGGTTGACCAGGTCGACCTGCACTTGACCGTCATCGAGCACCCGGCGGATCGGATGGGTGGCGTATTGGACCGTCAACTCGTGGCTGACCTCCCGGATGTGTGGCTTCTCCCAGGAGCCTCCATGCGCCCCCCCATGCCAATGCAATTCTTTCTCAATGCCGTTCATGTGTGCTCTCCTCTCTTGCTGCTGCACTGGCTTCGGCCAGCGCGTCGTGCGCGTACAACCAGTCCATCCGGTGCGCGAGCCTTCCCGGCCTGAACCGATGGGTGAGCCGGAGCTGGGTGTTGCGTTTGAGAACCTGGACAGGCCGGGCGAGGTGAAACAGCTCAGCGCTGCCCCGGGAGACCCCTTGGATCCGGCTGGTCCGGGGCTTGCGCAACCGCTCGTATTTCTCCAGCGCCTCCCGAGGCCTTCCGGCGCTCCGAGACAGACAGCCCGCGAGCACCACCGCATCCTCGATGGCCTGAGCCCCTCCCTGCGCCTGGAAAGGCAGCATGGGATGGGCGGCATCCCCCAGCAGCGTGACGTGCCCACGGCTCCACCGGGGCAAGGGCTCCCGATCGTACAAGGCCCATTTGAAGACCTGCTCCGTCGCGCGGATCATCTCCAGGACCGCGGGGTGCCACCCCTGGAATTCCGAGAGGAACTCCGAGGGAGTTCCCTGGGCCGACCAGGACTCCAGCGGCCACGTCTTCGCCGGGACCACGGCGACGCAGTTGAGCTGGCGCCCCCCTGAGATGAAGTAGTGCATGAAGTGCCGCCCGGGGCCCCACCAGGAGGTCAGGTTGCGCTGGAGCCGGAGGCCCTGGATGCGTTCGGCCGGGAGGACGGCGCGGAAGGCCGCGTAGCCCGAGAAGCGGGGGCGCTCCGGCCCGAAGGCCGCCGTCCGGACGGCCGAGTGGATGCCATCCGCGCCAATGAGCAGGTCCGCCCATTGGCTAGAGCCATCCGCGAAGTCCACACGCACCCCTCCGTCTTCCTCGACGAAGCCGGTGCAACGGGCGCTCAGGTGGAGCGGCTCCTGCCCGAGTGCCTTCAAGAGCACCGCGTGCAGGTCGGCCCGGTGGACGTGGTAATACGGGGCGCCGTACTCCTGGAGGCAACGCTCGCCCAAGGGGGTGGAGAAAATGCGCCTTCCGGTGTTCCAGCTCCTGACCTCCAGCGACTCCGGGGCCACCGCGGCAGCGCGCAGGTGCTCTCCGCACCCCAGCTGAAGGAGAGCCCGCGTGGCATTCGGGCTCATCTGGATGCCGGCCCCGACAGGCTGAAGGCGGGCGGCCTGTTCGAACACCCGCGGCTCGAACCCGGCCCGCCGTAACGCCAGGGCCGCCGCCAGTCCGCCAATGCCGCCGCCGACAATGAGGATGCGCGGGCAGCTCACTGCAGGCCCCCTTCGGCATACGCGGCGGAAGGTTCCGCGGCGTCCGTGGGCACGAGGAGGAAGGCCTCGTGAAGGATGCGGAGCGCTTCGTCCGCATGGTTCCCCTCCACCAGTCCGCTGATGCGCAGCTCGTTCACGGCCAGGTCCGAGACACCGATGCCGTGCCGGGCGAGGCTGCGGCACACGCGGGCGGCAATCCAGGGATCCGACCGGATGCCAATGCCTACCAGGGACACCTTGGCCAGGCCCGCCGAGACGTGAACCCTGGAGGCCCCCATGCGCTCCACGAGCTGCTCCAGCGAGGGCCTCGCACGGAGCAGTTCCTCTTCGGCCAGGGTGAACGCGAGGCTCGCATGAACGTCCTCCCGGCAATGGCGCAGCAGGTCCACGCTCGTGTTCATCTGCGCCAGCAGCTCCATCAGCTCCGCCACCCGGCCGGGGTGGTGCTCGATGCCGGAGATCTCCACCCGCGCCTGGTTCCGCTCGCAGGCCAGCCCCGCGAGCACCCGGGATTCGAACGTCTTCTCCCGGGAGACGACCCAGGTCCCCTCCTCCTCCGAAAACGTACTGCGCACGTGAACAGGCACCGCGTATTTCATGGCGATCTCCACGCTGCGCACCTGCAGAACCTTGGCTCCCAGGGACGCCAGCTCGAGCATTTCTTCGTAAGGGATGGACTTCAGCTTCCGGCTGGACGCGCAGACGCGGGGATCCACCGTGTAGACGCCTTCCACGTCTGTGTAGATTTCACAGACGTCCGCGCCCAGCGCGGCCGCCAGGGCCACCGCCGTGGTGTCCGAGCCCCCACGCCCCAGCGTGGTGATGTTGTCATCGGAGTCCACGCCCTGAAATCCGGCGACCACGGCGATCTGCCCCCGCGAGAGGGCCTTGCGAATGCGCTCCTGCTCCACCTGGTGGATGCGGGCCCGGGTGAAGGCGCTGTCCGTGCGCAGCGGGAGCTGGTGTCCCAGGAAGGAGCAGGACTGTCCCCCCTCGGACTGGATGGCCATGGAGGTCAGCGCCGTGGAGACCTGCTCTCCCGTGGCGGCAATCACATCCAGCTCCCGGGCATCCGGGCGGGAGAGCATCTGGTGGGCCAGCCCCAGCAGGCGGTTCGTCTCCCCGCTCATGGCGCTGACAACGACCACCACGTCGTTGCCTGCCCGTTGGCTCTCGAGCGCCAGCCGCGCGACCTTGCGGATGCGCTCGACATCCGCCACGGACGTCCCCCCAAACTTCTTCACCATGAGGGGACGGCCGCTCCGGGGAAACTGCTCAAATGCTCTCATGGGACGCTCTCTCAGCTTTCGATGATGTGCTCGTCGACCTTGATGCCCACGTGCCGTCCCGGCAGGGCCCTGTGGCCGAGCAGTTGGTCCCCGGGCTTCAGCTCGGTGATGTTCAGCGGCTTGGCATCGTCCGAGAAGATCCGGACGTGCCAGTCGTCCTGCATGATGACGTTGATGCACTCGCCGCCCTGGAACCGGGCCTCGATGAGGCGCAAGGGCCGCATCTCCGTCTTCATCCGGCCCACGCTGGAGCGGCGCGTGCTCCCGGTACGGTCGACCAGCATCAAGGGCGAACCCGCCCTGAGTTCGCTCATGTAGTCCGTACGGTTGCCGAAGTTGTAGACGTAGCTGTGGACGGCCCCGGCGTTCACCCGGAAGGGACGCAGCTCCATGTAGGGCAGGAAGAAGACCTCCGGGCAGCACAAGAGCCCCCCCTGCGACGTGGAGCCCACCAGGATGCCCTCCGTGGGAGAGAAGAGCGTGGTGGTGTCGATGCAGCTGCGGTAGCCCATGCCGATGGGCGTGCTGCGCACCAGCGTCGCCACCTCCAGTTGCACCGCCGTGCGCTCCAGCCGGCCCAGGCGCGAGACGAAGTCACTCAGCGCACCGTGGGCACGCGGCGAGAACATGACCCCGTCCGCGCCCACCTCCATCACCCCCAGGGTGACGATGGCATCGTCCACGTCCGTGGGCGTGCTGATCTCCTTGATGAGCACGGTGTTCGTGGCCTGCAGCGAGGCGATCACCAACTCCAACGGGATGTTGGTGGGATCCCTGAAGCGGATCATCAAATAGGCGTGGCGGCAGCCCTCCTGGATGGATTGATGCAGGCTCTCTCCATCATCCACGTAGGCCCGGTAGCACGTCTTCAGCCCCTGCTCCGCCGCCTTTGCCAGCACTTGCACATCCGGGCTGGCCACCACGGCCTCCCGGGAGGGAAGCACGGAGAGCTGCTCCAGGTCCCCGGCGCTTTCGGCATGGAAGACCGTGAGCATGCGCGCGGGGATGGCGGGGGCCAGCGCGGCCAGGTTGTCCGGGTAGAGGACAATGCCGGTGTACGGCAGGTTCGTCAGCCGCGCGATCAAGCCTTCGTGGTCCTGGGGGGTGGACAGCCCCCGCGAGTCAAACCAGACCATGAGGGCGCTGGACTCCTCGGCCCGGTTCCGGCCTCCCTCCAAACGCTCGAGCCGGATGCGCTCGCGTTTGTGCATGGTAACGGCTTCGCTCATGTTGATGACAGTGTCTGGGGTGCTCATGCCTGCTCCTGATGACGAGGATTCCGCGCACTGAACGGCCCTTTGCGCGGCCCTAAAGAGAGAGTGGTGAGAAAGGATTTGTGACTTCGGAAAAATCACTTCACGGCTTCACTGAAGCCCTGGGTCAGGAAAGCGGCGGCCCCCAGGCTGCTGACGGCGTGATCCCCCTGCAGGAGGTCCCACACCTGGTCGAGGAGAAGCGACGGCCGTTCGCGCTGGAAGACGTTCCGTCCGACGCACAGGCCCGTGGCACCGCAGGCCACCGCCTCCTGGACCAGGGAGAGGAATTCCTCGTCCGAGCACTTGGAACCGCCCGCGAAGAAGACGGCGGTGTGCTCCTGGATGCCATCCAACAGGACCGGCAACAGGGCGAGCCTGGCGGGCGCGGCGATCTTGAGGGCATCCGCGCCCAGCTCGACGCAGGCGCGCATGAGGTGGCGCATCCGCAGCAGGCGCTGCTCCTCCCGGGCAGGATCGGTCTTGTCGTAGACCATGGCCAGCACCGGCAGCCCCTCGTCGTGGGCCTCGTCCACGGCCCTGCCCAGCATGACCAGGTTCTCGGCGTCGTTCGTCCCGTCGAAGTTGAGCTGCAAGGAGACCGCGTCCGCGCCGAGGCGCAGCGCCCGCGCCACCGAGGTCAGAATCTCCTTGCGGTTCGGCGTGGACGACAGCGAGGTCATGCCATTGAGGTGAACCATCACCCCCTGGCGCCGGAGCAGTCCCTGCTCCGCCAGCCGCTCGACCAACCCCTTGTGGGCAAGGATCCCCGTGATGACCGGGTGCCGGATCCATCGCCCGATCTGTTCCAGGCTCTCCAGCCCCTGGATGGGCCCCAGGGTGAGTCCATGGTCCATCGGGACGATCACCCCCCTGTGGGAGTCCTCATGAAGGAAACGCGACCAGCGAATCCTTTTTGCAACGCCATCCATGGCTCCTGCCTTTCGAGTGCTCCACGGTCCTCTGAGGCAGAAGGCCGAAAGGAAGGATGTGAGTGAGGACGCGCCCCCCGTCCGCTATCCCTGAGTGCGAGGAAGCGCTCCCTTGTCCGGCTGGAAGGCGATTTCCATATTTGCGGCTCGCCGATCTTCTTCAAGGTGAGCTTCAGCAGCAACCCGGCTCATCGATGGAAAACCGTTTCCCGGCCGGATCGATCGTCGCCTTTGCGCCGATCGGGATCACGAACATCGGATCGGTGTGCCCGAAATCCATGCGGGTGATGATCGGTAAATCCTGCCTTCCATACTCCGCGCAGGCCTTCAGAAGCATGCCTTCATACTCGGCGAACTTCTCGGCTACCACATTGCATGGCCGCGCAAACAAGATGCCGCTGATCCTGTCTACGATGCCTTGTGCGCCCAAATTGCGCAGCATGCACAGGAAAGCGCCGGGCGGCATGGCTTCCTCGGAATTCTCCAAGAACAGGATGGCATCTTTCCATGTATCGGCAGCTGGCCAAACCGAAGTGCCGATGATCATCGGCAGCACGTCGGTGCACCCGCCCAGCAGCCGTCCCGTGACGGCGGCTTTGCCTTGCAGAAACTGCCACTCCATCGGCGGATGCATCTTGCGTTTGATGCTCTGGTTTTCCGGCACATCCCACGCCAAATACTCGCTTGTCCAGCCTTCCTTGCTGTTTTCGATGGTGCCGATGACATCGCGGGAAAACACTGTCCGTCTCACAGATTGGATCAGATACTCGTGCATGCCGGTGTTCTCGGCGAATCCTGTCAGGATGGCAGGACCGTAGTAGCTGCGCAACCCGGCTTTCAGGCAGATGAAATGCGACACCGTCGTGTCAGAGTACCCCATGAAAACCTTGGGATTGGCGCGGAGGATTTTCAAATCAATCCTGTCGAGCAACCGGACGGAATCTTCGCCACCGATGCAGCTGATGATCGCTTTGATCCCGTTGTCCTCAAAGGCCTGATGCAGGTCATCGGCCCGCGCCTGCGGATTGTTATAGAGATAGTCCGCGCCTTTTAGCGTGTTCGGCATTTCAACAACCTGTACGCCGAATGTGTCCTGCAGTTGCTTCTTGCCAGCCTCGTAGCGCGCGCGAAACCTCTCCTCACCCGCCCCACCCCATGACAGGGAAACCGTGGCAATCTTGTCGCCGGGCTTCACTCCGGGTGGAATCATCAAGCCTGAAAGCGTCATTGCCTGACCTTTATCAAATGATTTGACCAGCTAGTTTAGCGCACAGGGCGAATGTCCTGCGCAGCCCCTGGGGAGCGCTTCGAAGGGCATCCTGTGCGAATGCGTTGAATACCGGTCCATTGCCCACGTCGAGAGGCTGCTCCGCGACGGGCGCTGGCCGCAGTTCCATCCGGCCTTGACCATCAGGGGCGTTCCGCTACGGGTCCCGGAGTCACGGACGGGCACCGGGCCGATCTCCAGTACGACGGTGCCACGGACTGCGAAGAGACGGCCACCGTGCAGTGGAGCCTGGACGGCGCGGCCCAGCTCTGCTTCCAGTGGTCCCTCGCTGGCGATGTGGGGCGTGGGCCTGTTCGGCGCCTTGGGGTTGATGCGCCGCCAGGCCCGGCGCTGGAGCAGGATTTCCCTTCTGATGCCTCAACGGCTCGTCGCCGGGCTCCGCGGTCCGGCGCAGCGCGCTCATATCGCGGCCCGGCGTGGTGCCCCGAGTGCCTTGCGGAACATCGTGACGAAGCTCCCGGCGCTTTCGTAGCCCAGGTCCAGCGCGACCTGCTGCACGGAGGCGCCCTTCGCCTACGACTGGGGGGACTGGGAGTCCGAGCCCAACCTCAACTACCGCGAGGTACTCATGGGCCCCGGGGACGAGGTTGGGCGTCTGGGTCGCGGCGGTGCGGGCCCAGGCCGCCCGGAGAGCCTCGTGCCGGCGCCTTGGTCACACCGCGCGGCCTGTCACTGTTCTGAGTGGGGCCGGAGTCCTGCACGCGCAACCCGTCGAACGGCAGCTCCCAGCGGGCAATCGTGATCAACGGCCAGGGCGGTGTTGACTCCCCACCGGGAAGCTTGCCCCCCGGCTCAAATGCGGAAACAATAGAAAAAGCAGCAATAACTGCTTTGTGTCCCCACACGGAGATAGAGATGATTCATCGCGCTCGTGCTCGCCGCTACACGCTCGCTCAAATGTGCCTCGTCATTCCCATCCTCCTCACGCTGGCGTGCCAGGGAGGTGAGACCGGAGCCCAAGCGGATACTGGAACCGCGGAACGCGCAGTCACCGCTCAGCTGACCGTGAGCCTGATCGACGAGGGTGGATTCAATTACCCCTGGCAAGTCAACGATGACGACAGCTCCTCCGGAGCATGGGGTGCCGGCGACCTGGCATTTGTCGGGTACGATCTGGGATCGCTGAAGCAGGTCCAGGAGGTGCGGAGCTACGGCGATCAGGCGTATGGCTTCGCCGTCCAGCTGTTCGACGCCAACTGGTCCCAGACGGGCTGGTATGACTGCAACATCGATGGAAGCAAGATCCAGTGGCAGGCATGCAATATCCCGGACACCCATGCGCGGTACGTCTACGTCCGCTATCGCACCCACACGAGCGGCTCGTGGGTGCAGGAACTCGATATCTACGGCGATGCCGCCGGCAGCGGCCTTGCGATCCCGTCGGGCGCCTTCCGCGGCACCTACTTCAGCGACAAGAACCTGACGGTGCAGGCCTTCCAGCGCCAGGATGCCGCCATCAACTTCAACTGGGGGACAGGAAGCCCCGGCACCGGCGCCGGCGCCGACAACTTCAGCGTCCGCTGGGAGGGCGACTGGAACTTCTCCAAGGCGGGCACCTACCGCTTCTCAACGACGTCCGACGACGGCAGCCGCATCTACGTGGACGGCAACCTTGTCGTCAATCATTGGAGCGATCACGGTGCGACGGCACTGACCGGCGACGTCCAGCTCACAGCCGGCACGCACCGCGTGAAGGTCGAGTACTACGATGCCGGCGGCAGCGCGTCCGTCAACGTCAGCTGGCTCCTGTTGACGGGCGGTAGCCCGGGCGCGGGTGGCGTCCCCTCCCCGCCCTCCGGCTGGGTCCTCGATCTGGATGACAATTTCGACTCGCTCGACTGGAACAAGTGGAAGCAGTGGCAGACCAACGTGCCGCTGATTCACACGGTCATGTACATGAACACGCAGAGCCACTGCGTGACGGTCAATGGGTACCTCGAGATGCGCGCGAGGAAGCGGAACGACGGCTCTGGTATCTGGGATGGCTGCTACCTCGATCAGGGCACGTGGTGGGACTCCAACGCCAACAAGCCGGCGCACCCCGGGTACGCGGACTACCAGGTGTCGTTCAAGG
Organism: Allostigmatella hybrida; assembly: GCF_020103775.1. Lineage (NCBI taxonomy): Bacteria > Pseudomonadati > Myxococcota > Myxococcia > Myxococcales > Archangiaceae > Allostigmatella > Allostigmatella hybrida. Next base: position 21,243 of record NZ_JAHXBH010000046.1, read on the forward strand.
CGAACCTGCCTCCAGGCTTGGGCACGGGCATGTATTTCCTGATGTGGCCCATCGCCGAGAGCTGGGGCGGGACGCCGTGGCCGCCGGAACTCGACATCGTCGAGCTGCCATTCAACGACGGCGACGACATCATGACGACCTGGCATTGGGACCCGGACAACAAGCAGTCGGAGATCCGGCCGGCGGTCGACCGCAGGAACGGCAAGCAGTGGGTCTACACGGCGCGCCGTACCGGCAACACCATCCGCATGTGGGTCGGCGACCCGTCGACGAATACGATCAACGAGATTCCTCTGCCGGCCGCGTTCTCCAACAACCCAGACTACAAGCGGATGCTGGTGGGCATGGCGAACTTCATCGCCTCGACCTGGGCGATCAACGGCTCTGCCTCGGCGTTCTGGTACGGCGACGCGAACTCCACGGGCTCGACGGCGTGGACCGCGTACATCGATTACGTGAAGGTCTGGAAGCCAGGCCCGGGTATGAGTGGACAGTGAAAGCATAGGAAAAACGGGAAGGGCAGTCAGCTTCGACCACACGGAGGACGGGAGAGCCACAAAAACCGGGGCAGGCTCAGGCCTCCCATCCTTCTTACGCTTATGCCTTCCTACTTCACGGTGACGGTGAAGCTGATCTTCTCGGCGACGGGGGCCATGTTCTTGTTATCGGTGACCGCGAACTTGAGCGTGCCAGTGAAGTCCTTCTGACCCGCGTCCGCCGAAGTGATCTTGACAATGAAGTCCAGGCCGGCCTTGGTAAACTTTTGGGCATCCGCCTTGGTCTGCGTGGTCTTCTCGACCGTCACGCCGGCTGGGGGCGTGATCGTGAGCTGTACTGGGTAGTCGATGTTCATGCCGAACCCATTCGTCCCCTCGATGTGAATCATCACGTAGGCCGGCGCCCCCTTCTTCGCGTCCGTGGGCGTCTTCACGTCCACCTTGTAGTTACCAGCCGCGAACGCAGTGCTGGAAAGGGCGAGGGCGGCGACGACGATGCTGGCAAATGCGTTCTTCATGATGGGAACTCCTGGCTTGGGGATGCGAGGTCAGCGGTAACGCGGCCGGTCAACTCCTGCAACCAGCTGCTGCAAACAGCCACTGCAAGCAGCATACCCACTCAAGCTGCATGGCGGGCTGAGAGGAAAGTCCGCCACGCATGGAGCTCAAACGAAAGCGAAGAGCACAAAAACTGACGCGTCACTAACGTATCAAAAATGGATGTGACACGTCAGCCCAGGGACGCCCCCCTCGTTGGGGGGCGAGACATTTGCAACACGAAGCATCTTGTCACTGAGTATGTTGGCACACGGAATAGCAGCCTCACGGATCATCAAAACCTGGATGGCGGGCGTGGTGGCGCGATCCAGAGTACAGCGAATGTAGCTGCGCGGAATGCGGCCCCACCGCTCCCGCGTCACCACGCACTCGGAAATCCAGAGCCCAAGCGGCAAATCCAGCGTGAGCGCGAGCGCGAAGGGCAAGAACGCCTTCAATCACACGGGACAGTAGGCCGTCAGGTACACCAACCGCCCTACCCGCTCCGGCGCCAGTTCCCCCACCCGGGTGGTGAGCGCCCTCTGTCCAGGACCGTAGCACCTGACACTGGTGTCAAGGTCAAGCGCCCGGTGCAGGTAGGATGGCTCCCCAGCATGCCAACCCTCGACATCCACGAACGGTATTTCTGGGCACTTCAGCTCATGGACATCCAGCCGGGTGACCGGGTCCTGGAGATTGGCTGTGGCGCGGGCATCGCGGCGGGGCTGGTGGCGGGGAAGCTCCAGACGGGGACCCTTACGGCCATCGATCGCTCCGCGCCGATGGTGCAGAAGGCCTCGGCTCGCAATCGCTCCTCCATTGAAGAGGGCCGGGCTGTCTTCCTGACTGCCCCCATCGAGAAGGTGCAGGCAGGCGGCAAGCCGTACGACAAGGCTTTTGCCTTCAACGTCAGCCTCTTCTGGGGTGAGCCCTCTCGTGCCTTGCATGCCCTGGCGGCCTTGCTCAAGCCGGACGGCCGTTTGTATGTGTTTCACCAGCCTCCCTCCGAGGCCAAGACCCGGCCCATCGCGGAGACGGCCCGGAGGCTCCTCGAGGCACATGGCTATGCGGTTCAAGAGACGCGCTATCAGCCCATGAAACCCGCGACGGTGTCCTGCATCCTTGCGCGTCCAGCGTCCTGGAAGGAACTCACGGCGATGTTCCCGGGGGCGCCCGAATGATGCGCTCTGGCCTCCGTCAGCCCGTGGTGGCCACGCCCGATACGGCTGGGATTGGCCGGGATGCGATCCGCACGCTGTATGCCGAGCTGGCCGCCGTTCAAGACCCTGGAGGGCGTGTGATCCTGGGTGCGGCGCCAGTGGGAGGGCTGAGCCGTCCCCGTCTTGGGCGGGCTAGGCTGGGCCCATGATCTCCTTGCCCAAGAGCTTCATCGTTCACGTGGACGACGTCCCGGAAGAGGAAGGGCGTTACCCCGCGCCCTTCGACGGAGAGAGGCTCTCGTTCGGACGGAACCTCGGCTGGGCCTCGGGAAGCGAGCGGCTCGGCTTGCGGCTCGAGCGCCTGCCGCCCGGCCGCCGCACGAGCTTCACCCACGCCCACTCTCACGCCGAGGAGCTGGTCTACATCCTGGAGGGCACGTGCCACGTGCGTCTGATTCAGCCCGGCGCCTCCGTGGCCCGTGAGCTTCCGCTGCGGGCCGGGCATACCGTCAGCTTCCCATCTGGCACGGGAATCGCGCACTGCTTCGTGAACCACGGCACTCAGGACTGCCTGCTGCTCTGCGCCGGGGAGCGCCATCCCGGCGTGGATGGCGCCTTCTACCCCGAGGACCGCGAGTACGACGCGCACCTGCGCCGCACCGAGCCCGGCCGTCACTGGACGCGCTGAGGCGCCCCTTACTGCACGCTCACGGTTCGCTGGAGGCTGTTGAACCCCGTGCTGGCCTCCCAGACGTTCGCGTTGGCGAGCTGGATGGCGTACTCCGGCCGCGTGTTCAGCGCGGTGGCCGGATCCGGCAGGTTCAGCAGGAGCGCATAGGTGCCCGCGGCCATGCCCGACGGCAGGGTGACGCTCTGGCTGAGCGTCACGTTCGTGCCGGGCGCCCACCGGCGCGGATCCCCGGACAGGGGCAGGCGGTACAGGGCTCCGCTCGAGGTGTGGCGCAGGACCAGTTCCACGTTCCGGGGGTTATAGGGCGCCGCCCACCCCTCGTTCTTGAGGGTGAGGCTCAGCGCCAGGGCCCCGCCCCGGCTGGCGGACGCAGGCAACGTGGCGGACACCAGGGAGAACCGGTACCCGAGCCGGCGGTCGATCTCGGGCCTGCACCCGCCCGACGTCCAGCCGTTGATCACCGACGCGTGATAGTCCTCGTTCATATAGGAGTAGTGGAACAGGGCCATCTCGTTCAGCGCGGTGGCGCAGTCCGAGCGGGGCGGGTTGGGGTTGCACGTCTCGCCGCCCATGGGCAGGTGGGCCGTCTCCGCCGACAGGTAAGGGTACTCCACGGACGTGTTCTCGTAGGTCCCCCAGTCGGTGGGGCCTGCAAGGAAACAGTCGTTGTGGTGGCCGATGCGTGCCACCGCCGAGCCGTTGTACGCCTGCGAGGCGGTGAGCGCCGCCGTGCCGTACATCGTCCGCTTGAGCTTGGGGGTCCGGAGCTGAACCATCCGCGAGGCGGGAAGCACGCTGAGCAGCTTGTCCACCACGGCCTTGCGGTTGTTCCAATCGGCCTGCGACACCACGCCCAAGTTGCCGAAGTTCTGCGTGTAGTACCACTCGCCCCACGCGCCGACGAAGCCCGTCTGCACCACGGAGATGACATCGCTGTTGGCGCTCAGGTACGGCGCCAGCTGATCCAGGTGCGCGGTCACCCGGCTCGGGGAGGCATCGTCCCCCGTCTCCGAGGTGGTGTACGCGAAGCGGAGGATCATCTTGAGCCCCGCGGACCGGACGATGTTCGCCTGCCGCTGAAAGCGGTCCAGCTGGGCCTGGCTGATGGGGCCGTTCTTGAACTCCCCGAGGTAGAAGACGCAGATCACCTGGGTGATCTTCTGGGTATCCCGGTAGCCCTTCAGCGTGGCGGCGGAGAAGTCGGTGGTGCCGCAGTCATTGGTGTAGCGGTAGAAGCCACGCTCCGGGTTGGCAATCGTCTCGTTGCTCGCCGCGTACCAGGTCGTCGTGCCGGAGGCCGGGCCCCCGCTGTAGACGTGGGTGGCCTTGGCGGAGGTCTCCATCGGCGGTTCGATCTGGAAGACGAGGTCCGCGTCGTTCGGGGTGGCGGTCTCCCCGAGGTCCGCCCGGGCCACCGTCCAGCGGGCCGTGCCGCCCGTGGCCGTGTGCGTCACCGCCGTGACGAGCTGCCAGCTCCACCCGCCCCCCAGGTGCTTGTAGAGCGAGCCGTTCTCCAGCAGGTAGTCCGCGCCAATGCTTCCCTGCGCGTAACCCGTCGCGGCGTTCCGGTCCACGTCGATGTAGGCCCGCCGGAAGGTGGGCGTCCCGGTGTGCTGGAACGTGTAGGTGACGTGGGTGGCGTCATTGCTCAGCGCCACCCCGGAGATGGCCGCCTGGGCGGGAGAGGCCAGCAGCGCAAGCAGCAGGGACATCCAAGGCCACGGTTGAGGCATGGTTCGCTCCTCTAACGGCAGGTAGAGGAGGCGGACTTAGCATGTCTTCCCTGTTTAACAGGGAAAAGTCTTACCGGGGCACGGGCCCTAGCGGCGGCCGGGCACGGGGGTCATGGTGCGCGGGGGCGAGGACGGGGGCGGCGTCGAGTTGCCCCCCAGGCGCACGGCGCTCAGGACCGCGGCCTGGCCCGGCTCGTCCAGGCGGATGGGCACCTGGATGAAGAACTCCTGGATGCGTTCCCGGAACAGGGGCATCCGGCACTGCTCTCCCACGAGAATCACCTCGTCCATGTCCCCCGGGAACAGGGTCTTCTGGCCGAGCACCTGCTCACACAGGCGGATCGCCGAGTCGATGAGCGGCTTGGCCATGGCCTCCAAGTCCTTCCGGGTGAGGACGGCCTCGAAATCGCCGGCCTGCCCCGCGGCGTTCACCGCGGCCAGGGGCACCCGGATCCGGGTCTCCGGCTGCTCCGAGAGCTGGATCTTCGCGAACTCCGCCGCGCTGGCCATCCGGTAGAGGGCCGCGGGGTTGGTCCGGTCCGCCGCCAGCCGGTAGCCCTGGGGGAACATGCGCAGCAGCCGCTCCAGCACGCGCTTGTCCAGCTCGAAGCCGCACAGCGAGCCAATGCCCTCCGTGGCGAGCACCTGGCACTGCCGCGCCGAGTAGCGCACGAGCGAGGCCTGGAAGTGGCCCCCGCCCCAGTCGCACACCATGGCGGTGCGCTCGGCCTTGCCGGGGTGCCGGGGGAAGGCGCCCAGGGCCACGGCGGTGGGCTCGGAGATGACCCGCTCGACGTGCAGCCCCGCCAGGGCCGCCGCCGCCGTCATGGTCTGCGGCAGCGGGTCCTCCTTGCGCGTGGGCGGCACGGTGAGCACCGCCCGGTAGACGGGCTGGCTCAGGAAGTTCTGGGCCCGCTCCCGTGCCTCGATGAGCAGCAGCGCGGCCAGCTCCCGCGCGGCGAAGGTGCGGTTGCCCAGCACCGCCGCGGGCAGGCCATCGTCGCCCTTCACGAGCTGGCAGCGGAGCTGGTCATACAGCCACCGCATCTTCGGATCGCCGAAGGGCGCCGCCAGCAGCCCCTTGATGGCCCAGGTGGCCAGGGCGGGCACGGAGGCCTGCTGCTGCCGGGCGGCGGAGCCCGTCACCATGCGCCCGCCGGAGGCCAGCGCCACCACCGAGGGCGTCCCATCCGCGCGCCCCGAGGGGACACACACGGCCTGGGCCCCCTTGAGGACGGCCACACGGCACGTCGTCGTGCCCAGGTCCACGGCGATGACGGGTCCCTGGGAGCGGGTGGCGGGCTCTGGGGGCCGGACCCGGTCCAGGGGACAATCGGTGACTTGGAGCTGCGCCGGGTTCATTCGAAGGCAAAGAGTCTACGCCCCCTGGAAAGGCAATGGGGCGGAAAGACGAGGGCCCTCGCTCCCACGAAGGGAGGAGGGCCCCAGAACATCCCTTGACTGTCCGGACTCAGGCCGTCTTCGGGTCCATCGGGGCCTTGGGCTCGCGGGCCGCGGCGCGCTCATCCAGCCAGATGGTGAGCGGGCTGGCGATGTACACGGACGAGTAAGAGCCCACGAGGATGCCGACGAGCATCGCCACGGCGAAGTCCCAGATCTCGCCCACGCCGAAGATGAGCAGACCCACCAGCGACAGGGCGGTGGTGCCAGAGGTGAGGATGGTGCGGCCCAGGGTGTCGTTGATGGCGATGTTGATGACCTCCGCCAGCGGCTTGCCCTGGTACTTGTTCATGTCCTCGCGGATGCGGTCGTAGATGACGATGGTGTCGTTGACCGAGTAGCCGACGATGGTCAGCAGGGCCGCGATGGAGGTGAGGTTGAACTCGCGCCGGCTCACCAGATAGAAGCCGGCCACCATCACCACGTCGTGGAGCATGGCCAGCAGCGCGCCGGGGCCGAACTTGAAGTCGAACCGGAACGCCACGTACACGAGGATGGCGAACATCGCGTACACCAGCGCCATGATGCCGCGGTTGCGAAGCTGCTTGCCCACCTGCGGGCCCACGTAGTCCACGCGCCGCTGCTCGAAGTCCTGCGACGCCTGGCCCTGGCTCAGCGCGGAGAACACCTTGTCCGCCATGCCGCTGGCGACCACCTGGTAGTCGAAGCCGCTGCCGCCCTGCGCCGCGCCCAGCTCGCGCACTTCCTGCACGCCCGTGCCCGACTTCTGCACCGCGTCCTTGATGGCCTGCGGGGTGAGCGCGGAGGCCGAGCGGAAGTTGATGATGCCGTTGGCCAGGTCCGGGTAGACGTTGCTCACGGAGCCCAGGCCCTCCAGGGCCGTCTTCGCGGACTCCGCGTTCTGCTCGGTGAGCTGGGTGACGCCGCCCATGCGCAGCAGGAACGTGTTCTCGTCCGAGGAGCCGATGCCCTGGACCGACACGTCGTGCAGGCCGCCGGCCTCGGCGCGCTTGCGCACATCTGCCGCCGAGATGGGGGTGTTGAACTTCAGCTCCACCACGGTGCCGCCCGCGAAGTCGACGCCGAAGTTGAAGCCGAAGACGGCGATCCCCACCAGGATCGCCAGGTTCACGATCGTGGAGATGTAGACGGCGATCTTCCGCTTGCCGATGAAGTCGATGTTCGTCTTGTTCTTGATGATCTGCATGTCAGTCCCTTCCTCGGACTTAGACCGAAACCGTCTGCGCGTTACGGCCGTGGACGAAGTAGGTGGTGATGGTGCGCGTCACCACGATGGACGTGAAGAGCGAGGCAATCAGGCCGACGATGAGCGTGGTGGCGAAGCCGCGGATGGGCCCCGTTCCCGTCGCGAAGAGGATGAAGCCGGCGATGAGCGCGGTGACGTGCGAGTCGAAGATGGTCCAGAACGCCCGGTCATACCCCTGGTCCACCGCCTGGCGCGCCGTCTTGCCGTGGCTCAGCTCCTCACGGATGCGCTCGTTGATGAGCACGTTGGCATCCACCGCCACGCCCAGCGTCAGCACGAAGCCGGCGATGCCCGGCAGCGTCAGCGTGGCGTTGAAGACGGCCAGGCCCGCCAGGATGAGCAGGCCGTTGAGCAGCAGCGCCGCGTCCGCGATGAGGCCCGCGCCCTTGTAGTAGAGCGCCATGAAGGCAAGCACCAGCGCCAGGCCGACGATGGCCGCCAGGCTGCCCTTGCGGATGAGCTCGTCGCCCATGGAGGCACCCACCTGGCGGATCTCGCCCGTCGTCACCGGGGCAGGCAGCGCGCCCGCCTTCAGCACGAGCGCCAGCGTCTGCGCCTCGGAGAACCACTCCTCACGCGACTTGCCACCGGGGTTGCCCATGGTGATGCGGGCGCTGCCACCGGCGATCTTCTCGTTGATGCGCGGCGCCGACTGAACGTAGTCGTCCAGGATGATGGCCATGCGCCGGCCCACGCCCGCCTCGGTCAGCCGCTCGAACTCGCGCGCGCCCGCCGCGTCGAAGGTGATGTTCACCTCCGGCTCGTTGAGCTCGCTGAACCGGGCGTCCGCGCTCGACAGGCTCTCACCCGTCAGCGGGGAGTCCTTCTCCACGAGGTAGGTGCGGTACGAGAGGCACTCGTTCTTCTTCACCGGGTTGGCCACGCACTCCAGGAGCACCTCGCGGTTCTCCGGCGTCTGGTCCTTCACGTAGGCCAGCATCGCCTCGCGGTTGGGGCCCTGCAGCTGCGGGAAGCCCTCCTCGGCGGTGACGATGATGTTGCTGTTCTCCGGCGGCGGCGTCTTCTCGTGCATCTGCTGGAAGAAGGCCGGGTTGGTGTCATCCACCATGCGGAACTCGAGCTGCGCGGTGGTGCCCACCAGCTCCTTGGCCTGCTCCGGGTCCGAGCGGCCCGGCAGGGAGATCTGGATGGAGTCGGTGCCCATCTTGCGCACGTCGAGCTCCGCCACGCCCCACTTGTCGATGCGGTTGCGGATGACGAGCATGGCCTGGTCCACGGCCTCGCCGCGGAAGAAGCTCGTCTGGCTCTCGTCCGGGGCCAGCACCAGCGTGGCGCCCTCCCGGCTCACCCGGGTGAAGTCGTTGAAGGTGGCGAGCACCTCCTTCTCGATGGCGTCCATGGTGGCCGGGTCCGCCGCGGTGAGCGTCAGCGTCAGCGCCTCCGGGTTGGAGTCCGCCTTCAGCTCGCCCAGCTTCTTGTCCTGGGTGATGTAGCGGACGATCTGCTGGCCCCGGCGCTCGGTGCGCTTCTGGAGCGCCGTCTTGGTGTCCACCCGCATCACCATGTGGATGCCGCCCTGGAGATCCAGCCCCAGGTTGATCCGGTACTTCGCCGGGGGCGCCCACGCGGGCAGCCGCTCGTCGAGGATGGCCAGGTTGTTGCGCTCCGCGCGGTCCAGCACCGCCAGGGAGTAGTAGGTGGGCACCAGGAGCCAGAGCGTCCCCAGCGTCACCGCGACAATCATTCCGAACTTCCACCACCAGCCGCGGTCCATTACTTCTCCTCCTTCTTTTCTTCGGGCTTCACCCCGGCGGCGGGGGCCGCGTCATCGGCCACCGCGCCCTTGGCGTACACGGAACGCTTGAGCACGCGGATGCGCACCCCGCTGGAGATCTCCAGCGTCACCGTCTGGTCGGAGACCAGGTGGATCTTGCCAATCAGGCCCCCCTGGGTGACGACCTCGTCGCCCTTCTTCAGCCCCGCCAGCAGCTCGCGGTGGGACTTCATCTGCTTCTGCTGGGGACGGATCATCACGAAGTACATGATGGCCACCAGCAGGCCGATGAAGCCCAGATTGACCAGTGGGCTCGCGCCGCTGCCCGGGGCCTGCGCCAGAATCAGGAAGCTCTGTGCCACGTACCGCCTCGTTACTTGGAAAGGTTCGGTCTCAAGCCCCGCCCAAATGTGGGCAAAGGTCGACCCAAAGGGTGCGCCTCTTAGCAGGGGCCCCCTATCGTGAGCAAGTGAACGCCCAAAGCATGTGCCTGTTCCCCACCCGGCCGGGGCCCCCGCCCTCAGCGGGCGCGGGTCCGCTCGGCCTCCTGAGCGGCGGCCTGGGCGCGGAACTCCCGGACGAACACCGCGTACCGGTTCTCGGCGATGGCGCGGCGCACCTGGCCCATCAACCCCAGGAAGTAGTGCAGGTTGTGCAGCGTGTTGAGCCGCATGGCCAGAATCTCCCCCGCGACGAACAGGTGCCGCAGGTAGGCCCGGCTGAAGGTGCGGCACGTGTAGCAGGTGCACGCAGGGTCCACCGGACGTGGGTCCTTGGCATACACGGCATTGCGGATGACAACCTTGCCCTCCGAGGTGAAGAGCAGGCCATTGCGCGCACACCGGGTGGGCAGGACGCAGTCGAACATGTCCACCCCGGCCGCCACGCACGTCACCAGGTCCACCGGGGTGCCCACGCCCATGAGGTAGCGGGGCTTGTTCCGGGGCAACAGGGGCGCGGAGAAGGCCACCCCGGCGTGCATCGCCTCGGGGCTCTCGCCCACTGAGTAGCCGCCGAGCGCGTAGCCCGGCAGGTCCACCGCGCACACCTCCTCGGCGTGGGACTTGCGCAAATCCTCGTGCAGGCCGCCCTGGACGATGCCGAAGAGGGAGGAGCGCTCGCGGCCCCAGGCCTTGGCACACCGGTGCAGCCAGCGCGTGGTGCGCGCCAGGGACTGCTCCAGGTAGGGCCGCTCGGAGGTGGCCGGCGGGCACTCGTCGAACGCCATGATGATGTCGGCGCCGAGCGTCTCCTGAATGTCGATGGAGCGCTCGGGGGTGAGCATGTGGCGCGAGCCATCCAGGTGGGATTGGAAGACAGCCCCCTCCTCGGTGATTTTGCGCTTCTCCGAGAGGCTGAAGACCTGGAACCCACCGCTGTCGGTGAGCATGGGGCGGTCCCAGGAGATGAAGCGGTGCAGGCCGCCCATCTCCCCCACCAGCGCCTCACCGGGCCGCAGCATCAGGTGGTACGTGTTGCCCAGGATGATCTGCGCCTCCAGGGTGAGCAGGTCATCGGGCCCCACCCCCTTGACGCTGCCCACGGTGCCCACGGGCATGAAGATGGGCGTCTCGATGGGCCCATGGGGCGTGTGCAGCCGGCCGCGCCGGGCCTTCGTGTCCGGGTCCTCGTGCAGCAGCTCGAAGCGCACCAGCCCCGGCGCCACGCGTGTATCGCCCTTCTGCTTCGGCTCGCCCATCGCACTCACTCCGTCACCAGCATGGCATCGCCATATGAGAAGAACCGGTACCCCTCGCGCACGGCTTCCGCGTAGGCCGCCAGCGTGCGCTCCCGGCCGAGCAGCGCGCTGACCAGCATGACCAGCGTGGAGCGCGGGAGGTGGAAGTTGGTGAGCAGCAGGTCCACCTGGCGGAAGGCGAAGCCCGGGCGGATGAAGAGCACCGTCTCCCCGGTCCCCGCGCGCAGCCGGCCCGTGGCCGGGTCCGTGGCCGATTCGAGCGTACGCACCACCGTGGTGCCCACCGCCACCACCCGGCGGCCCTCGGCGCGCGCGGCGTTCACCTCGGCCGCGGTCTCCTCGGGGATGCCGTAGCGCTCCGGGTGCATCTTGTGCCGGTCCAGCGCCTCCTCGCGCACGGGCAGGAAGGTGCCGGGCCCCACGTCGAGCGTCACCGTCACCCGGCGGATGCCACGCTCGGCCAGGGCCGCGAAGATGGCCTCGGAGAAGTGCAGCCCCGCGGTCGGAGCCGCCACCGCCCCGGGCGCCCGGGCATAGAGGGTCTGGTAGCGCTCGGCATCCGCGGCCTCGGGCTCGCGGGTGATGTAGGGCGGCAAGGGCAGCCGGCCCGCCTGTTCGAGCAGGGCCTGGAGGGAGCCGCCGGGCGGGGCCTCGAAGCGCACCCGGTACTCCCCTCCTCCGAGCCCCTCCAGCACCTCGGCCGTCAGCCCTCCGCTGAAGTCCACCCGCGCCCCGGGCTTGAGGCCCTTGGAGGCCTGCCCCAGGCAGATCCACTCCAGCGCCTCGGGGGCCTGGGAGAGCGCGGCGGAGGTCATCGTGGGGGCCGCGGGACGGACCACGAGCAGCTCGACGCGGCCTCCGGTGCCGGCCTTGGCGCCCAGCAACCGGGCGGGGATGACGCGCGCGTCATTGACGACGAGGACATCGCCCGGCCGCAGCAGGCTGGGCAAGTCCGCGAAGCGGCGGTGCTCGCAGGCCTGCGTGGACCGGCTGAGGGTCATGAGGCGCGAGGCATCGCGCGCGCCCAGGGGTGTCTGGGCAATCTGCGCCTCGGGCAGCTCGAAGTCGTAATCGGAGAGACGGGACGACACGGGGCGCTTGTACCAGCCTGGGGGACGCCCCGGAACCCATCAATAGAGCTGCTGCAGGTCCGTGCCCGGGTAGTAGTGGGAGAGGATGTCCCGGTAGTTCTGCCCACCATCGGCCAGGGCCTTGGCCCCCCACTGGCACAGCCCGGCCCCATGGCCATACCCACGCCCGGTGAAGTGGTAGCCGTGGGAAGTCTCTTCCACCTCGAAGTCCAGGCTCTTGAGCTTCGTGTAGCCCAGCCGCTGGCGGAAGCGGGGGCCATCCAGGGTGATGCCGTCCGCGGTGCTCACCCGGGACGCCCGGCGGGTCCCCGTGCGGCCCGAAATCTTGAACCCGGAGGGCGAGCCTCCCAGGGCGCTCTGAAGCTCCGAGCGGCTGATGGTGGCGGACCAGCGGCTGGCGGGCAGCCGGCCACAGGGGCACTCGGCGGGCTGGAGATACGGCAAGTCCCGCTGCAGCGCGGCCAGGCCGGACTCGGTCCGCCCGCCGCAGGAGGCATGGAAGTAGGCCTCGATGGGGGCCAGCTCGTAGGTGAGCACCTCGCCCCGGGTGGCCTCCACGGCGGCCAGGGTGCGGGGGTCTTCCCGGTTGACGCCGCCATACACCTGATGGAGCACGCTGCTGCCCAGGTAGAAGGAGCTCCCGTAGGCCTCCAGCTTCTTCTGGAGCGCATAGGTGCGGGCCGCCACCGCCTGGGCCTTGAGCGCCTCGGGCGGAAAGGAGACGGGCATCTCGCTGCCCAGCACGGCCGCCAGGTAGTCCTCCAGGGGGATGACGTTGATGAGCTGGAGCCCTTCCCGGTACAGCCGCACCACCACGTCCCCGCGAACCTCCATGCCGCCCGCCTTGAGGGGCTTCTCGCTGGACTCCCCGGTGCCCGGCGTCTCCCCCACCGCGCGGAACCGCACCGAGCTGCCCGCGATGGCGACGCCGTTGACCTCCAGCTTCTTGCCCCGCCGGCGCACGAGGGCCTGCCGTGTGCCGAGCGGCTGGAAGGTGGCCTCCTCGGTATCCGCACCGGAGGAGAGGCCCTGGCCGCTCACCTGCACCTCCGCTCCCGCCTCGCTCATGGCGATGCGCATCGTCTCCAGCGCGAACGCGGGGGACGACACCAGGAGGCCCAGCAGCACCACTGCAACAGGTCGCAACATAAGAGACGAAGTGTAGGAGCCCTGGATCTCGGCTCAAGAAAACGGCCGGTGAATGAGGGAGACTGAAGACCCATGGCCACGGCTTTTGACGCATCCCAGCTCTCACCGGCCACGTTCGCCGAGGCCCTTCGGGCCCTGCCTCCCCGCGCGGGAGCCCTGCTGCGGCGGCGCCTGGCGCGCGGGGAGACGCTGGAGGCCTGCGCCGCGCTCTACGGGGTGAGCCAGGAGGCGATCGCGACCCACCTGCTGCGGGAGTCCCTCGCGCTGACGGCCCGGATGGGAGGCCAGGGCCGGGAGCCCGTGAACGCGGAGGAGGAGGCCGCCTGGACGCGCCAGCTCTCGGCGGCCCTGGGACGGCAGGTGGCCCCCGTGAGCCCGGCCCTGGCCGGCACGGTGGCGCTGTGCCAGAGGCTGCTCACCCTGGGACCGGAGGTCGCAGCCACCCTGGAGGCCCTGGAGCGAGAGGAAGCGCGCTCCCCGCGCCGCCAGCGCGAGGACACGCTGCGCCGGTGGGCGGTGGTGCTGCTGCTGGCCCTGGCGTCCTACCTCTACTGGACGCGGCCGCCGGAGCCCACGCAACGGCCCACGCGGCCCCCGGCCTCCGCGCGGTGAGCGCTGGACGGGGCGGCAGCGGGCGCTTTAAGGGAGGGCCATGCGCGCTTTCTCCCCTCTCCTGCTGGTGGTGACGTTGGTGCTCACGGGCTGCCCGAACCGGGTGGAGCGGGTCGCGGGCACAAGCGATGCGCGCATTGATGCCGCGAAAGCCCGGATGGAGGAACTGCGGTTCCAGGCCAACGCGGAGGAAGCCTCCTGTGCCTCGCGCTGCAATGCCTCCTCGGAGCTGTGCGGGCTGGCCGATTCCCTGTGTTCCTGGGTGGAGGAAACACCGGACCGGACAGACCTCCCGCCGCGTTGCGTCCAGGCCCGCGAACAGTGCGCCCAGGCCCACGGCCGCTGTACCCGGTGTCGGCAAGGCTGAAGGCAACCGCCACACGGGCGGATTGCTCCCCCGGGTCCGTCCTCCTAGATTGAAGAGAACCTCCGAGGTGTCACCATGTCCCGCCCCACCCCCGTGCTGCTGCTGGCCTCCTGGCTCGCCGTTCCGGGCCTTGCCCTGGCGCAGGAGGCCCTCACGCCGGAGAAGCTGGCCCTCATCCGCCGGGATGAGAAGGCTGCGCTGGAGCGGGTGAGCGAGGCCTACGGCAAGCGAAAGCCCTCGGAGATGACCACCGAGGAGCGGCGCCAGGTCATCCAGGACCAGCAGAACGCGGTGGCGGCCGTGCTCGAAAAGCACGACGTGTCGGACAAGCAGTACGCCCGCCAGGTGGCGCGCCTGAGCCTGGAGGAGCGAGCCGCCGTCCAGGAGGCCGCGAAGCAACTGGAGGCGCAGGAGAAGGCCGCGCGAGAGGCCCAGAATCAGCCGCTCCAGCCAGAAGAGATCCCCATCCAGAACGGCATCACCGAGGAGAACCCGGTGGAGCTGGAGTCCATGGCAGGCGCCCCGCCCGTGGTGGAGCAGGGCCTTCCGCCCGGGGAGCTGGGACTGGAGCAGACCGAGCCACCGGTGGAGGAAGCAGCCCCCTCCAGCCCGGCGGACGCGCAGGAAGCGCCTGCGGAGTAAGCGTCAGCGGGCCTGGGCCCGCCACACCTCGTCATACGGGCACGAGCAGTCGGTCTCCTCCGGCTCGGGATACGCGTAGCGCTCGCCCTTGTAGTTGCGGAAGACCGTCTCGCGCTCGCCGCGCTCCACCACGTAATCGGGCTGGAGCGTGACCTTCCCTCCCCCACCGGGCAGGTCCACGGCCAGGTGCGGCACGGCCAGGCCGGTCGTGTGGCCCCGCATCTGCTGGATGATTTCCAGGCCCTTGGCGATGGGCGTGCGCAGGTGCTCGCACCCCTGCGCGACATCCATCTGGTGGAGGTAATAGGGCCGCACGCGGATGCGCAGCAGCCGGTGGGACAGCTCCTGGATGATGCGCGCCTCCGAGTTGAGCCGGCGCATGAGCACGGCCTGATTCTCGACGGGCACCCCATGGTCCACGAGGCGCTGGCAGGCCTCGCTGGCCTCGGGAGTGATTTCCTTCGGGTGATTGAAGTGCGTCACCACGTACACGGGGGCGTAGCGCCGCAGCGTCCGGGCCAGCGCATCCGTGACGCGCATGGGCAGACACACCGGCACGCGCGTCCCGATGCGGATCATCTCCACATGGGGAATGTCATGGAGCGCCGAGAGCAGCTCCTCCAGGCGCCCATCGCTGAGAATGAACGGGTCCCCTCCGGAGATGAGCACATCGCGCACCTCGGGGTGCTGGCGGATGTACTCGATGCCGCGGCGCATCTGGTCCTTGCTGAGCTCCGCCTCGCCGCCCTTGGTGATGCGGCGGCGGGTGCAGTGGCGGCAATACACGGAGCAGGTATCCAGGGCGAGGAAGAGCACCCGGTCCGGATACTTGTGGACGATGGCCTCCTCGGGGCGCGTCTTGTCCTCGCCCAGGGGGTCCGCCAGCTCGCCGGGGCGGATGCGCGCCTCCTCCTGCACCGGAATGGACTGCATCCGCACGGGGCAGAACGGGTGCTCGGGATCGATGAGGGACAGGTAGTACGGGCTGATGCCAATGCGGAACAGGGCCGCGGTCTCCAGGACCCCGGCCCGCTCCTGCGGTGTCAACGGCACGTAGCGCTCGAGCTGCGCGAGGCTGCGGACGGCATGGCGCTGCTGCCAGCGCCAGTCACCCCATTCGGCGTCCGTGGCGTCTGGAAAGAGGCGCCGCCGTCCGGCCGCGCTGGCCGGAGGGCGCTCGGCCCGGGATGTCGAGGCCCCCACGGCCGGAGCCTCCCGGGGCGGGAGGAAGGAATCCATCACGCGGCCTTGGGCTGGTCGCGCCACCACGCCTGGCCCGCCTCGGGCAGGGTGTCGATGGGATCGTAGTACTCGTACTTGCGGGTGAGCGCCTCGGCATCATTCGCTTCGATGCCGGTGCGGTAGTTCTTGGTCCAGTACGAGATGCCGCGCTCGCGATCATACTCGGCGACCTGGTGGACCCAGCGCTTGCCCACGAAGGGCACGTCACAGACGATGCGGGGCGTGGCGAAGCCCGGCATGTAGCCCATGATGTCGTGCTGAAGCGTCTGGGCTTGCGCGACGGACAGCCGCCAGTGCTCCGAGTTGGGGATCATGTCGCACATGTAAAAGTAGTACGGCAGGATCTTCGCGTGGTCGAGCAGCGTGAAGCACAGGTCCAGCAGCGCCGGGGCGCTGTCGTTCACGCCGCGCAGCAGCACGCCCTGGTTGCGGACATCGCGGAAGCCCATGTCGAGCAGCTTGCGCACGGCCTTGCCCACGAGCGGCGTAAGCTGCCGGGCGTGGTTGACGTGGGTGTGGAGGGCCAGGTCGACCCCACGCTCGACGGCCTTCTTGGCGAGCCGGTCCAGCCCCTGGAGGACGCTGTCCTGGAGGAAGTGCTGGGGGATGCCCATGAGGCCCTTGCTGGCCAGACGGATGTCCCGGATGTTGGGGATGTCCATGAGCGAGCTGACGAACGGCTCGAGCTGCTGAATGGGCAGGTTGGCGATGTCGCCGCCGGAGACGACCACGTCGCGCACGGAGGGCGTGCGGCGCAGGTACTCCAGCATCTTCTCGTAGCGCTCCTTGGGACCGATGGAGAAGCGGTGCTTCTCCACCTGGGGCACGTCATTGCCGACCAGGTCCATGCGGGTGCAGTGGCCGCAGTACTGAGGGCACGTGGGCAACATCTCCGCGAGCACCTTGGTGGGGTAGCGGTGGGTGAGCCCTTCCACGGCCCACATCTCGGCCTCATGGAGGCTGTCCCGGCTGGCGCGGGGATGGTTGGGCCAGTCGGTGCGCCGGTCCGCGAAGGCGGGCAGCATGTAGCGGCGGACCGGGTCGCCCCACAGGTCCTCGAGGTTCATCGTGTTGAGCATCTGCGGGGGAAGGAGCACGGACATGGTCGCGCGCTCCTGCTGGTCCCGCTCGATGCTCGCGGCGAGGTCCTCGGGAAGCAGGGGCCCAAGCGTGGCCTTCAGCTCGCGGAGGTTCTTGATGGTGTGCTTGCGCTGCCAGAGCGCACTCTCCCACTCCTCGGACGTGACGTCCTTGTAGGCGGGAATCCGGCGCCAGTCGGGCTCCAGGAACTCGCGGCGGGTCGGATAGGAAATGGGCTGCTGCGCAGGGCCGGCCTCGTTTGGGGCCCGGACAGGCGTCGTCTGCATGGCGCGTTACCTCTCAACCAGACAAAGGCAGGGGTGAGGCTGACCGGCTCATCCGATGGGCTCATTCAATGGGCTCATTGATGAGCTTCTCGACCTCCCCCTCCTTGATGATCACCGTCTTCGGCTTGGTTTGCTTGCCGTTGAGCTTGAAAACGATCTTCCGAGGGCCCACGGGCAGGAGCAGCGGGTTGCCGATGGCCACCGGGGTTTCCCGGCCCGTGTCCTTGCCATCCACCCAGATGCGGGCGCCTGCGGGCTTGGTGCTGCAAGCAAACTTCCCCATCACCTTGGGCTTGGCGGGCTCCCGGGGGGGCGGCGGCGGCTTGGGCTTGGGCTCCGGCCTGGGCTCGGGCACCTTGACGGCCACGGCCTGCTCGGGTTCCTTCTCCAGGGCGAAGCTCACCTTCTGCTCGGGCTGCCCCTGGTAGGCGAACTCACCCGCGTAGGGCTTGTACCCGACCATCTTGGCCACGAATTTATAAGTCTTCCCGGCGACCAGATCCGCGACCTTGGCGTTGGGGGTCTGCCCGGCGGGTTTTCCATCAACAAGGATCTCCGCGCCTTTATTGCCCTCGAAGACCGCCATGAACGTCGCCGGCTTGGGAGGCTCCGGAGGCGGGGTGGGCTGCCGCGAGGGCGTCTCCTCGGGCTTGGGAGGAGGCGCAGGCACGGCTTCCGGCTTCTGAGCGACCTCGGTAGGCGGCTTTTTCTCCTCGGCCTCCCGCTGCAACTTCAGGAGCACGGGCAAAGGCTTCTGCCCGGCTTCGATTTGCACCGTCATCTCCTTGCGCACGAAACCGGGGGCCCGAGCCACGACCCTGTGCTCTCCCGGCTCCAGCTCGAGGACGGTTCCCGAAACGACCGGCTGATCGTCCACGAGGATCTGCGCCCGTTCCGCGGGCTCGACCCGGAACATGATCTGCCCCGTATCGGGGCCAGAGAAGACCACCGCAAGAAGCACGACCAGGAGGAGCACCCCACCGCCCGCCGCCGCGAGGATCCTGGGATCGCGCAGCTTCGCCGGCAGCAGGGGGGCCCGCGCCGCGGGTTTCGGAGGGGGAAGACGCCTGGCAGGAGCCGCGGGAACCTCGCCCGTCTCATGCTCGGGCCCCTCCTCGAAGGGGCCATCGGCCTCGTCCAGCCTGTCGTCCTGGGCGCCGTGACCGGACAGCGCCACGGTGGACGCCGGGTCCTCGTCCAGTTCCTCCTCGTTGGGGCGAGACGTCGGAGCCGGGCCAATCATGGTGGCCCCCCCGAAGTTCTCGGGCTCTCCCTCTCCAATGACGACCTGGGACTTGGGACCGCTCTTGCCCTTGGGCCGCAGCACGGGAATCGAGGCGGTCGGGATGGGCGCCGCCATGGTGGCGTCGCTGGTGTAAGAATTCTGCAGCCGCGCTCCGGTGTCATCGTCCTGGAGCGGATTCTGAGAGCGTCCGGTGTCGTCACTCGACAGGGGGTTGGCGTTCTTCCCCGTCTGGCTGTCGTCGTAGAGCACGCCCGCGGCTTCCTCACCCTTGAGGGCCATGGCCGAGTCGACGATCTGGGTCTTGTCCGACGCCCCATCCATTTCGGCGAGTTCCTCCTCGGTAGGAGGAGGAATGTCGTGGGCAGGAGGCGTCCGATAGGGAGCAGGCGTGGCGCGCGCCGAGGAGGCCACCGCGTGCGGAACCGGCGTCGCCAGGGAGGTCCTGCGAGGAGCCCGCTGAGGCGGGATCGCAGTGACCCCCGAAGCTTCGATCTGGTCAGGCCGTTCGATGGCGGAAAAGCGCTCCATCTTCTCGGCCTCACGCAACATGTCCTCGGCGAAGGACTCCTTCATGAACGCCGACAGGTGCTTCGAAGAGTAGATGGCGTCTCCTGCGAGCAGGAACCGCATCAGGTCTTCTTGAAGATCGGACGCCCAGAGGTAGCGCTCGTCGGGCTCTCGCGCGAGCGCCTTGAGCACCACTTTCTCGAGGCCCGCGGGACAGTTGGGGTTGAACTGGCGAGGCAGCGGAACGTCCGCGTTGCGCACCTTCTCGAGCGTGGAGAAGTCCGACTCGCCCACGAAGAGCTTCTCACCGGTGAGCATCTCGTAAAGGATGACGCCCACCGCGAAGATGTCGCTCCGGTGATCGATCGGCATCCCGCGGACCTGCTCCGGGCTCATGTACCCGAACTTGCCTTTGAGGATGCCGGCCTGGGTCTTCTGAGAGCGGTTGGTCGCTTTGGCGATGCCAAAGTCGATGATCTTCACCTCTCCTTCGTAGGAGACCAGGATGTTCTGGGGTGAGACGTCCCGGTGAATGATCGACAGGTCCTGCCCGCGCGCATCCTTCTTGCGGTGCGCGTAATCGAGCCCCTCGCACATCTTCGACGCGATGAAGACCGCCTGAGCGGTCGGCATGATCTCCTTGCGCCTGCGATAGCGCTCCAGGATGGTACGGAGATCCCTTCCCGCCACGTACTCCATCGCGATGAAGTAGGTGTCCTCGTACTTGCCGAGCTCGTGGATGTGCACGACGTTGGCGTGATTCAGCTGAACGCTGATCCGCGCCTCATCGATGAACATCGTGATGAATTCCTGGTCCTCGGCCATCGTGGGGAGGATCTTCTTGATGGCCAGGAAGCGCTCGAAGCCCTCGACGCCAAACGCCTTGGCGATGAACACCTCCGCCATACCACCGACGTTGATGCGCTCAAGCAGCAGGTACTTCCCGAATGTAGTGGGACGCTTCATCTCGTGGAATCGCCCGGCACCGGGCAGGGACGATGCAGCTGGAAGCGGCGGGATGCCGACCGGAGCCCCCGGACTCTAGTCGGAGCGGAGATGGGGAGTCAAACGACGCAACGTCCCAAAATGCCTAGAAAATCCGCCAACTTAAGGCGCTTACCCGCCCTCTTCGCGCAACCGGGCGGCGCTCTGGTGCTCGCGGAAGCGAGAACATCCCGCTGGCGAGAAAGCAAGCCCGAAAAACAAAACGCCCCTGGGGCCCAGTGAAGGGCGCCAGGGGCGCAGTGTACAAAAAAGAATCCGGCAGCGACCTAC
>NZ_JAHXBH010000047.1:0-37275 GCF_020103775.1 Allostigmatella hybrida
AGGGCGAGCGAGAGCGGACCTTCGCAGTAGGCGCCGACGAACCCGAACGGCACCGCGCCTCCCGTCGACTCTACCCCCTCCAGCGGGGAAAGGGATGGAACACGAGGGCATGGGGTGGGACGGGACGGGATGACGAACCCGAGGAGAATCAAGGCGATAGCGGGTAACAGCGCGTCCTGCTTGAGGTTTTCCATCGCCTTGTTTGTGAGTTCGATTCCCGCTGCCTCCCATTTCAAGGTGACAGGACGCTCAGTCGCGGTCCTTCGACATGAGCCATCTCAATCTCGAAGCCCTTGGCCTTCATGCCCACAAGTAATTGGCACAACTTCTGGGAGATCAAAACCTTAGACTCCGGGCGCAGCTCTCCGCGGCGAAGACCAAATAGCTTGTCCGTACGGCACCAGTCGCTCCCGTCCCAGCTTCTCCGCTGCACATACAGCTCGGAAATCTGGCGGAGCCCCACTGTATGCCCTTGGGGACACCGATACTCGTTCTTCTCGTCTAGATCGAAGAGGTCATTGCCCGTCACAGTCGTACCAGTGAGTCGCAGAGGCTTGGACATCATGACGAGCTGACTCCAACTAGAGGGCTCGAGTCCCTTGCGTCCTCGGTGCATCACAGGCCGAAACTCTGCTCCTCTGATCCCATGCTCTCGGCAGGCCTCCACCAGCCTAGAGGAGACAACAATCTCCCCAGCAATGGAGCGAGCAATGTCCTTGCCCTTGGGGATGCTGCGGGTATCAAGGATGAGGTCCGACAGCTGCCGAGTCCCCGCCCCGCAGTGTCTGCACTCGCGCGATTCATCGTACACCGTACCGCACATGGCGCCTGTAGGCTCGAAGTGCGCGCGGAGCACCAGCCTCAGCAGTTCCGCCGACTGAAGTTCGCCTTTCGAGTAACGCCGGTGAATCTGCCAGTAGGTGAAGAAGGCTCGGCCTTTTCGTTGGTGCTCTTGCTCAAGCTTTCCGATCCGCTGAACGCGCTCGTCATTCAGGGGCAGTACCACTTTCCGAATAGAATCCCCAAGCCGCACCCCTAGATCGGCTTCCAAGAACTTCTGCGCACGCTCCTCGGCGATGCGGAACTCGACGATTTCGCGCATAGCTATGGCTCGACGCCTATGAGCTGAGGGATTGGGTACTTCGAGTAGACGCGTATCATGACCTCCGCGAGTTGCTGAGGCCTCGGCGGATCTTGGCCATAGGGCCACTCCCGTCGGAATTCCTGCGTGATGGCCTGATGGTAAGCCGTGTGCAGCCGAAAGGTCTGCCCCTTTCTGGTTCCGCCCAAGTAGATCGGAACGGCGTGGTGGTCCTGGTACCCCTTACTATTGAGGTATCTCTCCTGCGCTTCGGCCAGCCTCTGACGGTAGAGTTGACGCGCCTGCTCCACAACCCGTGGGTCCGGTGGCCTCTGCCTCCAATCATGGAGTGGGTCATGGGGCGGTCTCGGATTGAGGAGTGGCGGTTGCCGTACGCCTCCTCTTGGCCCTCTGCGGGAAGAACGGCCAACAAGCACAATCTCCCGGGCAGCAATCGCCTCTTCCCGCGGCCACATCTCCAGGCACTCGGCTGGCAGGAACGCTCCCAAGAGCCGTTCGCCGTGCTTTTCATCCGGGCCTTCAACGAAAACGATCGCCCCAGGCGAGAACGAGGGAACGACTTCCCCAGAAGGGCCGCTTCCGCCCTGAGCATCCCATCCGGTTGCTGCGCAGCCAGAAAGAACCACCGCCAAGCTCACGAGCAGCATTCTTGACCGATTCATGGTGGTCCTTCTCTCACAGGCAGCCATGATTCAAGGCCTCACGGTGCCGTCCTCTTCGGCGAAATTGGGCCGAACGCCCTGAACTCCACCGCGTCGAACCTCTGCCAGCGCGGGCTCGACCTCCCCTGCCAGCCGCCTATCGTGCCTCATCCCACCGTCCCTGTCCGGCCGAGCGTTGAATCCATGAACGATAGGAGACATGGAGGCTCTATGGCGGGGAGCGGCCCAGGGCCCAGCGGGGAGTTGCCGGAGGCAGGGAGCTGTCGGAGGTAGCGGCCTCGCCCACCGCTTCCCAGCGATCCGCACTGCGGGGCCTCGTGCTGCTGCTGCTGGCCCTCGCCAGCCTGGGGCCCATCTTCTACGTGGAGATGGAGGGCCTTCACTGGCCGGAGCCGCGCTTCCAACTGCTCGCCGTACTGGATGCCCTCTTCAACCGCTACAAGCTGGGGCACACGCTGCTCGTATCCAGCGCCGTGGTGACAGGGCTGACCACCGCGGCACCAACCCCAGCCTGTCGCACTTCAAGGACTCGCTCTGATGGGCTAAGGACGGGCTGCTGCTGCACAAGGTGGTTGCCCCCACCGGAGTCTTGTGCAACAGAGCGGCCCGATACCCATGAGACCCAAAGCACGCAAGCCCCCCTCGAAACAGATATCCACGCGGGGGCACACCGTTCAAATCGACGGCATTGAGATGTATTATGAGGAGTACGGAGCTGGAAAGCCCCTGGTGCTCTTGCATGGATTTGGCGGTTGTGCACGAAACTGGCATCCCTTTACCGCCAAGCTCTCAGAGCGCCATCGACTGATCATCGTAGATCTGCGTGGCCATGGTCGATCCACCAATCCCGAGAACAAGTTCACGCATCGGGAAGCGGCCGGTGACGTGTTCCTCTTGCTTAAAAAGTTAGGGGTCGATCACTTCTCGGCTATGGGTATGAGTTCTGGCGGCATGGTGCTCCTTCATATGGCGACGAGCCAACCCAAGCGCATCGACTCAATGGTGTTGATTAGTGCAACATCCCATTTTCCCGATCAGGCAAGGACCATCATGCGTAGAGCTTCGTTTGGCACCATGCCCCAACAAGTGCAAGCGATGTATCGGGAGTGCGCACACCGCGGCGATGAACAAATTCGTCAACTCATTGCGCAGTTCAATGCGTTAAGCGAAGACTACGACGATATGAATTTCACTGCACAAACTTTATCAACCATTGCAGCTCGTACGCTCGTTGTGCACGGTGATCGCGACCGCTTTTTCCCCGTTGAAATTCTTGTAAGCATCTACCGTTCCATACCGGATGCGGCGTTATGGATTATTCCTGGCGGAGACCACGTTCCTATCTATGATCCCAAGGTTCCATTCACCTCAACAGCCCTGCAATTCCTTGATGGGCCACACAGCAGGTAGCATATGAGGGGATGCCTCAGATGCGCAGGGGGAGCGCCGCACGGCGGCAGACTGGGTGCCCAAGGCAGGCCGCCTGCGCAAACTTGTCCCAAGCGCGAGTCACCGCAGACAGAGCGCAGGTAGGCGCCGTGGTGTGCGTGAAGAAAAAGGGCATGAAGGAGCCGTGGTGTCTGGCCACCAGCGCCGAAGTGGTGACACTCTACAGCCGTCGCTTCTCTATCGAAGAGGGGTTCCGAGACCTCAAGGACTTGAGGTTCGGCATGGGCTTGTCCTGGGTCCGTATTGCCGAGCCGGAGCGCCGAGACAGACTGCTGCTGCTCAGTGCCTTGGCCTGTGCACTGCTGACGTTGCTGGGCGCCGCAGGCGAAAGCCTGGGCATGGAGCGGTACCTCAAGGCCAACACCGTCAAGCGTCGCACCTACTCGCTCTTCCGCCAGGGCTGCATGTATTACCAGGCCATCCCCAACATGCCGGAGCACCGCCTGCGCCCTCTGGTGGAGCGTTTCGCTCAGCTCGTCTGCGAGCACCCCGTCTTCCGCGAGTGCTTCGGACTTTTATGAGGGGATGCCTCAGTTGTTCAGGCCCTGATTTCATGCTGGGCCTCATCCGCTCTCGTTCTAGGCTTGGAGGCCCTGTTCCCAGGAAAAGAGATGTCCGCTCGTCGAAGCATACTTTGGAAATCCACATGCTTGGCGCTGCTGAGCGCGGGGACTTACGCCTCGACACGGAGACCGTCAGCCGGATCCTCCACTCCGCTGCCTTGGGCCAGGGTGCAAGCACCGTGGCGCCGACGACAAGCGCGGTGGTGGCTTCCACCCTGGGCCAGTCCGTGCCGCTCCTACTGGCGTTGCTCCAAAGTGATAACGCAGTGGGGGAACTTGAGAAGCGCTTGGTGGAGTGCGCCCGGTTGGCGGAGCGGCAGGTGAACTCCGCGCACTTCGGCAACCGCTCGCCTACGCGTGAAGAGTGCGGCGAGGAAGTAGAGGTGGACGGCTGCGCGGAGCCCATTACCCGGGCGATGCTGTTGGGGCAGCAGAAACATGCTCTGGCCCTGCAATGCGCGCGTGAGGTGCTGGAGCAGCTCTGGCCTGCTCCCTTCAGCATTGAGCAGCGCTACCGCTACTATCCCAACGCCCGGTTCGTCGAGGCGGTCAGCCGAGAGGAGGAGGCGCGTCTCCTCGCTCAGGGCTGTACTCGGGAACTCTGGCGCACGATCAAGCCGGACATCGTGCTGCACGCGGATGGCCACCTGCTGCGAGCCGTGCTCATCCTGGACTACAAATTTCCCTGCCCCAGCACCAATAAACCACGGTGGACGAAATACGGAGAGACCAGCGCTTATGCCGACTTCACCCAGGGCCAGATCTACAAGGCAGCGCTGGGAGGCGAGGCTGTGATCATCTCGCCACAAGTGGGGATGACCCCATGAGGGAGAACATTCCTGTCATCCGACTGCGGACCGACACCGGCATTTCGATGACTCGCGACGGCGTCGTGATCTGCTTTTTCATGCGCCGCTCTCATGCAGAGGTGGCCCCTGCCGTTTGGCGGGCCTTACAGCTCTACCGCAGTGCCATTCCTCCAAACTCGCTGGGCTGGTATGGCGCGGACGATGGGGACACCCTGCCGCTCGACGATAAGGGCTGGGCGTACATCCGCAGGCAAATTCTGGAGCGACCCTCGGTTGATGCCTGCACTGTCGACTTGGAGGAGGACGCAAGCGAAGTGAGCGGCTACAACTTCGAGTACCGAGGCCGACGGCTCAATGCCCCGATCTTCTCTCACGACGAGGACTCCACGTGTGGGGTGACCTTCTCCTTTCCCACTGAGTATCTCCTGGAGCATGGCCCTGCCCGGCTGCGTGCGCTGGCTCTTGAGATCGCTCGCGAGTTGCCCCTCAGCTTCGGCTACGCCAGCCTCGCCTTCGTGTGCCCGCGTGGGTCTTGGTATGGAGTTCGTCAGCAACTCTTCGCTCCACTGTGCCGCTACCTGGGCATGGATCTCTATCGCATTGAGGACACGAGCCGGATCATTGGCACCCGCGCGCGAGGTGCTTACTGGCTCACGTTTCTGGGCCAGCCGCTGCTGGGCCAGTTGGGCGGTGTCGAGGGCCTTGGCGACAAGCTCCGCTTTCCGGAGGTGTCGCTCCAACCGTTGGCGGGCGAGCGACTGCTGATCAGCTTGGGCGAGTGGCCCGATGCCATCGATATCGAGAAAGCTCCAATCCCCCTCCAATACCGTGCGCTAGCGCATCTGCTGGAGCCTTTCCTTTATGAGGAGAGCACCGGCTGGTTCTCGTTGAACAAGGAGAACATGCACCGTTGGCTGCGACGGCTCTGCCAGTGAGCAGCACGACTGGCCTTCTTCGTGTCTAATGAGGGAATACCTCAGGTCCGGTACCTCAATCCCCGTGGGGCCTGGCTCGTCGCGGTCCACCTCCACGTCCAGCGCCTTCTTGTAGCCCAGCAGCAGGTTCAGCCGAAGCGGCGGGCCACCGGCTCGCTGAACGCTGCGGCCACCGCCCCGTACATCGTCAGCGACGACTGGAATAGGTCTACGTAGCCACGAGGGTGGCGGAACAGGGCGTCTTGGTACGCCTTTCTAACCCGTTGAATTCACTGGGTAGGTTTTGCCGAACGCGACAGGGACCGTCGGACTGTGCCCGTTGCGCGGTACCAACCAGTCGGTACCAGCCGTTGCGCGGTACCAACCAGTTGGCAGCGGCCGCTTCACGGTACCAACCAGTTGGCAGCAACTGTGGGGGGCAAGGTGTACCGCCGCGGCTCCCGGACTGTGGGATTTGGACCCACTGCGTGAGTGCCCGCGAGGGTAGCGTGACCATCCAGGAGGTCACGTACCTTTGCTCCATCCGTTGAGCTTGGCCCTGGCGCTCGCGCTTCTTTGGGGAACCGCAGCACGAGCCGAGCCTCCGCACCTTCGACGAGTCCCGGATCCGTGTGCTGGATGTTGGTTGAGCCACTGGCCAAAAAAGGTCGATGCCCCGTTCGTGGCTCATTCCCATCACGATCATGCGATGGACTTCGGCGTTGTCGCACGGAGAGCCGCGGCCCACCGCCCACTGAGTGAGCCTGCTTTTGACACTGAGTCTTTGCATTCCACCGGCGTTGGACCCGTTCAGGCATATCGGAGATGCTGGGGGACTCGTTCCCTGGAAGCTGGAGGCTTGCTGTGAAGTTGTTCCGAGTGTGCCTGACGTCGCTGATGGTCCTGCTGGCCGCCTGCGGTGATTCGACGGATCCAGAAGGGCCCTCTGAGCCCGGTCCGTCACAACCGGACGCGGGCTCGCCGCAGCCGGATGCTGGCACCGAGACGCCAGATTCAGGCACGGGTGAGACGCCTGACTCGGGCACGGAGGTTCCAGACGCAGGTACCGGGACGCCTGACGCGGGCACGGAGGTTCCGGACGCGGGCACCGGGACGCCTGACGCCGGGCCGAGCGTCCTCGACAACTGGAGCTTCGAGGAATGGCCCGGCGCGCATCCCTCCCAATGGCTGGGCAGCACGTCGAACCTCACCAGCGACGCGGTGCAGAAGGTGACGACGAGTCCCTACCACGGCCTCAACGCGGTCCGGCTGAGCAATGCCTCGGGGACGCACAAGCGCTTCACCACCGTCGCGAAGTCCATGCCCGCAGGCCGCTACTCCTGCACCTACCAGGTGCGGGGCTCCGGTGAGGTCCGCAACGCCTTCTTCGACACTGACTACTCCTCGTACTCGAGCTACACCATGGTCGAGACACAGGACTGGACCCGGGTGTCGTACGCCTTCAACCTCGCCAACCCCGTCTACGACACCTTCGAGCTCATCTTCAGCCTCCGCAACACCCAGGGCGACCACCTGAGCCTCGACGACGTGCGCTGCACTCGCGCCCCGGAGCCGTGTGACGGGGTCAGCTGCCAGTCCTGGGAGCGCTGCGTGAACGCCACCGCTGCCTGTGAGCCGCTCTCCGGCCGCTGCAACGACGCCACCCAGTGCAGCACGTGGCAGACCTGCGATGCGGCCCATACGTGCGTGACCGCGGCGAACCGCTGCGTCCGCCACGCGGATTGCGCCAGCACTCCGCAGACGCCCGTCTGTGACACCGCCTCGCACCTCTGCGTGGAAGGCAATCCGTGCGCGGGCGTCGTCTGCAACAACCCGGCGACGAGCTGCAACCCCACGACGGGCGTGTGCGAGCTGTCCCCGGGGGCCTGCTTCACCACCTATGACTGCCGCGGCGCCCTGCCCGCCTGCGACCCGGCGACCCGTCGCTGTGTCTCCGCCGAGCACCCCGCGAACATCCTCCGCAACGGCGGCTTCGAGAACTGGAGCAACACATCCATTCCGTACTACGGCACCCCGTACATTCCCGACTTCTGGTACGGGCTGGATAACGGCGTCGCGGATCCGGGCTCGGAGATCAAGCCCTCGCGCCTGGTGCCCTACACGCAGGTGGTGCACGGGGGCTCGCGTGCACTCCAGTTCGTCGTCCCCATCCAGACCGCCGAGCGCTTCACGCTCCAGAAGTTCAACGTGCCGGCCGGCAACTACTCCTGCTCGTACCGGGTGAGGGGCCACGGCACCATCCGCCACCGCATCTACTCGAGCGTCGGCTGGAGCCCCCAGACGGACTTCATCACGGTGGACAGCAATGCCTGGGAGCCGGTGTTCTTCCGCTTCACCGGCAACGTGCGTGACTGGCGCCTGCTCCTCTATCCCAGCCGCAGCGTGGCGGACCGCGACCACCTCCAGGTGGACGACGTGGTCTGCACGAAGGACTAGGCGTGGGGGGGCTCTTTGCTCCCCTCTCAGCCCCCTTCGGTGGGGTCGGCACAGGTGGCATCTGAGCTGCGGTGCTCCGCCAGGAAGATGGTCTGCGCCATCATGCGGTACCCGGACATGCCCTCGCGAAGGGTTTCGATGGACTCCTCCGGGTGGACCGAGTCGATCACCGCATGGGGCCCGACCGCGTTGAACTGGTGCGAGACGCCCCGGGGGATCTGCATGTCCACCCAGGAGTTCGGTGGCACGACGACGTTGTACCGGTCCCGGTGCACGCCGGCCGGGGTGTCCGGCAGGGCGTCGACGAAGGCGCGCAGCGGGGCCATCCAGTCCGGGCGGGAGCGGACGGTCAGGGGGGACAGGCTGGAGACGCGGATGAGGGTGTCCGGGCCGGTCATCATGCGCACGAAGCGCAGGCCGGTGTGCAGGTGCATGCGGGAGCAGATGCCGCGCTCCCGGGTGTCGTAGAAGTCCATCAGGTAGCGGTCGGCGAAGTAGCCCTCGAAGGGGGGGGCCAGCATGAACACGTCGCCCTCCTCGAACGCCTGCGCCTCCTTCAGCGCGCGGGGGGGCGTGGGGGACTGCTGTTCCCGCTGGTGGGCGCTGCGGACCAGCCCGGCGAGTGCGTTCACGACGGTCAGGGCGGCTTCCGGGGGCAGCTGCACCACCGGGGTGATGTGGTTGCGGCCGGGGTCCTGGTGGCGTTCCAGGTCCAATACCTCGTCCTCGTGGTCGGGGACCTGCTTCATCCGGGTCATGTGTTGCCTCTGTCTTCGCTCGTCGGGGTATGGGCCCACAGCACGCCGCCGAGATCGTGACGGCCCGCGCGCAGCAATGCGCAGCCGACGACGGCGAAGCCCGCCTCGCGCAGTCCGGCGAGCCCATGCCACCGGTCGCCCGGCTCCTGGGGGGGGGAATCCAAAAAGGACAGCAGTGGGCCGAGTGCCCACGGGCATCCGTCGGGGGTGGTGCGCGTGGGCAGGTGGCGGGTCACCACCGCGCCCGGGTGGGCTTCGCGCAGGCGCTCGGCGAGCTCGGCATACCCGGCCAGTGGCCATTCGGTGCTCAACCGCTCGCGCCAGCGGGCTTTCGCCTCCGCCAGCCCGGGGTCGGCGCGCCGGTGCCAGTGGGCGCGCATGAACTCCAGCGCCTCGAACACCACCTCCTCGCCCTCCCGCGCGGGCGCATCCACGGCCCCGGCCAGGGCACGCAGCCCGGCATCGTCCACACCGGAGCGGAGCAGATCGTGCGCGGTGGCCGAGGCGTAGCGCAGCAGCCGCTCGTACCGGGCGGGCGCGTAGCGCAGCGCGGCCAGCGAGCGGCCCATGGCCTTGCGCTGGGGTTTGCCGGTCGAGGTGGCCTGGAATCCGCCGAACTGCACCGAGGCGGGCCGCAGCAGGCTGTTCTCGCACACCGCGCGCACGGCCTCCACCGGCTGGTCCGTGGCGACGAGCCCGAACTCGTGGCCGAGCGTGGGTTCGGCGACGGCCACCGCCGCGAACCGCCCGCCCAGCCCGGCCTCGCGCCAGGTCCGCTCGACGTCCAGTGGGTGGTGCTTCTCCCCTCCCCGGTTGATGCGCTCCCCGGCCCGGCCCCGCAGCACCAGCAGGCCCTCGCGCAGCTCACCGAGGTCCCCGGTGCGCAGCCAGCCGTCCTCGGTCAGCGCCGCCGCCGTGGCCGCCGGGTCCTGCCAGTAGCCGCGCATCATGTCCGGGGTCCGCACCCACACCTCGCCGTCGACCAGCCGCAGCTCGGTCTCCGGCAGCGCCACGCCGACCGGCGGGTGCTGCTCCAGGTACTGGCGGGTGAACGCGGGCTCGTCGAGCAAGGGCGTGGTGAAGCTGAAGTTCACCGCCTCGGTCAGGCCGTAGCCCTGGCGCAGCCTCGGGCCGTAGCGGTCGTGGAAGCGGCGGGCCAGCTCCGGGGTCAGCGGCGCGGCCGCGGTAATGAGGTACTCCAGGCTCTCCGGCCACTCCGGTGCGACATCCAGCAGGTCGGCCAGCAGCGCGGGCACGATGGAGGCGGTCCGGGCCCCGGCGGCACGCAGCGCGGCGAAGTACCCGGCCGGGTCCGCGCCGTTGTGCAGCACCAGGGGGGTGCCGGTCAGGTGCGTGCCCAGCAACGACATGACCAGCGCGTTGCAGTGGTACAGCGGCAGGCAGGTGCCGTGCGGCCGGCCGGGGGTGAGCCCGTGGAGCTTGGCGGTCTTGGCCGCGTTGCCCAGCACCGCCTTCCGGCCGAGCATGACGCCCTTCTGCGGGCCGGTGGAGCCCGAGGTGAACATCAGGAACGCCAGGCCCTCGGCCTCCGGGTGCGCGGCGGGGTGGCCGGTGTCCTGCAGCCCGTGCTCGTCCAGCACGGCGCAGGCGGTGACCCGGTCGACGATGCCGCGCACCGCGCTGTCCGTGCTGCGCGGGTGCAGGGGCACCGCGACGAGCTCGCGGTCGAAGCAGTCGAGCAGGGCCTTGGCCAGGCCGGGTCCGTTGGGCAGCCGCACCACCACTCGGGCACCGGCAGGCAGGAGGTCAATCATCGGGTCCTCATCAGTTCGTCCCGGAGCAGCGCGCCGGCCTCGGCCACGTGCTCGGGCTGGAACACTTCGTGGTGCGCCGCGGCCAGCTGGTGCACGGTGAGCCGTCCGCCGACGTGCGGCCGCCACCGCTCGTGGTTCGAGCCGCCCGCCGCGTTGAAGTACACGACGTCCCCCGGGTAGACCGGCGGCCGGTAGGCCCGCAGCAGCCGTTCGTTGTTGCGCGCCACCGCGGCCAGCGACACGCTGTCCCGGCCCAGCAGCCGGGAGATCCGCTCCTCGACCGGCCCCACCTCGGCCACCGCCCCCGCGACCGAGTCCACCACGGCCAGCAGGCCGACGGGGGCGCCCAGCTCCCGCAGTCGCACGGCCATCGCATGTGCCACCAGACCTCCGAAGGACCAGCCGAGCAGGTGATAGGGCCCCTCGGGGTGGGCGGCGCGCAGTGCCGTGACGTGGCGCTCGGCCAGCGCCTCCACCGAGTCCGGCAGCTCGTCGGTGTGCAGGCCGTACACCGGGTGCTCGCCGTCGAGGTGGGGCAGCAGGCCCGCGTACACGCCGCTGAGGCCGCTCAACGCCGGAACGCAGCACAGCGGCGCGGCGGCCCCCCCGGTGCGCAGGGGCACCAGCGGACCGGTCTCGGCCGCTCCGGCAAGGCGCGCGGCGAGCGCCGCCGGGGTGGGTGCGGTGAACACGTCCCGCACGCCCAGGGTCACACCGAGCACCGCGCGCACCCGCGCGATCAGCCTGGCCGCCACCAGCGAATGCCCGCCCAGCTCGAAGAAGTTCTCGCCGGGGCGGACCGTGGGCAGGTCGAGCACGTCGGCGAACAGCCCGCACAGCAGCTGCTCCCCCGGGGTGGCCGTCACTTCGGCGGCCACGGACCAGTCCGGTTCGGGCAGCTGGTCGCGCCGCACCTTCCCGTTGGCGCTCAACGGGAACTCTGGCACCGCGACCAGACGGGCGGGCACCATGTGGTCTGGCAGGTGCCGCGCCAGGTGCGCGCTGATCGCGGACAGGTCCGGTTCGGCGACGGCGGGCACCAGGTAGCCCACCAGCACGCCCTTGCGGTGCACGGTCACCGCGGCCGCGTGCACGTCGGCGTGCTGGGCGAGCACCGCCTCCACCTCGCCCAGCTCCACGCGGTGGCCGCGCACCTTGACCTGGCCGTCGGTGCGCCCGTGGAAGCGCAGCCCCCCGTCCGCGCCACGGGAGGCGAGGTCCCCGGTGCGGTACATGCGAGTCCCAGGCGGCCCGTACGGGTCGGGCAGGAAGCGCGAGGCGGTGAGGTCTGGCTGGCGCAGGTAGCCGGTGGCCACCCCGTCCCCGGCCAGGTAGAGCTCGCCAATCACCCCGGGGGGCACCAGGTTCAACCGCCCGTCCAGCACGTGGCAGCGGGTGTTCCACAGGGGACGTCCAATGGGGACGGTCGCGCCGGTGGCTCCGGTGACCGGGAGCGTGGTGGACCACACGGTGGTCTCGGTCGGCCCGTAGCAGGCCAGCAGCGAGGACACCAGGCCGCGCAGCTCCTCGGCCAGCCCACCGGGCACGGCCTCACCGCCGACCAACGCGCGCACCCGGCGCAGGCACTCCGGGCGGCGCGCGGCCAGTGCGTGCCACAGCGAGGGCGTTGCCTGCACCACGGTGACCTGGCGGCGCTCCAGCAGGGCCAGCAGCTCGTCCGGCTCGCGCACGGTGTCGCGGTCCGCGAGCACCTGCGAGGCCCCGGTCACCAGGGGCAGCAGCAGCTCCAGCTCGGAGATGTCGAACCCGACCGGTGCGGAGGCCAGCACCCGGTCCTCCGGGGTGAGGCCCAGCCGCTCGTGCATGGCGTGCAGCAGGTTGAGCCGTGCGGACCTGGGCACCACCACGCCCTTGGGCCGCCCGGTGGACCCAGAGGTGTACCGGACGTAGGCGGTGTCCTCGGGCACCGGAGTCCCCGGGCGGGCCGTGACGCGCAGTCCGTTCTCGTTGTCCACCACCAGCGCCGGCCGCGCATCGGCGAGCAGCGCGGTGAGGCGTTCCGGTGGCAGCCCGGGTTCCAGGGGCAGGTGGGCCGCGCCGGCGAGGTCGGCGGCCAGCATCGCGGCGGGCAGGTCGGCGGTGCGGTGCAGCACCAGGGCGATCAGGCTGCCCGGACCGGCGCCGAGCGCGCGGAACTGCCCGGCGAGCTGCTCGACCCGCTCCGCCAGTTGCCCGTAGGTGAGCCCGTCCACCGCCAGCGCATGGGGATGGGCGCGCGCCCGTTCGGCGAACAGGGCGTGCACCGAGGTGTCCGGCACGCTCCGCGCGGTGTCGTTCCACCGGGTGAGCAGCCGTTCCCGCTCACCGGGCACGAGCACCGGCAGGTCGAGGACCGAGCGGTCCGGATCGGCGACGGCGGCGCGCAGCAGCAGGTCGAGCCGGGCCAGCAGCAGCCGCGCCGTGGCGGGGGTGAACAGCTCGGTGTTGTACTCCAACAGCCCGTCGATCCCGTCGGACTCCTGGCGCAGGCTCCACAGCAGGTCCAGCCGCGAGGCCCCGCCGTGCACGGCCACGGGTTCGGCGCGGACCCCGGGCAGGGAGAAATCGACGGCCGGGGTGTCCTGGATGGCCAGCATCACCTGGAACAGCGGGTGCCGGGACAGCGAGCGCGGAGGGTTGAGCGCCTCCACCACCTGCTCGAACGGCACGTCCTGGTGGGCGAACGCGTCCAGGTCCACCGCGCGCACCCGCGCCAGCAGCTCGGCGAAGGTGGGCGCGCCGGACAGATTGGTGCGCAGCACCACGGTGTTGATGAAGCAGCCGACGGTGTCGTGCAGCGCGGCGTCGTGCCGACCAGCGACCGGGGTGCCGATGGGGATGTCCGCGCCCGCGCCGAGCCGGTGCAGCAGGCAGGCGACCGCGGCGTGCAGCACCATGAACACGCTCGCCCGGTGCGCGCGGGCCAGCTCGGCAATGCGGCCGTGCAGGGCAGCGTCCCACCGGAAGCCAACGGTCTCACCGCGGTGCGCGGACACCGGCGGCCGGGGGTGGTCGGTGGGCAGCGGCAGCACGTCCGGGATGCCCCGCAGCACCTCGACCCAGTGGGCCGGGTTTGTCTTCCGGTGCTGGAGCGCGTAGTCGGCGTACTGCACCGGCACGCTCGTCCACTGGGGAGCCTTCCCGGCGAGCCGGGCGCGGTAGGCGGTGGACAGGTCGCGGGCCAGCGGGGACAGGGACCAGCCGTCGGCGGCGATGTGGTGCAGGACGAGCAGCAGCACGTGTTCCCGCGGCCCGGTGCGGCAGAGCAGCGCGCGCACGGGCAGCTCGGCGGTGAGATCGAAGACGTGCCCGGCGGCCTCGGCGAGCCGGTCGGCCAGCGCTGACTCGGGCACCTCGAGCGAGTGCACGGGCAGCTCATCGGCCGAGCAGATCCGCTGGCTGGGTTCGCCACCGCCCTCGGTCACCTTGGTGCGCAGGCTCTCGTGCCGCTGAAGCACGTCGTGCAGTGCCGCCCGCAGGGAGTCCTCGCGCAGGTCACCGCGCAGCCGGGTGGCGAAGGCCATGTTGTACACGGAGTTGGGCCCGGCGAACTGGCTGAAGAACCACAGTCTGCGCTGGGCCGCGGACAGCGGGATGTGCGCGGGCCGGGCCACCGGGGTGAACGCGGTGTCCGGCGCGGTGGGTCCCTCCGGCAGGCAGCGGGCCAGATCGGCCACCACGGGGGCGTCGAAGAGGGTACGGATGCTCAGCACCACCCCGGTTTGCGCGCGCACCCGGTTGATCAGCCGGGTGGCCAGCAGCGAGTGCCCGCCCAGGTCGAAGAAGCTGTCCTCCGCGCCCACCTCGGGCACGCCGAGCACTTCGGCGTACAGCTCGCACAGCAGCTTCTCCATCGGCGTGCGGGGCGGCCTGCTCACCGGCAACGTAGACTGCGGCCTGGGCAGGGCCCTGCGATCGAGCTTGCCATTGACGGTCAAGGGGATCTCCGGCACCGGCACCACGAACGCGGGCACCATGTGCTCGGGCAGCACGGTCCGCGCGTGCGCGCGCAGCCCGGCCGCGTCCAGGCCGCCGGTCAGCACGGCGTAGCAGACCAGCCGGTCCGCATCGGGCAGCACCACGGCCTGGACCACCGAGGGATGCCGTTCCAGGACGCGTTCGACCTCGCCGGGCTCGATGCGGTAGCCCCGGATCTTGACCTGCTGGTCGGCACGGCCCCGGTACTCCAGGCCGCCGTCCGGGCGCCGCCGGGCGAGGTCCCCGGAGCGGTACATGCGGCCGCCGGGGGCCCCGAACGGATCGGGGACGAACCGGAGCGCGGTGAGCTCGGGCCGGTTCAGGTAGCCGCGCGTCACGCCGGGCCCGGCCACGTAGATTTCGCCGGGACAGCCGGGCGGCACCGGCCGCAGGGCGTGGTCGAGCAGGCGCAGCCGCAGGTCCGGCAGCGCGACGCCGATCACGCTGGCGGTCTCGTCCAGGTCATCCAGCTCGATGTAGCTGGAGTGCACGGTGGTCTCGGTGATGCCGTACATGTTGACCAGCTTCGGCCCGCCGGGCCGCCGCCAGGCGCGGATGCGGCTCAGCTCCAGCGCCTCCCCGGCGAAGACCACCACGCGCAGCGCCAGGTCGGCCGGGGGCAGCTGGTAGAAGGCCGACGGGGTCTGGCTCAGCACGGTCACGCGCTCGCGCGCCAGCAGGGCGAGGAACTCCTGCGGTGACCGGGTGACGTGCTTGGGCACCACCACGAGCCGCCCGCCCTTGGCCAGCATGCTCCACAGCTCGAACACCGACACGTCGAAGGCGTAGGAGTGGAACAGCGTGTGCACGTCGCCGGGGCCGAACCCAAACCAGGGGTCGGTGGTGTCCAGCAGCCGCACGACGTTCTGGTGCGACACCACCACGCCCTTGGGCACACCGGTCGAGCCGGAGGTGTGGATGACGTAGGCGACGCCGTCCGGATCCGCGCGCGGCCCGAGGTCGTGCTCGGGGTGTTCCTCCAACGGGTTGACCTGGTCGAGCACCAGCACCGGGTTCACCGCGGCGAGCACCTGCCGCAGGCGTTCCTCGGGCTGGTCGGGGTCCATGGGCACGTACCCCGCGCCGGACTTGAGTACCGCCAGCACCGCGACCACCAGATCCAGCGAGCGCGGCAGCACCAGGGCCACCAGGCGCTCCGGGCCCGCCCCCCGTGCCACGAGGTGGTGGGCCAGGCGGTTGGCGCGGGCGTTGAGCTCGCGGTACGTCAGGTGCTCGCCCTCGTAGGTGACGGCCACGGCGTCCGGGCGTGCCCGCACCTGGGCCTCGAACAGCTCGGGCAGGGTGCACCGCCGCGCGGTCTCCGGGGCGGGGGCCGGCTCGTGCTCGCCGGGCAGCAGCAGGTCGAGCGCCCCCAGGGTGGCGCCCGGCCGGCTGGCGAACTGCGCGAGGATCGACGCGAGCCGGGCGAGCAGCCGGCGCGCGCCCTCGGCGTCGAGGACGTCGGCGCTGTGGTCCAGCCGCAGCCGCCCGTGCTCCCCGGGCATCACCACGAGGGTCAGCGGGTAGTGCGTGCCGTCCAGGCCCCGCGCGTTGCGCAGCACCAGCCCGGGCAGCGCCTCCTCTTCCAGGGGGTAGTTCTCGAACACCACCACCGTGTCGAACAGCTCCCCCTGCCCGGCCAGTGCCTGCAGTCGCGTCAGGTCCACATGCTGGTGGTCCAGCACGGCCAGCTGCTGCTCGCGCAGTGCGGCCAGGGCGTCCGCGACCGTGCGGTCCGGGGCCAGTCCAACCCGGACCGGGATGGTGTTGATCAGCAGGCCGACGATGCCCTCCGCGCCGGGCAGCTCCGGCGGCCTGCCGGACACCGTCGCGCCGAAGACGACATCCTGTCTGCCGGTCAGCGTGCCCACCAGCACGGCCCAGGCCAGCTGCATCACGACGTTCGGGGTGACCCCATGCCGATGGGCGACCTCGGCGAGCCCAGCGGGCAGCGCCGCCTCGCACCGCAGCCGGGCCGAGGCCGAGCCCCTCCTGCCCGGCCCGCCGACGAGCGTCGGTCCGTCCACGGTGGACAGGATGCCGCGCCAGGCCGCCTCGGCGGCGTGCGGGTCGCGGGTAGCGAGCCAGTCCAGAAAGTCGCGGTAGGCGGGGGCCGGGGGCAGCGGCTTCCCGGCGTACAGGCCGAACAGCTCCTTCACCACGATGGGCATGGACCAGCCGTCCAGCAGGATGTGGTGGGTGGTCAGCACGAACACGTGCCGGTCGGCGGCACGCCGTTGCAGGGCGGCGCGGAACAGCGGCGGGCGGGCCAGATCGAAGCGCCGCTGCCGGTCCTGCGTCAGGAAGGCCTCCAGGTCCTCATGCGCGGGCAGGTCATGCCAGGGCACGGTGAACTCCGGGTCAATCACCTGCACCGGCCTGCCCGCCGGGCTCTGCCGCACCCCGGCGGACAGCTGCGGGTGCCGCAACAGCAGCCGGTGCAGGGCGGTGCGCAGCCCGGCCCCGTCCAGCGCGCCTTCCAGCTCGAAGACGAACTGCACGAGGTACGGGTCGGCGCCGTCGTGGTCATAGAGGGAGTGGAACAGCAGCCCCTGAGCCAGCGGCGGCAGCGGCAGCGCGCCGGTGGCCCGGGCCCGGGCCCGGGTGCCGAGCGCGGTCAGCACCTCGAACCAGCGTTCGGCCAGCGCACTGATCTTCTCGCGGGGGAGCAGCCGGCCCGGCCAGGACCAGTTCGCCACCAGCTGGGGACCGTCGGGGTGTTGGGCGAGCACCGCGTCCAGCTCCACCGCATGGGCCAGCGCGAGCCGTCCGCCGGTGGCCGCACCGACCACGGTGTCCTCGGGCAGCACCGCCCAGTCCCCGTCTCCGTTGACGTCGAAGTGGCCCAGGTAGTTGAACGCGTACCGAGGGGCCGCGACCCCGGCCAGGAGCGGTGCGGTCTGCGGGTTGAGGTGGCGCAGCAGGCCGTGGCCGAACCCGGTGCGCGCCAGGCCGCTCAGCGTCTCGCGCACCCGGGCGACCGCGCCGTCCAGGTCGACAGGGTCGGTGGGCCAGTGACAGCCCGCGTCGAGCTGGACGGGATAGAGCGTGGTGAACCAGCCGACCGTCCGGGAGAGGTCGAGGCCATCGGCGAACTCCTCGCGCCCGTGGCCCTCCAGCTCCACCCGCACCGGGCCGGTGGCCAGCGCGAACGCGGTCAGCAACAGCTCATACACCGAGCAGTCGAAGGCTTCCGCGGCCTGGGAGAGGAAGTCCGCGGCCAGGCTGAGCGAGAGCCACTGCCGGGTGTCCTCGGTGTCCAGCGAGGGGTCCAGCGCGCGGCCGCCCACCGGCGGGTCCGCGACCGGGGCGAGCCAGCGGGGCAGGTCCGCCAGCACGCCGGGGTGGTGGGCGTGCTGGAGCAGGGCCCGCGCCCACTGCGGGAACGGCGTGCCGGTGGCGGGCAGCTTCGGGGCGAGGCCGTCGCGGACCGCCGCCCAGGCCGCGTGCAGGTCGTCGAGCAGGATGCGCCAGGACACGCCGTCCACGCACAGGTGGTGCGCGGTCAGCGTGAGCCGATTCTCGCGCCAGGTGGCGTGCAGGACGTGGCCGCGGGCCAGGTCGATGGGCCGGTCCAGCTCAACGGTGACGTGCTCCAGCACCCGCAGCGCCCACACCCCCGCCACTTCGGACAGTGCGAGGCGCAGCATGCCGTGGTGGTCGACCAGCGCCTGGACCACGGCGCGCACCTGCCTGGCCGTGCATCCGGCCGGGGTGCGCACGGTCATCGACTGGACGAACCCGTTGTCCGGCGCGCCCCGGCCGCGCAGCCAGTGCATGATCGGGGTGAGCGGCACGGCCGGGTCGTCGGGATCGCTGGGTGCCAGGCCGCGACCGCGCGCGGCGGGCAGCGCGAGGCCCTTGGCCAGTGCGGTGACGGTCGGGGCGCGGAAGACGTCGGAGGTGCTGACGGCCAGCCCGGCGCGCTGTGCGGCGGCGGCGAGCTGAATGGCCCGGATGCTGTCGCCGCCGAGCCGGAAGAAGTCCCCGTCCACGGGCACCTCGGCCCGGCCGAGCACTTGCGCGAACAGCTTCGCGAGGGTCCGCTCGGCGGCCGAGCCGGTGGCGCGCACCGGCTCGGGGGCGGGGGCCGCGGGGTCAGGCAGGGCGGCGCGGTCGAGCTTCCCGTTGCGGGTCAACGGCAGCGAGGCCAGCCCGACCACGGCCGAGGGCACCAGGAACGGCGGCAGCCGCTCCCCGAGCCGGGCGAGCAGCCCGTCCGGGACCTCGCCGACGACGTAGGAGACCAGGCGGCCCTCGCGCAGCACGGTCGCGGCCTGCCGCACCCCTGGCTGGGCCAGCAGCGCGGCGTCCACCTCGCCCAGCTCGACCCGGAAGCCGCGCAGTTTGACCTGGCCGTCGGCGCGCCCGGCGAACTCCAGCTGCCCGTCGGCGTTCCAGCGGGCCAGGTCGCCGGTGCGGTAGACGCGGGCCCCGGGCGGACCGGACGGATCGGGCAGGAAGCGCTCGGCGGTGGCACCCGGCCGGTTCAGGTAGCCCAGGGCGACTCCCGCGCCCCCCAGGTAAACCTCGCCGGTGGTGCCGAGCGGTACGGGGCGCATGGCCTCGTCGAGGAGGAGCACCCGGGCGCCGTCGAGGGGCCGGCCGATGGGGACCACGCCGGTGACCGGGCCTGACGGGTAGCGGGTGGCGAAGACGGTGGTCTCGGTCGGGCCGTAGCCGTTGACGACGGTGAGCCCGGGCAGCGCCTGCTGCACGGCGCGCACGGCGGCGGGAGAGACCACGTCACCGCCGGTCCACACCTGGCGCAGCCCGGCGAGGCAGCGCGGATCCTGGGTGGCGATCGCGTTGAACAGCCCGGCGGTGAGCCACATCCCGGTGACCCCAGCGGTGGTGATGACGCGGGACAGCTCGCCGGGGTCGAGCCTGCCGGGCGGGGCGAGCACGATCTCGCCGCCGGTGAGCAGCGGGACCCACAGCTCCAGGTTGATCGCGTCGAA
This sequence comes from Allostigmatella hybrida, assembly GCF_020103775.1. Classification (NCBI taxonomy): domain Bacteria; kingdom Pseudomonadati; phylum Myxococcota; class Myxococcia; order Myxococcales; family Archangiaceae; genus Allostigmatella; species Allostigmatella hybrida. Next base: position 19,429 of record NZ_JAHXBH010000047.1, read on the forward strand.
GGCCTGCGGGGAGTGCAGCAGCACCCGCTCGGCCCCGCCCTCGGTCCACCAGCGGTCGGCGGCGAGGCTGACCAGGTTGGCGTGGGTGACGGCGACGCCCTTGGGCGTGCCGGTGGAACCCGAGGTGAACATGATGCAGGCCAGGTCGTGCCCGCTGACCTCCGGGCACGCGGCGCCCGGGCCGGTGCCGTGGACGGTCAGCACGCGCAGACCGGGGGCCGTCGCGTCCGCCTGGTCGGTGAGCAGCAGCCGGGCCCCGGAGTCGGCGAGCACGGCCGCGCGCCTGGGCGGCGGATCCTCGGCGTGCAGGGGCACGTAGGCCGCGCCGGACTTGAGGACGGCGAGCACGGCGACCACCAGGTCCACCGAGCGCGGCAGCAGCAGCGCGACGTTGCGGCCCGGCCCGGCCCCCGCCCCGGCGAGCCGGGCGGCCAGGGCGGTGGCGCGCGCGTCCAGCTCGCGGTAGGTCAGCCGCCGCCCGGTTGCCGGGCAGTGCACGGCACCGGCCTCCGGCTGTTGACGGACCCGTGCGGCGAAGGCCGAGGGCACCGTGCTGGCTCGCACCGCCTGGCCGGCCCCGGTGCCCAGGGCGATCAGGTGCGCGCGCTCGGCGGCCGTGGTGGGCTGGATGTCGGCCAGGGGCGTGTCCGGGGTGGCCTCGGCCAACTGCCACAGCACGTGCTCGAACCGCTCGCCCAGCTCCCGCAGCCGCGTGGGGGAGCACGTGGTGGGGTTGGCGTCGAAGTCCAGGCGCAGCCTGCCGTCACCCCGGTCGTAGGCCACCACGGACAGGTCCTCCGACGGCGGGGCCTGGAGGTTGTGCACGGTCACCGTCGCCGAGCCGAAGCGCAGCACGTGGTCGAACCGCTGGATGTTGAGCACCGGCCCGAAGAACTTCCGCCCGTCCTCCGGCAGCCCCAGCTCGCGCCGCAGGCGCTCGCCCCGGTACCGCTGCCGCGGCCGGATGGCGCTCAACTGCCCCGACACCTCCTGGAGCAGCCCGCCCACGGTTCCCGCCAGGTTGACGCGGACGCGCAGGGGCACCACGTTGGCCGTCATGGCGGGCACGGCCACGTCCGCCGCGCGGCCGGAGACCGGCAGGCTGAGCAGCAAGTCCGGCTGCCCGGTAACGGCCTGCACGTGCACGGCGGTGGCCGCGGCGATCACGCGAGACCACCGCGTCCCCAACCGCTCGGAGCCCTGCCGCAGCCGGGCAAACTCCACGTCCGCCAGCACCCGGGTCCACCGCACCGAGGCCTCGGCGGCGGGCGCGGCGCGCGATCCGATCACCACCGGCTCCGGCCGATCGGCCAGCCGTGCGAGCCACCACGCGCGGTCCTCGGCCAGCGCGGCCGAGCCGCGATACGCCTGCTCCGCCGAGGGCACCTCGGCCAGCGCGGCCCACCTGGGTCCGGGGACGGCGAGCCCTTCCCGGAGGCACTCGTAGATCTCGGCCACGCGCTGCACGAGCAGCGCCAGGCCCGCACCGTCGAGGGCGATGTGGTGCACCCGCAGGAACACCCACTGCCGCTCCTCGGCCAGCCGCAGCACGGCCCCCAGGAACAGCTCCTCGCCTGCCGCCGCGAGGCGCTCCGCCATCCACGCCCGCGCCGAGGCGACAGGATCCGCGGCCTCCCGGAAGTCCACGGTGGCCACCCGGGGTTCGGTGGAGTCCAGGACCCGTTGCCGGGGAAGGGAATCGGCCGTCTCCTCGAAGGCCACCCGGATCGCCTCGCACTCGGAGGCGGCCCGCGTGAGCGCGGCGGTCAGCAGGTCGGTCCGGACGGTCCCGCACAGGTCCAGGTACTCGGCCCACTGGTAGGAGCCGGGACGGCTGTACCCGGCGCGCTCGGCGAGCCACACACCGGCCTGGGCATCGGACAGTTCGAGTTCAGCGCTCTGGTCGACCACGTGGGAGAGCCCCTCACCAGCTTGTGTTGGCCAGCGGGCGCTCCTGTAGCACGAAAGGTCTTTGCACAAACAAAATTCGCGATTTCCCGCTTCAGCGCACCTTGCGGTGGAAAACCCTCTCGCCTGGGGACGTCCACCAAACCGGGGCAGGCTCATCGAGCGCATCGCTCACGACGGTCGCGCCGTCGTCGGCCACTGTGATGAAGCCCAGGTCGAAGGCCGCGCATGAGAAAGGCATCCCTTCAATCTCGGGAGGCCGATCTACACTCTCTTTGTGACCATCGGGATGAGCGAGAGACTCACGAGGGGCGAACCTTGAAATCCGTGTCCGCTCGCTCATAGGCGTCCCCCGGCATGAGGTCGATCCATTTTGATGAAGCCGCACTGCCTGAACAACTGCCATGGAGCAAGAAGTTTTCACGCCCCTCAAGAAGAGTCATATGGTTGGGCGAGCTGTAGTGGCCAGGAACATCCGAGCCATCGTCCTCCCAGAAGCACACGTTACAAATCGTGTACCCCCCGCGCTCAGGAAGTGTTCTGTAGTGACAGCAGGGACACACCTGCCGTGTCTCTGGCTCCCCTTCGACAGAGTTCACCTCGATTCCAAGAGATTGAGCCTTGCGCTGAAGGTAGGAGTTCTTCACTCCGGTGTAACGATGAGCGATTCCCACAGCGAGCAACGGTTCGTACCGGGGCTCATGTGGCTCTCCAGGCTCGTCGCTGGATTGCATCTCTTCTTGGAGCTGAGAAGGGAGAGAAGTCCATTCACGGTCTTCTGGCCCCAAGCGCCACCAATCCAGGAGCATGCTCCTCCTCTGCTCATCAGAGAGTGCAGAAGTTTCCCGCTGAGAAATTTGTGCAATCAACTCATCGCGTTTCATGGCGCCCCTCTGCGTATGACATCGAAAGAATCATCAAACGGCGCAAAAAGTCCAACACCTCGTCACTGAATGCCGGACCAAACCAGAGCTTCGCACGCCTACCCTTTTCTGCCGGAAAATTCTCTATCGATTGAAACACCATCAAACTCAAGCTTGAGAAATGACCGCTGCCCAGGGGCCTGCTTCTCCCCATGGCCGGAAGCAACCACAAACTCACGGCGCTCCTGGCCGAGCACATACTCAATCTCCACCTCCAGCCCCTGCTTGAGTGAGCTTCCTCGACTGACAGTCGCTGGAACAACCCTCCCCCAAAGCAATTCAATCAATCCTTGCCATAAACTTCGGGCGGCCCCACCCAAGCGGAGCCCAAACCAACAGAATTGAACTAAAGCACGCCCATCCTCTCCGGACCTCCCTTGAGGAGCAATTCCTCACTCCCTAGCTTCCTTTTCTTGAGGGGAGGGAGCGGACATGCGTGTCAGGAATGGTGTTGGCTTAGTGTTGGCATGGGTGGCGGTGGGCTGCGGTGGCTTCCAGGAGCCCCCCCGTGAGATGAAGGCTCAGGCCTGCCCTCCTGGGGTGGCGTCACGAACCCGGATCGTCAATCCACCAGGGACCCAGCCCTACACCCTCCTGGAAGGCCTCACGGATGTCCAGGGGACGCTCTACTTCACCGTGCCTTGGGGCGGCGGCACGGTGTTGTGGCGCAGCAATGGCACGGAGACGGGCACCGTCCAGGTGAAGGTGTTTCCAGAGGGAGTCTTCCCTGACGGGGCCCCGGCGGCGCTAGGCAACACGCTCTTCGTCCCGCTCTATGACCGGAACACGGGGATGACTCAGCTTTGGGCCAGCGACGGGACTGCGAGTGGAACCCGGTTCGTCAAGGACTTCACCCCGGGCTCCTACGGCGACTCGCTGCGAAGTATGGCCACCCTCAACGGCCGGCTGGTCTTCTTCCACGAGACACTGCAGGGGACAGAGGTGTGGAGGTAAGCCCTCGGTCCTGCCCAGGTCGCACGAGTGCGTTGGGGGTGGTACTCCTGAGAGGTGATGGAAGAGGGACCGACAAGCCTACATCTGCTGGCGCTGCTGCTGGAGCCAGGCCTCCGGCAAGAGCTCCGCGAGACGTGCGGCCGGGAAGCGGGTGTCGCCCAGCTTGGGCAACACGTCGCGCAGGTAGGCCCAGGGGTCCATGCCGAGCCGGTAAGGAGGCCGGAGGAAATAACTTTTCCGACTTGGACGAGAAACTCGCTCATTCTCGCTCGGGGATGCGATTCCTCTCAGAAAAACTTATTTCTTCCTGCCTCCTAACAGCTGAGCACCAGGGTGTAAGCGAGAGCCGCGCGTTGACCTGCGGCGTCGCTGCCAGCGAACAGGTAGTTGTTGCGGCCAATGGCAATCAGCCGGATGAGGCGCTCCACCTCCCCGTTGTCCAGCGGCAGGCGTCCGTCCTCAAGGAAGCGGCCGAGGGGGAGATACCGGTTCTGGGCGTAGGTGAGGGCCTTGCCCAGCGGAGTTTTCGGAGCCACCTGGGGCTTGAGCTGTTCCAGCAGGGCGAAGGTGTCTGTGTAGACGTAGGCGCTTTTCTCCAGGCGCAACAGGCCGCGCTGTTGGGGAGACAGCCCGCGCACGGTGGCTTCGCGCTCGACGGCGTACAACTGCTGAATGTGGGAGAGCACCAGAGCGGCGCGTGGCTCTCCTGCCCGGAAAGCCTTCTCGAAGCCGCGCCGAGCGTGCATCCAGCACGCCACCTCCGTGCGGGGAGAGGGGGCAGTGAACAGGGCGTCATAGCCCGCGTAGCCGTCGGCCTGAATGTAGCCCTTACGCGCCGAGAGGATTTTCTGGGGGCCCTCACCGCTCCAGTCGGGCGTGTACTCGACGAAGAGGTTGCCGCCCTGGCCGACGTAGGGCCAGAGATGGCCGCGCTTGATTCCGCGCGGGTCGTCCTTGTCCAGCACGCGCAGGCCCGTGTCGTCCGTCTGGACGAGGAAGTCCTGGAGGGTTTTCTGCTTGAGCAGCTGCACCAGGGGAGGCAGTACGTCGCACGCCCCGGCCAGCCAGTCTCCCAGTGTGGAGGGCGGCAGCTTCACTCCGTAGCGCTGGTCGAAAATGGCCTGCTGGCGGTGCAGCGGCAGCCCATCTCGGTATTTGCCCACCAGCAGCTGGGCCAGCAGGCCGGGGCCCGGCAAGGCCCCCGGCAGCGGGGCTTCGGAGGCTGGCGCACAGACGACACCCTCCTTGCACCGGGTGCAGGAGAGCTTGGGCCGCTTCTCCACCTGGACGAAGAAGCGCGCCGGCTCCAACTCCAGCCGCTGGCTGACTTCCTCGCCCATGGGAGTGCGCTGCTGGCCACAGCCGGGGCAGGCGCTCTGCTCGGGGGGGACGGGCACCACCACCTCGCGCCGCTCCAGGTGCGTCGGCAGGGCCTGAGCCCCACGCGGAGCCTGTCGGCGGGGCGGCGGCTTGTTACCCCTGCCGTCCGCAGCACCCGAGGCAGAGGACGGGGCCGACGGCGAGGGCGGTGTCTGCTGCGTCGTTTCGGAGACCGTGGGCGCAGCGCCCTCCGTGCTCAGGAAGGACAACAGCAGCTGGAGCTCGTTGGCCGGCGTCTTCTCACTGCGGCGCCCATACAGCTGGCGTAGCGCCTCCTTGAGCCGCTGCGCCGTGGAGGTGTGCGCCTCCTGCAGCCGGGCCAGGAGGTCCACCAGCATCTCAATGGCCTGGAGGCCCTGGCCCTGCTCCAACATCCTCAACACGTAGGCGCGCACGCCTTCAAGCTCACGGGGAGCTTGCTGCTCCCTCTCCAGCTCACCGGCCTCGTCAGCCACTGTCGCGGGCGTCGTCATGCGCGCCCAGCTATGCCAACCTATGCGGTAGGCCGCAACTCAAAAGCCCTGCTGCGTCCTGCGGCCCTCAGTGCACCGGACGCCGACGCGCACGCGCCGCTTCCACCAGCGAGAGCACCTCCACCAGTTGCTTGGCCTCCAGGCTCACCGAGGCCTGGCCCTCAGCCACCTCCGGCACCCGGAAGCGTCCCGCCTCCAGACGCTTGCTCACCACGCAGAAGCCGTTGGTGTCCCAGAACAGGATGCGGATGATGTCCTTGCCCCGGTTGAAGAACACGAAGAGGTGACCGGAACGCGGCTCTGCTCCCAGCACGCCCTTCACCAGCGCCGACAGCCCATCGGCCTGCTTGCGCATGTCCGTGGGCGCGCTGGCCACGAAGATTCGCACCGACTCCGGCAGCCTCAGCATGCCGGGCTCTCCTTGAGCGCTCGCACCACCCGAGAAATCAGCTCCTGACTGGCTCCCTCTCGTACCTGGACGCGGACTCCCGACACCTCCATCTCGAGGCCGCCAGCGCCGCTCTCATCCGCCAGCGCCGCCCCGCTCACTCTCACGGGAACGAAGGACAACGGCTGCTGCTCGCGGCTGCGCCGCTGCTGCCAGAACCGGACCCGTGCATAGGACAGCCCGTGCCGCTGGCAGAACCCCCACAGAGAAATGCCCTCGGCCTCCTGCGCTCGGAACACCGCCTCCGCGATCTCCTCCGTCCATCGCACACTCCGCGCCTCCTCCTGCCACGAGGCTGCAGTCGCTCTCGTCGTTTCTCGGGTCCTCATCGTGCCGCCACCCTGCACGGGATGCGGGCCTCCTTCTACCTGGGCAGGACCGGTGGCTTACGTGTGGAGTTCGGACGGAACGAGGCAGGGCACGGTGTTGGTGGCGAACTTCCCCGATGTCTTGAATCTCTACTACAACAGTATCTTTCAGGTCGGAAACGCCTTGCTCTTCTTCCGGTCTCAAGGCGGACCCACGACCCTGTGGCGCACTGACGGTACCCAGGCGGGGACCTTCTCCCTCAAGCATCTGGACGCGGAGCGTGTGTTCACCAGCCAGGTGAGCCTGGCAAAGGACCAAGGCCTGTTCATCCTGGATGATGGTCCGAACAGAGAGGTGTGGAAGACGGATGGCACAGCCGCCGGGACCCTCCGGTTGGACACGTTCGGCGGTTATACCAGCCTCCGCCTCCTGGGAAGGCTGGGCTCGAAGGCCTACGTAGCCTCCTATTCGCATCTCTACAGCCTCTCGCTGAGCGGCGGCGGCAGGACGCTTGTCACCACCCTGCCGGTCGACAACGAGGAGGAGTCGCCCCAAGTCCTGCGGGCCACAATCTCCGGGGAGGCCATCTACTTTTCGGTGGCGATCACCACCCTGAGTTCCTGGCCCAGCGACGTGAGGCTTTGGGTGACGAATGGAACAGCCGAGGGGACCCGCGAACTCCGCCGCTTGTTGCCTGGGACTGACATGAACGAATCGCCCGTGTTCGCCACCGGGACAGGCTCCGTCCTGTTCCTCAAATCAAACGGCACGGACAACACCAGTAGGCCCTGGTTCACCCAGGGCACGGCAGCGACGACAGGGCAGTTGGCGAACGTCAACGTCCGCATGGTGGATGGACTCGGCCCGGAGCCCTTCGTCCGAGCGGGTAACCGCGTGTTCTTCCCTGCCACCGACGACACCGGCTTGGAACAGCTCTGGTCTGTACCAGCCACGTTCACCTGTCCGCCTGGGTTGACCGAGCCGCTGCAGTCTCTTAGATAGTTCCACTGGCGGTGGCCTGCGTCGTTGATGCCTCCCGATGAGCCCCGAGCCCCCTCAACTACCGCCGCGCCTTCTTCACTGAGACGATGGCGCGAGTGGGCTTCCTATACCTGCTTCCGGTAAGTCCGTTAAGGCTATGTCCGCAGGACGCAGGCCGGTTCCCAGCCGAGGTGTGCGTCGTCGGCTGGCTACATCCACTTTGAGGCAACCTGGCCCCGGCGCTCACCATGAGGCGCGCGTTGACGGGGCGCCAGGAGATGACGGTGGGAATCGCGCAGAGAGGGTGTCGCGAAGGACGGGAGCGGTGGCGCGGGGCACGGCAGCATAGAAACCGGCGTGGGGCGCGGGCTAGAGTCGACTCGGCACTCGGCTCGCGGAGACCGGGCTCTCTTGGTGATCTTGCGCAACGTTACAGATGAAGACCTCCCGATCTTCTTCGAGCACCAACGGGACGAAGTCGCGCTGCGCATGGCCGCATTCCCGTCGCGGGAACGCGATGCCTTCCTGCCCCACTGGCGCACGAAGGTTCTCCGCCCCGAGAACGTGACCCGCACCATCGTCGTTGGCGGCTGGGTCGCTGGGTACATCGGCAGTTGGGAACAGGACGGCAAGCGCCTCATCGCCTATTGGATGGGTCGCGAGCACTGGGGCAAGGGCATCGCGACACGGGCGCTCTCGGAGTTCCTCGTGCTCGAGCCGATTCGTCCGCTCCACGCGTGGGTCGCTGTCCACAACGTCGGGTCGATCCGCGTCCTCGAGAAGTGTGGCTTCCGCAGGGTGGCCCACGAGAACCCGCAGCACGCGGACGGAGTTGCTGAGGTACTCATGACGCTTGGTCCGAAATAGTATGAGCCGGGTACCCGCAGGACGCAGGCCGGTTCCCAGCGCACCGTGTCCTTAAGCAACTTCCCCGAAGGGGGTAGACGGCTCAGGGGTGCGTTCGGGCATAAGGGGCGCAGCTGGGTACTTACCACTGCCCCCTGGGGAGAGAGAGCGGCCCCCACCTTGCGCATGGAGCGCGAGACGGGGGCCAGGGATTGCAGCCGCTGAGCGCGGGCGAGGCTCAGTAACAGCAGTACTGGCACTCGTACTCACAATTGACGAGGCACTCGGTGTCGCCGCTGGCGCAGCCAGCCTTGCACTGCCGGATCTTGTTGTAGCAGACGACGCACGGCGTGGGAGAGCACATCAGGGCCTCCGCGGAGGAGTCCTGGGGCGGCGCCGGGGTCACCAGCGAATGGGTGGCCTGGCACGCCTCCAGGGGAACTGGGTTCACCTCGGGGACCTGCTGCTCAGCGGCGTGGGCCGCGCCAAAGGTGAACGCCATCATGACCACGAGCAACATGCGCTTCATTTTCGACTCCTGGGTGGGGGGTTGTCCTGCTTGGATCGGGGTCCGCTGCCCCAGGGACGTCCATACGCGCCCAGGGTGATGGGGGCGTGACGAGGGAGGTACCGGGTGGCCAGCAACGCGAATTGGAGGGCCCAAGTGCTGGGGCTGGCCCAGGTGTGGGGCCCTGGGGGCCAGCGGGTACGGCTGGAGCGGCGGGCGGCGGCACTGCTGGCCTACCTGGGGCTGGAGGGAGCCTCGCCCAAGTTTCCGCTGGCCAGCCTTCTGTGGCCGGACTCGCCCGCGGCCACCGTGCGCAACAACATGCGCCAGTTGCTGCGCCGGCTGCGGCTGGCGAGCGGGGGGGCGGCGTGGATCGAAGCGGACGCCGAGCGCCTGGCGCTGGGCGCGTCCCTGGCGCTGGACGCCGCGCGGATGAAGGCCGCCGCCCTGGCCCGGCAGCACGCCCAGGTCCTTGAGGCCCTGTCCCCCGAAGGCGGCGGCCTGCTGCTGGCGGGCTTTGACTTCGATGACTGCCCCGAGCTGGCGCGCTGGCTGGACGGGGCCCGGGCCGCGGTGGAGGGGTGGGTGCGCAAGGCACGCGAGGCCGAGATCGACCGGCACACGGCCCAGGGGGACTGGACGGCGGCGCTCGCCCTGGCCCATGCCTGGGTTCAGCAGGAGCCCGAGTCCGAACAAGCCGGGAGCCACCTCATCCGCTTGCACTACCTGAAAGGGGATCGCGGCGCCGCGCTCGCCGCCTTCGAGCGGCTGCGCACCGTCCTCTCACGGGAGCTGGGGGTGGCGCCCATGCCGGACACGCTGGCCCTGGTGCGGCAGATCGAAAAGGGCACCCAGCTGCCCCACGCTCCCGCCGAGCCCCGCGCGGCGCTGCCCTTGTCCGTGCTGCGGCCTCCGGTGCTGGCGGGCCGGGAGGCCGCCTGGCGCCAGCTCGAGGAGGGGTGGCACGCGGGCCAGATGCTGTTTCTCTCCGGCGAGCCCGGCAGCGGCAAGTCCCGCCTGGCCGAGGAGTTCGCCAGCACCCAGGGACCTTGGGGGCGCATCGAAGGGCGGGCCGGGGACCAGGACATCCCCTTCGCCTCGGAGGCGCGCGCCTTCCGGAACCAGATGGCCCGCTGGCCCGAGGTGAAGCTGCCCGAGTGGGTGCGCGACGAGCTGTCACGCATCCTCCCGGAGCTGGGGGGCCCCCGCCTCCTGCCACCCCTGCACTCCGAGTCCAGCATGCTGCGCTTCCACGATGCGCAGGTGGAGGCCTTGCTGCTGCTGCACCAGCACGAGCGCGTCAGCATCGCGGATGACGTGCAGTACTGGGACAAGGCCAGCGCCAAGGCCTTCACGTATGCCCTCAGCCGCCTGACCGGTGCCGGCGGGCGCGGAGGCGCCGGGCCGCGCTTCATCGATTGCTACCGGAGAGGGGAGCTCCCCCCCTATGCGCAGACCTACATCCACCAGCTCGTGGACGCAGGGGCGGCGCGCATCATCGAGCTGGGCCCGCTCCAACCCCAGGAGGTGCGGCAGCTGCTGGCGGGCCTGGAGCTGCCGGGGGCCGAGCGCCATGCCGAGGCGCTGTCCCGGTACACCGGCGGCAACCCGCTCTACATCGTCGAGACGCTCAAGCACCTGCTGGAAACCGGCGCGCTCGGCCGGGACTGGCCCAGCCGCCTGCCCCCACCTGGCCGGGCGGGCCCCCTCATCCGGCGCCGTCTGGAGCACCTCTCGCCCCTGGCCTTGCAGAGCGCCCAGCTCGCTGCCTTGGCGGGCGCCCACTTCAAGGCCGCGCTCGTCCCCGAGGCACTCCAGGTGTCCGCCAGTCTGGTCCACACCGCGCTGGCGGAGCTCGAAACCGCCCAGGTACTGATGGGCGAGCGCTTCAGCCATGACCTGGTGCGGGAAGCCGTCCTCGCCAGCCTCCCGCCCACCGCCGCGCGGGCGTTGCATGGGCGGCTCGCCACCGTGTTCGAGAACGGCGGCGCGCCGCCCCTCGTCCTGGCCCACCACTGGCTGGAGGCTGGCGCGATGGAGCGCGCCTTGCCGCACCTGCTCGCGGCGGCGCGCTCGGAAGAGCAAGTGCTGCCCTTGGAGCAGGCCGCGGACCACTATGCACGCGCGGCGATCCTCATGGAGCAGGCGGGCCGGAACAAGGAAGCGCTGCAAGCGCGCGCCGCCGAGGCGCGGTGCCGCGCTCGCGTGGGCGCCTCCCGCGGCTAAAGGATGGGCGCGTGGAGTCAAACAACCTCCTCAAAGGCCAAGGGGCGCTCTAAGGCACCCACCTGTAGACCTGGCCGTTGACGTCGAGCCCCCAGACCGAGCCATCACTGGCCGCGGAGAGGTTCGCCAGCGCGCTCGGGATTCACGTCTTGAAATACGGCTGCTTTCAGAGACTTGGAGACGAACCGTGGAGCCGCTCTGAAAACACGGACGTGTCAATCAACATGTCCGCCGGCAACGCGGGTGGATCCAACCTTTTCCTCTCCTGACAACAGAGAGGAGCGTTGGCTGAAAAGGTCCTCTCCATCTTTCACATGTTCTCAACCCATAAGAAGAACACTCTCAACGGAGAGCCCGTGAAGGCCAATCGCTACCCAAACGGCTGAATCCCGTAGCACCCAGGTGAATATATGGTGAACGATTTGTCTCACGCGTCGCGTGCGCCTTCCCGATGGCGCAGCTTGCTGTTCATTCCTCAGTTCTCGTTCGCGCGCGCGAACCGGCTACCCGCGGATTGCTTCATCGTGGATTTGCAGGATGCCGTGCCCCTGGCCGCGAAAGCCGCCGCGCGCGAGGGGCTGATCAAGGCGCTGAAGGAGGGTGTCTTCGCCGGGCGGCCCGTGGTCGTCCGGATCAACGAAGCGTCCCGCCCCGACTTGCACGAAGCCGACCTGGAGGCCTGCATCGGCTTGCCGGGGTTGACGGCGCTGATGCCCACGATGACCGCGAGCCCGGAAGAGCTGGAGGCGCTGCACGGGCGCGTGTCCGCGCTCGAGGCCGCCCGGGGCGTCCCACGGGGACAGACCCGCTTCTTGCCCCTCCTCGAGACACCGGCCGCCGTGCTGGAGGCGCGGCGGATGGCGCTCGCGGGCGGCGGACGCAACCTGGGAATCATGCTCGGACATGGGGATCTCTTCCGGCTCACGGGCACGGCGTCCCATGCGGAGCTCACGCTCAGCCACCCCCGGAGCATGGTGGTCATGGCGGCGCGCGCCGCGGGCATCGAGCCTTTCGACACCCCCTACACGAGCGTGGGTGACCGGATCGGCCTGGAGCAACACGCCAGCGAGGGACGGCTGCATGGCTTCACGGGCAAGTGCTGCCTGCACCCGGACCAGCTGGAGATCGTGAATCGCCGCATGACGCCCACGGCCGCCGAGCTGGCCTGGGCCCGCCGGGTGACGGAAGCGCAGCGGCAGGGCTCCCTGGCCACCCTGACCCGCAAGGTGCCAGGGCTTTCCACCGAAGCGTCCTCCGCGACGGAAGGGATGGCCGTCGTGGATGGACAGATCATCGGCCCTCCCCACCTCAAGGCAGCCCACCGGCTGCTCGCGCTCATGCCCCCCGGCACGCCCGCCGCCGCCGAGGACCAGGTGGTGCGCGGGCGCAGTGTCACGCACGCGCTCGACCGCCCGCCCCGGCCCGACGACGTCCTGCCCAATCCCTATGAGATGACCGCGACGGCCGGGATGCGCGACCTGTGGGTCCAGTGCTTCTATTCACACGACCGCGCCGTGACGAGTGCGCCCTTCGCGGCCCAGCTCGGACTCAGCGGGCCGGAGCACCTGCCGCTGCCGTTCATGATGGGGCTCTACCTGGCGTGCAGCATGTCGAGCACCCACGGCGCCATCTACCATCTGGGGTTCCGCAACGCGCGCCAGCTCGCGCCGATGCAGGTGGGAGACACCTACCGGCAGGAGATCCAGGTCCGCCAGGTGCGCAATACCGGCGACGGGAAGCGGGCCGTCGTCACCACACATCGCCGGCTCGTGCGCGTGAGCGACGATGTCCCCGTCTTCACGCTCGACAAGCGCGAACTCTACCGCCGTCAGCCGGAAGGCTTCGCGAGCTCGTCCGCCGCGGCCAGTCAGGATGAAGCCGAGCAGTCAAAAGCCCTGGCCTTCCGGACCGCCCTCCTCCGGAGGGCCAACAGCCTGCCTCCGCGCCGGGACATGGGCGGCCATGAGGTCTTCGAGGCGGGAGCGCTGCTGCTCCACGGCTTCGCACGGCCCCTGGGCGTCAGCGCCAACCTCGCGCTCTCGACCCAGTTCCTGGTGACCCATCCCATCCACCTCGATCACCACCGCTTCGATCTGGGACACGGCAAGGGCGTCGTCGTGAGCGGTGGACTCGTCATCGCCATGACCCTGGCCGCTGCCGCCAGGGATCTGCACGAAGTGCTCTGGGAGGAGCTGCTTGCCGCGGACAACCTCCGGCCCGTGGCACCGACCCAGACCGTGGGGGCCCTGTCGTACGTGCTCTCCCGAGAGCCCGTCGAGGGAACGGACTTGCTGGAGGAACTGGTCGTGAAGACGCTCGGCGTCTCGGACCTCACGCCCTCTGCGGAGCTGGCGGGCGTGCCGCTTCCCCGGGCCCTCTTCCTGCTCGAGGGCGAACGGCCCTCTGCCTACGATGAGTTCTGCCGGCACCATGGGCTCCAGGCACTCGAAGGGCGCGTGGTGTGTGTGGCCACGCGACGCATCCTGCGCATGCGGTGAGCCGCTCCGCGCCCCTGGCGTGCCAGTCCACGGGCAAGCCAGGCCGACGCATGGCATGGGCGAAGGGAACCGAATTCCCTCGAAGGTGTCCAAGGGATTCGAACGCATTGAAAGGAGGACACCTTGCTGGACTTTTTCGTCGCGGGCGGCTGGGGCATGTACCCCACGCTGCTGGCTGGGCTGGGACTGCTGACCACGAGCTTTCAGTACGCCCGTCGGCCCGAGAAACGGTACGTCCCGTTGATGACGGCGCTTGGACTGTTCACGCTGATCGCGGGCGGGCTGGGCTTCGTCACAGGCTTCATGGTGTGCCTGTACAGCTATGCGGGGATGGAGGTGCCTCGAAACCCCACCCTCCTCGCATTCGGCTTGCATGAAGCGCTGCACAACATCGTGCTGGCATTGTTGCTGGGCATGGGAGCCGCCTTGCTCGCCTCGGTGGGCGCGTGGCGGCTGTCCCGCGATGTCCGCGGAGAGCCCGTCACTCCGTGATTCAGAGAAGGGGCTTGTGGCCCACGGCTCAGCTCAGGGCGTAAGCGCCGCGCAGGGGCCTGCCGTAGCCTTCGATTTCCAGCCCCCTGCGCGTCGTGCTGGGCCGCTCACCTGTTCGATTCTGCCCAGCTTCGGGGCATGATCCCCTCATGAAGCGCATCTCCAGCCTCTTGCGACTGCTGCTCGCTCTGCCTCTGGCCCTCCTATCCTCGTGCGTGACCCGTCAGGATACCCTGTCCAAGAGTGACGAGGGTTCCGTGCGGCCGACAATGGTCCGCCATACCTGGCTGCCCAAGGAGCAACTTCAACTCGACTTTGAGCCCCTACCACCGCCGCTCATTCCCGAAGGCATGAGTGCGGAAGAAGCTCAGGCCGTACTCGCAGCCTTGGCCTGGTCATTCCCGGAGGCTGCATCGCTGCATGTGCTCCCGGCCAGCACCGCATCCTCTGGGCCTCCTGCTCCATGGGAGGTGAGGCTGCGCGCTGAGTTCCTCAAGCACTATGGCGCCGCTCGGTTGCCCTTGCCTGGCTCCATTCAGCACAGTCCTCTGTTCTTGGCGCTGAGGCTGTCGCCTCGCTACATGGGCCAGGGCCTTCGCGATGCGGCACACCAAATGTTCCGATCGCCCCTCTTCCTGGCCAGCGTCACCCTGTCGGTGCTGGTGTACTTCTCCGCGTGGGTACTGCCCGAGCCCCTCTTCTCCAAGGCCTTTGCCGCCACGCTCACCGCGCGGCTGGCCTTTATCGTGGGGCTGGTGGAACTTCGCAACGTGGCGCTGGCCTGCCTGCAACTGTACAAAGAGGCGCAGACCGCCCGAACGTTGAGGGAACTGGAGGCAGTCGCTGAACGCTTTGGCCGGGGCTTGGGCGGTACGGCCCTGAGAGTGCTCGTCGCGGTCGCCAGCTTCGGTGTGGCCAGGGGGCTGCCCAACGTTCCCTCCGGAGGCTTGGGGGCCCTGATGGGGCTGCCTCGCTACGCTATGGCGGGTGGGGCTACCGTCCAGTCCGCATCCACGGCGCAAATCGCCGCCGATGGCACCATCGTCCTCGCGGGTGCAGTTCTGGGCACGACGGGCTCTGGCGTGAGCAGTGCCTGCGCTGACGGTTCCCAGAAAAAGGAGGGCTACCAGTGGCACCACTTGGCCACCAACAAGAACGAGTCCTCAGCTGTGCGCGGCGGTCCGTGGACTCCCCTGTTTCAGAAGCTCTTCGACAAGGCAGGCACGAGCCTTGATGACCGAGCCAACCTCGTCTATCTCGCGGCTCATCGCGGCCCCCACCCTGAGAAGTATCATGAAGAGATCTACAGGAGACTTGAGGAAGCACTGAGAGGCTGCCGAGCCGTCGCTCAATGCAAAAATCAATTACTGGTAGAATTGCGGATGCTCAGAGGCGAGATCTGTACTTCGGGATCTCCTCTTCACCGGCTCCTTGCGAAGCCGTAGAAGCCAAATGACTGCTCCAATTATGACCAGATATTACGACCTAGCGGATGATAGGCGTTCTCCTGGACGCTGGCACCTCGGTAGCCCAGTCGATGACCGAGGGGAAGAGATCGATCCGTGGCAGTTCAAAGATGGCACGATTCTCAACCTGAGTTCCACACCGCGTTTCCCGCTCGATGTTGCCGGACATCCGCTAGACTTCTGCTGGGCTGCATTCAGCATTCCAGTGGTCCATCGACGCTTCGTCGAGCTCTTCGAACGAATGCGCGTTGACGGAGTACAATTCATTCCAGCCCAAGTTCAGGCTCACCCTGGCCCGTGGTATATCCTCAACGCGCTGCACACTCGCCGGTGCATCCATGATGCGCGGTGCGAGGGGGTCCAGTACTGGAAGCCCGAGGACGGCCGCTCAGACAAACTGGGGGAGTATCGCGCCGTCTATGGCCTGCGCATTGATCCGGCGAAGGTGGGGGATGCCCGCATCTTCCGGCCCTGGGGCTGGCGTGCCGCGCTCATCATCTCTGAGGATCTCAAGCAGGCCCTTGAGTCCTCAGGCCTCACCGGAACCCGGCTCACTGAAGTCTGAGCGCCCCCGGCGTGGTTGAGATCGCTTGGACTTTGAGGATGGAGGCGGCGGGGAGGGGGGAATCTGATCCTCAGTGTCACGGAGCCTACCGGCTTCTCAAGATCCTACACTAAAGTCCTTGCCAGCAGAGACCTGACCTGATCGAAGGCCCGCATGGAGAACTCGAACGTGGTCCGGGTCATGAGGGAGTTCGAAGGCATCGAATTGGGGCACAAGAAGCGCGAGCAGCGCTTGGAGCGCATCGTGGCCGCCCTTGCGACGAAACCGGATGCAAGTTTCCCGCAGGCCACGGGCAACGATGCCGACCTCGAAGGGTTGTATCGGCTCCTGAATAACAAGCAGGTCAATGCCGCGAAGCTGCTGAAACCCCACTGCACGCAGAGCCGTGAGCGCGTGAAGTCGAGCGCTGAGCAGGTGGTGGTCGTCGCGCACGATACGACCGGATTTGAGTACGCAGGAGCGGGCCGCAAAGGGCTCGGACGAATGCTGCGAAGCGAACGAGGCTTTTACGGCCATTTCTCCTTGGCGGTGCGGCCTGACGAAAATCGGGAGCCGCTCGGAATCCTCAGCTTCATTCCGCTCGTCCGAAAAGGGCAACCCAAGAAGCAGACGACGACTGCGGCGCAACGCAACCCCGCCAAGGAATACCTCCGCTGGGTTCAAGGCATCGAGCAGAGCGAGAAGCAGCTGGCGGGCACCAAACGCGTGATTCACACCGCTGACCGCGAGAGCGACTCCTACGAAATCATTTCCAAGCTGAGCCAAGAGGGCTGGGGCTTTGTGCTGCGGCTCAAGTTCAACCGGAACATTCTTGCCGACAATGAAGCCGCCAAGCTGTACGACATTTTAGAGCAGGCCCAAGGCGTCATTGAGCGAGAGGTGCCCTTGGGGTTTCGAGAAGCCTCCAAGAGCCCAGCGACCCGCAAGCTCTACCCTCCCAGAGAGGCACGACTGGCAACGCTCGCGTTCGCCGCCCGGCGGGTCAGACTGCTTCGTCCCCTTGCCCTCGCGAGAAAGACCTATCCGGACTTCCTTGACGTCAACGTCGTGCGTGTATGGGAGCCCAACCCACCGCCGGGCGAAGAACCCATCGAGTGGAAGCTCGTCACGAGCGAGCCCATCGATGCACCCGAGCAGGTTTTGCGTGTTGTCGACTACTACCGCTGCCGCTGGCGCATTGAAGAGTTCAACAAGGCGCTCAAGACGGGCTGCAAGGCGGAGGCTCGTCAACTCATCGAGTTGGGTGCGCTCCTGAACGCCATTGCGATCTTGACTCCTATCGCGTGGGCCATCCTGCACTTGCGGACCCTTGCGAATGCCGCCACCCCTCCTGCCGCCTCGGCCGTCCTCACAGAGACCCAATCGGCTGTCCTCAGGGCCCATGCCAAAACACAGAAGTTCTTCCAAGACGGCCGCGCGGCCACCAGTCGTGACGCCCTTTACGCCGTCGCTGCCCTGGGCGGACATCTCAAGCGCAACGGCGCTCCGGGCTGGTTGACGCTTCTTCGGGGCTACAGGACACTGATCGATCTTGTCCTCGGATGGCAGCTACGAGATGTGTAGAATCTTGAGACCGGCTTTGGGCAATCACTGCTGTAGCCCATCCCAGCCGCACTACCTCGATGGTCGCAAACAGCTCAGGAAGGCCGCGCCGCACCTCCTCGGCGCGAGCCTTGGGGCTGTCGTCCGCGTCCAAGCCATTCATCCAGTCTAGCCCGGATCGGTCACAGCGGGCACGGAGATAGGGCTGGTGTCGCAGCGAAGCCTGCTGGAGACCTCGCGCTTTGCCTCAAGGCGGTTCTGGTTTCTGCAACAGGCAAAGCGCGGCCCTCTCCCGCCGGAGTCGGGGCCCGCGCGAGGTTGTCAAAGA
>NZ_JAHXBH010000048.1:0-32468 GCF_020103775.1 Allostigmatella hybrida
GTGCTCCGGAAGGACGAGAGATTGAGAGGAGGAGGAAGCCTTGACGGGAAGGCTTCATTGCAGCGTGCGTGCCAGGCACTGGAGCCCGGCAAGAGGCTGTCTTCTCAAGGAGTTACGCAATGGGTGGAGGCAATGGGCGCCCAGGGTGGTGACGGGGCTCACCTGAGAGCAGGGAGCGCCGAGTCACCAGTGATGAGCGCAGTCACCAGGGGGAGGGCTTCAGTGGGGCGTCTGCTCGTAGCAGTCCGCTCCCCTGCGCTCCTCCCCGTGGAGAAGGTGTTTCGGTGCAAGAGGACGTGCCCGCTGTTCGTCGCCAGCGAGGTTGCAGGAATCTTCGCCCCACAGACGCCTAGCGCTTCTTCGCGCCTCGGCCCACGACCTTCTTGGCCGCGCGCTGCACGACGGTCTTGGCCGCCGCGGCCACGCGCGACATCGTCTTGCCCCCTTGCGCGGGCGTCTTGGCGACGGCGCCGCCGGTCCGTCCGGCACTCTTCGCGACCATGGGCTTCTTGGCCGCAGGAGCCACCTTCTTCGCTGGCGTCTTCTTCGCCGTGGCCTTCTTGGCCGCGGGCGCCGCTTTCTTCGCTGGCGCGCGCCGCCCAGCGCCACTTTTGGCCGCGGCCTTCCTCGCGGCCTTCTTCTCCTGGTAGCGCTGAACGGTCTCGGCGAAGGGCTTCCGGTAGGCCGCCTGCCCCTCCGGCAGATCGGCTGCCTTCTGCTGGCCAATCTTCTGCTTGTCCTCGTCATTGCCGAGCCGCGGGCCAGAGCCCTGCACACCCAGCATTGGCTGTTGCTCGTGGAAGGGATATTCGCTGTAGCTACGACCCATCGCATCCTCCGGAAGCGGGCGGAGCGCGACCGCCCAGGCAAGTGCTTCCCTGCGTGTACACTCCAAGGTGGGATAGCCCCTGCATGTTGGCAAGTCGTCCCGGGGTACAGGTAGCGCCCAGGCCTGTCACGCCCGGAACACTCGCCCAAGAGCGGCGAGCGGCCCGGGGCCCGGGGATGGGCCGCTCCCGTTCCTGAACCGCACTCTTCCGCACCTCGGGCGACAGGTGGAGGTCTCCACCGGCATCTCGGCCAATGACTCTCTCTGGCTGTGCATCAACGATGACGGCGTGAGGGGACAAGGCGGGCCCGCTGGACGTCGAGATCGACATGGATGACTTTGCCGAGGAGCACATAGACGCATAGCGTCCTTCCCGGATGGGCCACCTTGGGCCCGCGTGGGCTCAAAGCGGCTGCTCCGCCTCTCCTCCGGCCCGCCCACTGCCCGGCAACACCCGTCAGCAGCCCTCTTCGGCTTCTCTGCACCTGCACACCACAGGCGCGCCTCGGCACGCTGGAGGAACTGTGGGGATATCGACGAGACTGCGCCCATGAAGCTTCTCTGCCTTCTTCTCTCAGCCCTCGTAGCCTCGATTCCAGCAGGGGTGGGCCCTCCCGTATCAACTCCCATCGAACAAGCAGCTTCGTCTTCCGGAGCTCCTGGTTCTGTCAAGCAGCAAGCCGTCGCTGGTGGGGCCAGAGCGGGAAAGGCCTTCACGAAGAAGCAGAAGCAGGTCACCAAGGAGAAGAATGCACAGAAGAACGACGGCACGACTCGCTGCGAGAACTGCGATACCGAGACCGTTCCGGGCAAAAAGCATGAGAAGGGTGTGACTCCCCCTCTGAATGAGACTCAGGTCGATCACAAGATTCCAAGATCGAAAGGTGGGCCTGGCGAGGAGGACAACGCCCAGGTGCTCTGCCGGGACTGTAACCTCAAGAAGGGCGACAAGGACCCGACACCCGAGGAAGCACAGTGACCGCCTCCCGTGCAGATGACCTGGTCAAGGTCGTCGTCAAATTGGAGAAGGACGAGGACGATTACCCACCTGCGGACTACGAGGGCTTGTGGGCCCGCCCTCTGGGAGAGGGGCTGTTCCAAGTCGACAACATCCCCTTCTTCGCGAAGGGAATTGCATATGGAGACATCGTTTCGGCTGTGACCGAGCCACGGGAGTTCCGGTTTCGAGAGGTCGTGCGTCCTTCGGGCCACGGCACACTGCGTCTCATCATCTACGACGAGAAGGAGGTCTCCACCGTTAGCGCGCTCCTGGAGAAGATGGGGTGTGCGATCGAGAGGAGCCACATTCCGGGGCTCATCTCCGTGGATGTCCCGCCCGCTGTTTCTCTGGCTGTGTTGAAGCCAGTCCTGGATGAAGGTGAGGCACAGGAGCGCTGGGGCTACGAGGAGGCGTGTCTTCCGTCGACATGAAGGTAGAACCTGAGGCTACCCCGCGCTCTCGGGCACTTCGCAGTTGGAGGAATCTGCCGTCTCGCTGAAGTAGATGAGGTTCCCCGGCTGGCGATCGCCGTAGTTGGATGGATGGCCCGGCCCGGGCAGGTCGCCAGTCCGCAGGCCGGCACGGGTGCCGTGGTACCAGGTGCGTATCGCCGTCATCGCGTCTCTCCATGTCCTGCCGTTGGTGGCGGGGAGGCGCGCGGCGCCTCCCTTTTTCGTTCGCCGGGACCGCCAGGTCCCGCACCGGGGCCTCGCCGTGGACGACCGCACGCTCACCGGCCGCTGCCACTGCGGCAACGCAGGCTGGACCCTCGCCGGCGACCCCGGCCCGGTCACCGCCTGCAACTGCACCCTCTGCCGCCGCTACGGCGCGCTCTGGGCATACGACTACGAGGGCGAGCGCATCGCGCTCGACGGCGACACCGGTTCCTACACCCGCGTCGGCAAGGCGGAACCCGACGCGGTCGCGCACTTGCCGATCGACCACTTCGACGGGCTCGATTCGTTCGACGACCTGCCGTCGGATGGCAGGTGCGTGCGCGATCTTTGGTTCTAGCACCGGATCAGGGTCCGTCCCTCACAAGCCCAAACAGCGCGCGCAGAAAGACGGTGAGAACCTCCGGGCTTACGGAAACTCGGTTTTACTCTGTGCCGGCGCTTTGTCAGTGTGGGCCTTCCTCCATCGGGAGCTCACAACATGTTTCTTCGAGGCGCCGGGGTTGTTTTGGGGTGTATCGCCGGAGTGGTGGCCAGCGGCTGTGGTTCCGAAAGCCCCCAGCGGCCGGTGGAGGTGAGCACGGGCCTGGCGCTGGACGGCGAGGCGATCCGTGTCGTCTACGGCGACGGTCCGGGCACGGCCGTGGAGGGGAATGATTCAAGGCTCAACGCCATCCACAATGGGACGGAGCCGCAGGATGCATCGTTCGCGGTGGCGGGGACGGGCACGGTGACGGGCCGGCTGACCGCGGGCACCGAGGTGGTTCTCGAGGCGAAGGCCCCAACGGCCTCACTGACGCCGCTGCTGCGCGTACGAAACACCACGGGGGGAAACACCGAACCGGCTTGGGACGGGGTCTCGCTCTTCACGGTGGATTCGGCGGGCGGCCTGCTGGCGCGCGGAGAGATGGGCTTCGGAACCCTCCCCTTCTCGGGAAAGGGGTACCGGATGATGTGGTACCCCCACAAGGCCTCCTTCCGCGCGGGCTACGCCGAGACGCAATGGGATGATGCCAACATCGGCGATTTCTCCTGGGCAGGGGGGAACCTGACGGTGGCCAGCGCGCACGGCTCCTTCGCGCACGGCGACCAGTGTGAGGCCACCGGCACGGTCGCGGCCTGCCTGGGCTCCTCCAACAAGGCCAGCGGGACGGCGTCGATCGCCACGGGCGCCTCGACCACCGCGAGTGGTTTCGGCTCCGTGGCGATGGGCTACACCAACGTGGCCAGCGGGCAGGGGGCCGTGGCACTGGGGTATCGCACCACGGCGAATGCGGATTACTCCACGGCGTTGGGCTACCGGGTGAGCTCGGGGGGCTTCACCGGTTCGTTCATCTGGGGGGACCAATCCACGACCTCGACCACCTCCGCGACGAACTCCGCATCCAACCAGTTCATGGTGCGTGCGGCGGGTGGGGTGCGGTTGCGCACCCGGAGCGATCTGCTCACGGGGTGCGACCTGCCCGCGGGCTCCGGGGTTTTCGCGTGCACGTCGGACCGCGACGCCAAGGAGGACTTCCGCCGGGTGAATGCGGAGGAGGTGCTGGCGAAGGTGGCCGGGATGACGGTGGAGAGTTGGCGCTACAAGACCGAGGCGGCGGGCGTGCGGCACGTGGGCCCGGTGGCCCAGGACTTTCGCGCGGCCTTCGGTCTGGGCCTGGATGACAAGAGCATCGGCATGCTCGACATCGACGGCGTGAACATGGTGGCCATTCAGGCGCTGGAGCGCCGCACGCAGGAGTTGAACGCGAAGAGCGCGGAGGTGGATGCGCTCAAGTCGCAGGTGACGGACCTCCAGCGCAGCGTCGCGCGGCTGGAGGCCGCCATGACCGCGTTGAGCGCGAAGGCGGAGCGGTAGGCCGGGACGCTGGGCTCATTGGACCGGCAGAAAGTCGCCTGTCGTCTGAAATCCGATGCCGATCAGGGGCAGGGCCGCGGACGTGTCCTCGCCCGTGCGGAACCGGTGCTGGAGCCACCACTGGACGAGGACGAAGACGGTGGGCGTGTTGAAGAGCGCCCCATCCTCGGCCTTGAACGTATAGGCCACGAAGGGGCCCACGCGCTGCGAGGCATTGCTCACCTCCGTGGAGGGGTGGGCCGGATCGAAGTGCTTGGCCTCGCCGTAGAAGGGGACCGTGGCGGTGTAGCGCGCACCCGTGAGGAGTCTGTTGCCAGCGCCCTGGTACAGCACGTCGAGATCGTTGGTGGCGAACCAGCCCTCGTTGGGCGCCCCCACATCGTAGAACTGGTCGTAGTAGATCCGGTCGCCCGGCCGCAGGTTGAGGTCTCCCCGCACGAGCCGCGCCTGGCTGCGGACGAGCAGGCGCGACACCTTGGCCTGGAACGTGGCCCCGAGGGTCAGTTCCCAGCCGTGGGCCGAGAACCGGTTGTCCGTGTTGTCCTGGAGGGCGCTGTCGCTGAAGTCCGACTGGGCCCCCGGGAACCCCTGCAACTGATCGAAGTTGCCGAAGTATTGGACGTATTGCAGTGCCGCCCAGATGTTGAAGAGGGAGAGGGGACTGAACTCGGCATAGGGGCCCACACGCACGAATGCCGGGCTCAGCGTGGGGGCCACGCCCAGGCCCAGGAAGTTGTCCCGGAGGGCCAGCGACTCGCTCTCGTACAGCCGGTACCGGTAGGAGACCCTGCTGTCGAGCAGGACTCCGAGCGGATTGTGCCTCAGCGCGAAGGTGGTCCGGTGAATGAGGCGGTGCTGGGGCGGCGGCTGGTTCTGCAGCATCTGCGCAGAGGCTGCCAGCGGCACCACGAAGGCGGCCAACAACAGGATCCGGGAGAGGGCAGGCATGACGACCCGAGGGGAGGGCGAGGAGTCATGCAGTCTGGTCCGGGAGCCCGGACCAAAGATATCGCTTTCAGGGTGTGTCTTTGGCCGGTGGCGGCGGGACGCCCTTGCCCGCGGGGGCCACCACCCGCACTTCCGTGCGGTCATCCAGCGCGAGCCCGTCGCCCTTGGGCTCGGTCTCCGTCACCGAGAGGACGTCCCCGCGCTGGAGCTTGAAGAAGCGCTCGTTCTTCTCCGTGCGGTGCTTCTCCTGGAGCGCCAGCCCCAGGCGCCCCTCGGGGCCGCAGCCGATGTAGCGCTGGCGCCCCTTGCCCTCCAAGGACTCGGAGACGATGCGGAAGAGCCTCCCGGGCGTGGGCTCCGGCCAGGGCTCGCCCGCGGGCGCCAGCATCAGGTAGCTCATCTTCAGGGATTCCTTGTGCAGCCCCGCCGCCCGCGCCAGCTCCTCCACCACCCGGGGCATGGGCCAGGGCCGCTCCGCGTGGCACCAGTCGCTCTCCTTCACCAGCGCCGGGCAGTTGCCCCGGAAGAGGCACGGGGCCCGCACCGCGTAGCCCTTGCCCACCAGCACGTCGCGGACCTTCAGCAGGGCGCGGGAGGTCTCCCGCAGCGCGGGCTCCAGCACCAGCAGGCTTCCGCCCTTCTTCACCTGGGCCAGCACCTGCTCCAGCAGCGCGGCCCGGGGCGGGATGGCGCCGTCCCCCGTCCCGTACAGCTCGTTGAGCACGTGGCCCATGGTGATGAGATCGTACGTGCCCTCGGGCAGGGGCGCCTTGCGCGTCGGGTCCCACTCCCGCGTGGCGAGCGCCTCCCCGGCCTCCGTGGCCAGCTCGCGCGCCAGGGCCAGGGCAGGCTTGCTGCGGTCCGCCGCCGTGACTTCCTTGGCGCCCGCGTCCATGGCGGCGAAGGCCAGGGGGCCGGGGCCGCTGCCCAGGTCCAGCACCTGCCGGGGGCGGTTGGGCAGCTCCCCGAGCGCCTGGCGCGCCTGGGCGTAGGAGACCGGCCAGTAGAAGAGCAGGTAGGCGCCCAGGAGCCGGGGGTCGTCCATGTACTTGGCCCCCGCGAGCTGCCGCTCCCGGGTGAGCCCGAGCGACAGCTGCTTCACCCCGGCCCCCACCTCTTTCACTTCTTGAGGTGTGAGACGCGTCTCGGGCCCATCCCCCTTCTTCCGGGCCTGCCTCCAGACGGCGATGAGCCGCGGAATCCAGCGCTCCAGATCCCTGCTATACGCCTCGCTCATCGTCACTGAACCCCATTGGAAGGGTCGCACCCACGGGGCGACCGCGTTAAATCCCGTCCCTCATGATCTCCGTTCGCGGCTTGCGCAAGCATTACAAGGTCCACAAGCGCCCGCCTGGCCTCAAGGCAGCCTTCCGCTCGCTCTTCCGCCGGGAGTACACCGCCGTGAAGGCCGTCGATGGCATCTCCTTCGACATCCGGCCTGGGGAGCGGGTGGGGTTCCTGGGCCCCAATGGCGCCGGCAAGACAACGACGCTCAAGGTGCTCTCCGGGCTGCTCCACCCCTCCGAGGGGGAGGTGACGGTGGATGGCCATGTGCCCCGTCACCGGGAAGCCGCCTTTCTCAAGAAAATCATGCTCGTCATGGGGCAGAAGCAGCAGCTCCTCTGGGACTTGCCGCCCTCGGAGACGTTCGAACTCAACCGGGCCATCTACGACGTGCCGCCCGCACAGTTCAAGCAGACGCTGGACGAGCTGGTGGGGCTTTTGGAGCTGGAGGACCTCATCCACAAGCCCACCCGGCAGCTGTCCCTGGGCGAGCGGATGAAGTGCGAGCTGGCCGCGGCCCTCATCCACCGGCCGCAGGTGCTCTTCCTGGACGAGCCCACCATCGGTCTGGACGTGTCGATGCAGACCACCATGCGCGCCTTCATCAAGTCCTATAACGAGCGGTACGGCGCCACGCTCATCCTCACCAGCCACTACATGGACGATGTGGCGGCGCTGTGCCCGCGCGTCATCGTCATCGACAAGGGGCTGCTCTCGTACGACGGGGGGCTGGACGCGCTGGTGCAGCGGGTGCGGCCGGAGAAGCGGGTGATGTTCCGGCTGGCCCAGCCCGTGGAGCCCGCGCGCCTGGAGGGGCTGGGGCGGGTGGTGTCGCACGAGCCCACCTCGGCGGTGCTCCAGGTGCCCCCGGAGGCCGTGAGCGGCACCATCAGCCGGGCGCTCGCGGGCCTGCCGGTGACGGACCTGACGGTGGAGAACGCGCCGCTCGAAGAAGTGATGAGCGAGCTGTTCACCGAGAACAAGGTGCGCAGGGCCGCCGCGGGCCGGGTGGGCACATGAGCCTGCGAAACGCCGCCCGGGCCTTTCCCACCATGCTGCGCATCGGCTTCTCCGAGGCGCTGGCCTACCGGGCCGAGCTGCTCATCTGGGTGGTGTCCACCACCATGCCCCTCATCATGATGGCGCTGTGGACGGCGGTGGCCCGGGAGGCACCCGTGGGGCGCTACGGCACGGAGGGCTTCATCGGCTACTTCCTGGCCACCTTCGTGGTGCGCCAGCTCACCGGCTCCTGGGCCGCCTGGCAGATCAACTTCGAGACCCGGCAGGGCACGCTGTCCATGCGGCTCCTGCGCCCCATCTCGCCCCTGTGGGCCTATGCGGCCGAGAACCTGGGCGCCATGCCCATGCGGCTGCTGGTGGCGGTGCCGGTGGCGCTGCTCTCGGTGTTCGCCGTCGGGCGCGAGGCGGTGCCGCAGACGGCCTGGGGCTGGCCCCTGCTCGCGCTGGCCATCTTCGGCGGCTGGCTCATCACGTTCCTGGCCAACGTGGCCATCGGCACGATGGTGTTCTTCATGGAGAGCAGCCAGAAGCTGATGGACGTGTGGCTGGTGCTCTTCTTCGTCTTCTCCGGGTACATGTACCCGGTGGAGCTGTTTCCCCCCACGCTGCGCGCCGTGGCGGACTGGCTGCCGTTCCGCTACCAGATCGGCTTCCCCGTGGAGGTGATGACGGGGGCGCACGGGCTGCCGGAGACGCTGGCGCTCCTGGGCCGGCAGTGGCTGTGGATCCTGCTGCTGGCCGTCTTTTCCTTCTCGCTGTGGCGGCGGGGCGTGCGGCGCTTCGCGGCGTACGGAGGCTAGGGCCATGATTCGCCGCTACCTGCGCCTGCTGGGCGTCCAGCTGCGCTCCTCCAGCCTGCTCGTCCTCCAGTACCGGGGGGACTTCGTGCTCGAGGGGCTCGTGTCCCTGTTCTGGACGGTCACCGCGCTGGCGCCCCTGTTCGTGGTGTACCGGGGCCGCGAGGCCGTCGCGGGCTGGAGCTTCGCCGAGGCGCTGCTCGTGGTGGGCTGGTTCACGCTGCTCCAGGGCGTGCTGGAGGGCGCCATCACCCCCAGCCTCAACGGCGTGGTGGACCACATCCGCAAGGGCACGCTCGACTTCGTGCTGCTCAAGCCCGCGGACGCGCAGTTCCTGGTGTCCACCACGCGCTTCCTGCCGTGGCGCGCCACCAACGTCCTGTCGGGCGTGGCGCTCTTCGTCTACGCCTTCCACCTGCTGGACCGGGCCCCCTCCATTCCGGGGCTGTTCATCTCCCTGGTGCTGCTGGGCAGCAGCACGCTCCTGCTCTACTCGCTGTGGATTCTCACGGTGAGCGCCGCCTTCTTCGTGGTGCGGGTGGACAACCTCACCTACTTCTTCCAGTCCATCTTCGACGCGGCGCGTTGGCCCTCCTCCGTGTTCAAGGGGACGCTGTCGTTCGTCTTTACCTTCATCATTCCGCTGGCATTGATGACCACGTTCCCCGCGGAGGCGATGCTGGGGCGGCTGCCCCTGCACTCCCTGGCCGCGGCGGTGGGCGGCTCGTGGGTGTTCGCGTTTGTCGCGCGCCAGGTGTGGCTGCGCTCCATCGGGCACTACACGTCCGCCAGCAGTTGACGCATCGCGCAAGCCTGGCTTCCGGTGGGGGAGGGGTGTCACGTGCAAGGGATTGACGCCTTGCGCAATGTTTCATCCCGGCTGGAGCCCCGCGGCTGCCTGCAATCCGTTTGACTTATCAGTCAGGTCTCGCGCAATCATTTGATGCGTCAGAAGGCCATTGCCCGGCGAGGCCGGAGCCCAGGCCCTTCTGGGTGCGGCCCCTGGCATTGCCGCACGCCGCTGTCTCTCCCCCACCAAGGAGTCCCCCATGAAGCAGAAGCGCCCGTTCCTTCTGGCAGCGTTGGCCGCAGGTTCCCTCGGGATGGCCACCCCCGCGTTGGCCGCCGCCGAGAAGACGACCTACCCCGTGGTGTTCGCGCACGGCATGGCCGGCTTCGACAACATCCTGGGCCTGGATTACTGGGGAGATGACTACGGCACCTTCGTGGGCGACCCCTGTGACGAGTTCCTGGAGGTGTACTGCAACGACCTGATCAACTCCGGGCAGAAGTCGTTCGTCGCCGCCGTGCAGCCCTTCGAGAGCTCCGAGGTGCGCGGGCTCCAGCTGGCCAACCAGATCGAAAGCTACATGGCCACCTCGGGTGCCAAGTACGTGAGCCTCGTGGGCCACTCCCAAGGCGGCATCGACATCCGCAAGGCCGCGCGCCTGCTGCGGGAGCGCAAGGGCTACACCGCCGTGAAGGCGCTCGTGAGCGTCTCCTCGCCGCACCGCGGCTCGCCGGTTGCCCAGTGGGTGCTGAAGCTCGGCAACGGCGTCACCGGCGTCGTGGACGCGCTGGCGCGCATGTTCGGGGATGCCATCTACGGCGCGGGCAATGACGGCTACGGGGCCGCCAAGGCGCTCACCTACAATGACTTCGATGCGGCGGATGGGAAGACGACGGGGGCGAAGGCCTTCAACGCCGCCTATCCGATCAGCACCAACTATGCGTCGCTGTATGGCTCGCTGATGACCGCCCAGACGGGGCTCAGCGTCAATCCGGCCCTGTACCTGGTGAAGGAGTTCTTCTTCGATCCGGACGGGGACGGCTACTGCGTCGACGACTGCGACAACGACGGCGCCGCGGGCAAGGGCGACGGCGTGTCCGGCGACAACGATGACGACGGTCTGGTGGGCATCAACTCCCAGCAGATGGGCCACCGGCTGCGGTACACCGAGCTGTCGGGCCTGGACAAGCTCTCCATCGACACCTCGGTGGGCTACGTGTCCAACATCAATGCGCCCAGCGCCGCGCAGATGACCTCCCCCTCCAGCCTCATCATCCAGGACCACATGGATGTGATTGGCGTGGGGCCCGACATGTTCAGCGAGATGGAGTTCTACGCGGCCATCTTCGACTACGTGGCGAAGAACGACTAGCGGCCAGCTCCCGGAGACGGCGCCATGTGGACTCGGAGAAGCTGGATGCTGGGAGGCTCGGCGGCCCTGCTGGGCCTGGGGGCCTTTCTGTACCTCGCCTCTCCGGGGCAGGCGAGCGTGGCGCCTTCGCCCGGGAGCCCGCGCGTCCCGGAGCCCCGGCCGCTCGTGCCGGGCCCGGGGGCGCCGTCCCCGGCCACCGCCCGGGTGGCGCCGTCCCCCGCGGTCCCCGTGCCGCCGCTGCCTGGCGGCCCCGGGGCTTCCGAAGCGGGGGAGGGGGAGCTGGAGACGCTGGCGGCCTCCTTGCGCGAGCGCTACGGCGCGAAGCTGAAGGAGCCCGCCATCCAGGTGCGGATGCTGGAAGAGCTCATGCGGTACTTCTCCGAGCGCTTCCCGGACCGCTGGGAGCAGGAGCTGCTGGCGTTCCTGAAGGAGCGGTTCCCGGAGATGTACGAGGAGCTGGCCGCCACGCTCCGCAACCGCATCGACTATGAGAAGTGGGTCCGGGACAACCACGCCTACCTGCGGGGCTTGAGCCCCCAGGAGCGGCGCAACGCCATGTGGGATGCGCGCCACCGGCTCTTCGGAAAGGACGCCGCGGAGCGCATCTGGGCCTCCGAGCGGAAGAACCAGGCCATGGGGGATGCCCTCGTGGCGCTGGATGGCATGCAGGGGGCGAACGTCGAGCAGAAGCTGTCGGCGTACAAGCAGCGCCTTCAGGACGTCTATGGCGAGCAGGCCGCTGCCTACATGGGCCGCCACCCGCAGGAGCTGATGGACCGCTTCATGGACTTGCCCTCCATCCAGCAGGAGCTGACGGCCATGGCGCCCGAGCGCCGGCTCGAAAGCCTGCGCGCCATCCGCCAGGAGATGGGGCTGGAGGAGGAGGCGCTGCAGCGCTGGGAGGCGCTGGACCGCGTCCGGGACGAGCGCTGGGAGGTGGGGGCCCGCTACACCGCGGAGCGCGACGCCCTCTCCCGCCAGCTCTCCGGGGCAGAGCTGGAGACCCAGCTCCAGGCGTTGCGCGCCCGGTACTTCCCCTCCGAGGCCGGCGTCATCGCGCAGGAGGAAGCCAGCGGGCTTTTCCGCTTTGCGCAGCCTCGCCAGTGGGGGAGGAATTAAATTTCTCGAAACCCAAGGTAGACTCCGGGGGTTGAGTATTCGAAAACACCCGGAGGCCTGGTTTGAGGGCTCGGGCCGGAACGAGGGAGGGGGACTCCCAAGACCCGGTCCACCGCGCCGCCGGAGGTGCTCCCCGAGACCCTCCGGCGTCGCACTCTCCTGGGTGCTGGGCTACCCACCCACGGCCCGGAGCGCTCACGGGGTAGGGACGATGGCGTCCGCCTCGATTTCCACGAGCATCGCGGGGTGGATGAGCTTGCGGACCTCCACCATGGAGGTGGCGGGGCGCACGGTGGCGAAGCACTCGCCATGGGCCCGGCCGTACTCCTCCCAGCGGGAGATGTCCGTCACGAACATGCGCGTGCGCACCACGTGCTCCAGCCCCACCCCCAGGGCCTCCAGGGCGGAGCGGAGGTTGCGCAGGGCCTGGGCCGTCTGGGCATAGGGGTCCCCCTCGCCGACGATGTTGCCCGAGGCATCCGTGGCGGTGGTGCCCGAGACGGCGATGAAGGGCCCCACCCGGACGGCGCGCGAGTAGCCAACAAGGGGCTCCCAGGGGCTTCCGGAGGCATGAAGGGTCCGTTGCATGGTGGCTCCTCGGCGGGGCAGGGGGGCTCTGGAGCGAGCCGCCGGAGGGGAAGGTGGCAGGCCCGGCGTGGGAAGTCCGCGAAAAAACATACGTCCCGTGATAGTTGCCCTCCCTGCCATGGCATCCGAGCTTCAGCAGGAGGTCGCCCGCCGGCGCACCTTCGCGATCATCTCCCACCCCGACGCGGGCAAGACCACCCTCACCGAGAAGCTGCTGCTCTACGGCGGAGCGATCCACCTGGCCGGCAGCGTGAAGGCCAAGCGGGCCCGCCGTCACGCCACCAGTGACTGGATGGAGCTGGAGAAGGAGCGCGGCATCTCCGTCACCTCCTCGGTGCTCCAGTTCGTCTACCGGGACCATGCGGTGAACCTGCTGGACACCCCGGGCCACCAGGACTTCTCCGAGGACACCTACCGCACGCTGGCCGCCGCGGACGCGGCGGTGATGCTCATCGACGCGGCCAAGGGCGTCGAGCCGCAGACCAAGAAGCTCTTCAAGGTCTGCCGCATGCGCAACATCCCCATCTTCACCTTCGTCAACAAGCTGGACCGGTACGGCCGCGCGCCGCTGGACCTCATGGACGAGCTGGAGCAGGTGCTCGGCATCCGCTCGTACCCGATGAACTGGCCCATCGGCATGGGGCCGGAGTTCCGCGGGGTGTACGACCGGCGGGCCAACGTGGTCCACGTCTTCAGCGCCGAGGGCAACCACGGCGAGAAGGAAGTGACCGAGCGCTCCGTCCCCCTGGACTCGGAGGAGCTCCGCTCCATCCTCACCGAGCAGGAGATGGCCCAGCTGCGCGAGGACATCGAGTTGCTGGACGTGGGCGGGGACGAGTTCACCCGGGAGAAGAGCGACCAGGGGCAGCTGACGCCCATGTTCTTCGGCTCGGCGATGACCAACTTCGGCGTGCGCCCCTTCCTGGATGCGTTCCTGGAGCTGGCCCCGCCGCCCACCGCGCGCCCGACGAAGGATGGCCCCCGGGAGCCGTCCTGCCCGAAGTTCGCGGGCTTCGTCTTCAAGATTCAGGCGAACATGGACCCGGCGCACCGCGACCGCATCGCCTTCATGCGCGTGGTGTCCGGCCGCTACGTGAAGGGCATGAGCGCGCACCACTCGCGCCTGGGCAAGGAAGTGCGCCTGGCCAAGCCCAGCCAGTTCCTCGCCGCCGAGCGCACCGCCATCGAGGATGCGTGGCCCGGGGACGTGATTGGCCTGTTTGACCCTGGGCAGTACCGCATCGGCGACTCGCTCGCGGAGGACCCTGGCGTCGTGTTCGACACGGTGCCGCGCTTCAGCCCGGAGTACTTCGCCGTGGTGCGAAGCAAGGACCCGCTGCGCCGCAAGCAGATGGAGAAGGGGTTGGAGCAGCTCTCGGAAGAGGGCACCGTGCAGATTTTCCAGCAGCTCCAGATGGGCATGAAGGACCCCATCGTGGGCGTGGTGGGCGCGCTCCAGTTCGAGGTGCTCCAGTACCGGCTCGAGCACGAGTACGGCGCCAAGATTGCCCTGGACCGGCTGCCCTTCAGCCACGCGCGCTGGGTGGTGGGGGCGAACTTCGAGCCCAAGTCGTTCGACTGGGAGGGCAACCGGCAGACGGTGCAGGACCGGGATGGGCTGCCGCTGGTGCTCTTCCGCGACGACTGGGCGCTCCAGCACGCCGAGCAGAAGCACCCGGAGCTGAAGTTCCTCAACGAGGCGCCCCAGCTCCACACCCTCGCCCAGGCCTCCGGGGCCTGAGCGGGGCCTACTTGAACGGGACGACGGTGCCGCCGCGGTGCGCCGAGTCCCGGAGCACCAGCCCTTCCTTATAGAGGCGCGCGGCCTTGGGCCCCACGAGGAAGTCCTTGGGGTCCCCCTTGCGGTAGGTTTTCCGCAGGTACTCCTCCAGCTCGCGGAACAGGCCCCGGAAGCGGTCGGGCGCCGCGTCCTTGCGGCCCGTCTGCGGGGTGACGTCCAGCTCCGCCCAGAGCATGCCGCTCAGCAGCTCGCCCTCCTCGTTCTTCCGCGAGCGCTCCAGGAAGATGACGGGCGAGCGCACCTCGTCGATGCGCCAGAAGCCTTTGTCCGGCCCCCGCTTCACCTTGTCCACCTGGGCGGCGCCAATCTCGCTGGCCACCAGGTAGAGGTCCTCCTCGGGCAGCTGGGGGACGTTTTCCTCGGAGGCCCGGAAGGGCTTCCAGTCCGGGGGAACGCGCCGGGGGTAGACCTCGATGACGAAGCGCTCGAGGAAGCGGAAGAGGGCGACCTCGTCATCGGGCGCCATGAAGAACTTCTGTACACTGGCCATGGTGCGGCCAAGGTAGCACTGCCCGCCGGATCCGGGATGGCCTAGAACGGGGCCATGGACCGAACCTTTCCCTCTCTGCTCGCCCGGATGCAGGAACTCAAGGATCTGGGCGGCGTCATCGGCCTGGCCACCTGGGACCAGGAGACGTTCCTGCCCGCCAAGGCCGAGGGTGCCCGGGCCCACCAGCTCTCCACCCTCCAGGGGCTCTACCACGAGCGGCTCGTGGACCCGCGCCTGGGCGAGGCGCTCGCCTGGGCCGCCGGGCAGAAGACGCTCGACGCGGACCAGCAGGCCATGGTGCGGGTGCTCACCCACGAGCGCGATCGCGCCGTGCGCGTGCCCCAAGCCCTGGTGAAGGCCCTGGCCGAGGCGCAGAGCCATGGGCTCGCCGCCTGGCGCCAGGCACGCAAGGAGAAGCGCTTCGCCCTGTTCCAGCCCGCCCTGGAGCGGATGCTGACCCTGCGCCGCGAGCAGGCCGATGCCTATGGCCACGGCGGGGAGCGGTACGACGCGCTCCTCGAAGGCTACGAGCCCGGCATGCGCGTCTCCCGCCTCACGCCCGTGCTCACCGCCCTGCGCGACGCGCTCATTCCCATGGTGGCCACCCTCGCCGCCGCCCCCCGGAAGGTGGAGAACCTCCTGGAGGGCCGGCGCTTCGACACGGAGGCCCAGTGGCGTTTCACCCTCAAGCTGCTGGAGGCGGTGGGCTTCGACCTGGAGGCGGGACGCCAGGACCGCAGCATCCACCCCTTCACCGGTGGCACCCACCCCCAGGACGTGCGGCTCACCACCCGGCTGGATGAGACGAACCCGCTGAGCGCCTTCTTCAGCACCATCCACGAGGCGGGCCACGGCCTGTACGAGCAGGGCTTCGACGAGGCCCACTACCGCACGCCGCTTGCCGCCGCGCCCTCCATGGGCCTGCACGAGTCCCAGTCCCGCCTCTGGGAGAACGTGGTGGGCCGCAGCCGCGCCTTCTGGGAGCACTTCTTCCCCCCCCTTGCGCAGGCCTTCCCGGAGGCGCTCGCGGGGGTGGGGCTGGAGGGCTTCCTCGCCGCCGCCAACCGGGTGAGCCCCTCGCTCATCCGCACCGAGGCGGACGAGGTGACGTACAACCTGCACATCGTCCTGCGCTACGAGCTGGAGCTGCTGCTCATCCACGATGAGCTGCCGCTGTCCGAGGTGCCCGCCGCGTGGAACGAGCGCATGCAGCGCTACCTGGGCGTCACCCCGCCCGATGACGCCCAGGGCGTGCTCCAGGACATCCACTGGGCCTGGGGCGAGTTGGGCTACTTCCCCACCTATGCCCTGGGCAACCTCTACTCGGCCTCGCTCTTCCGGGCCGCAGAGCGGGCGCTGCCGGACCTCAATGCCCAGCTCCGGCGCGGCGAGCTGCTGCCGCTGCGCGAGTGGCTGCGCGTCCACGTCCACCGCCAGGGCTACCGGCTGCCCGCCGAGGCCCTCATCCAGCAGGTGACGGGGCGCGGCCTCACGGACACCGACTTCCTCGCCTATCTCCGGGAGAAGTACGGCGCGCTGTATGGCGTGAAGCTGTAGGCCCCCTCAGGGCTGGCGCAGCGGGGAGAGGGGCGTCCACTCCGGACGGAGGATGCCCATCACCACCGCGTCCACGGGCCGGCCTTCCGTGTAGTGCTGCTCGCGCAGCACGCCCTCCCGCCGGAAGCCCGCCTTCTCGTAGGTGCGCAGGCCCGCCGCGTGGTGGGCGAACACCTGGAGCCACACGCGGCTCAGGTTCAGCGTGCCGAAGCCGTAGTCCAGCATCATCCGCGTGGCCTCGGTGCCGTAGCCCTGGCCCCACAGCGTGCGCTCGCCGATGAACAGGCCGAACTCCGCCCGCCGGCTCCGGAAGTCCAAATCAAAGAGGTTGGTGACGCCAATCAGCTCCGGGCTCTCGTGGCGCGCGATGCCGAACACCACCTGGTGCTCGTCCCGCTCCAGCGACTCCACGAAGCCGTACTCCTGCGCCACGTTCAGTGGCCGGTGCAGGAGCAGCGTGCGCCGCACCACCGGGTCATTCACGAACACCGCCAGCTGCGGCGCGTCCTCGCGCTCGATGGGGCGGAAGTAGAGCCGGGGCCCGATGGCAAAGGGGTTCTTCAAAGCTCAGTGCGAGAAGAGCAGCAACCGGCACGCCCGCGCCATGAACAGCGCATCGCGCGCCAGCGTGGCGCTCGAGGCATCCGGGTCCAGCCACGCCGTGCGGGCCACCTGGCTGCTCAGCTCGAAGCAGATGCTCGCCGTGCGCCGGGCCAGACTGCTCTCCTTGCGCAGCGCACGTGCGTTCAAGTCACACAGCTCCGCACACTGGCGCAGCAGCCGCACCGGCTCACTGTCCGCCGCGTGCCCTTCGGACACCAGCCGCGCGATCCCCGCCTCGCACGAGGCCTGGCAACGCACACTGGCGGTAATGCACTGAGAGATGTCCGCCCTCGCCACACCCATCATCGCACCCATCATCCCGGCCACCCTCCACAGCGGTTTCAAAACTAGCCACGGCTTGCCGTGTCGCAACTGCGATCAGCAGCGTGAATCTCTTATTTCCTGAGAAGCGAGGGTATGCGGTTGCACACACTGTGGCCGAATGTCAGCCCTCATGGGGCCTTCGGCTCCTGCGCGAGGAGCGCGACGAGGTCCGCCCCGTAGAGGCGCAGCCGCTTCTCGCCGAACCAGGGCAGTTGGGAGAGCTCCTCCACGGAGCGCGGCGGCAGGGTGGCGAGCGCCTCCAGCAGGGGATTGGGGAGCACCACGGAGGGCGTCACCTTGCGCGCCGTGGCCTTCTCGGCCCGGAACGCCTTGAGGGCATCCTCGCGCTTGCGCCGGTTCACGTCCCGGTTGCCGTCCTTGGCCTCGCGGCCCGGCTTCAGCTCCCCCTTCCGGGACTGCTCCAGCAGCTCGCGGACGATGGTGAGGGTCTCCTCGCCGTGCTCGCGGATGAAGCCGCCGCGCACGCCCGCGGCCCGCGCCAGCTCCTTGGGGTTCGCGGGCAGTTTCACGGCGATGTCGCCAATGGCCATGTTGGAGAGCATCCGGCCCATGGGCACGTTGGCCTTCTCCGCCCACTCCAGGCGCTTGGCGTGCAGGGCGTGCGCCACGGCATGGGCCAGGGTGAGCTGCACCGGGGAGAGCCCCGAGCGTGGCAGCTTCGGCTTGAAGTCCGCGCCGACGTCCGGCCGGGCGACCGCTTCCTCACACATCCGGTCACAGTCGAGCCGCACTTCCTCCAGGATGTCGGCCGCCTGGCAGGCCTCCCGCACCTGGCGCCCCAGCTCGCACAGGTAGCGCACATCGTTGGCGATGTACTCGCGCATCTCGGGCGGCAGCGGCCGGAGGGAGAAGTCCGACTGTTGGTGCTCCTTGGGCAGCTCCACCCCCAGGCGCTCCCGGGCGATGTCCGCCAGGCCGACCTTGGGCCAGCCGAGCAGGGTGGCGGCCCGGTGGGTGTCGAAGAGCCCCCGCACGCGGATGCCCGCCTCGGCCAGGAACTGCAAGTCCCCCTGGGCGGCGTGGAAGAACTTCGTCCGCTCCGGGTCGGCCATCATCGGAGCAAGCAGGGAGGCGTCCACCCCGGGGGCAAGCGTGTCGAAAAGGAAGACCTCCGACTCGGTGGCCACCTGGAGAAAGCACAGCCGGGCCCGGAAGGCGTGCATCGAGTCCGCCTCCAGATCCACGGCGAGCTCCCTCACGGCGGCCAGCGTCCGGGCAGCCTCCTGTGCGCCCGAGGCGTCCACCACGTCCACGGCACCCTGCGGATAGTTCGGCATCGGCCAGACAGGCTAGCGGACCCGGACTGTGACGTGTCACGTGTTTTTTCCGCCGCCATCGGTAGGATGGGCCGGCCATGAGCGACATCCAACGGCTGGAAAAAAACCTGCTCGGTCACCTGGGCAAGGCCATCGCGGACTTTGGTCTGATTCAAGAAGGCGACCGCATCATGGTCGGGGTGTCGGGTGGCAAGGACTCCTACACCTTGCTGTACCTGCTCCGGGAGATGCAGCGCCGGGCCCCGGTGCGCTTCGAGCTGCTCGCGGTCAACCTGGACCAGGGCCACCCGGGGTTCCCCGCGGACAAGCTGGAGGGGTACTTCCAGAAGGAGGGCTACCCCTACAAGATGCTGAAGGAGGACACCTACAGCATCGTCCTGGAGAAGACGCCGCCCGGCAAGACGCAGTGCTCGGTCTGCTCGCGCATGCGCCGGGGCATCCTCTATACGGCGGCGGTGGAGCTGGGCTGCACCAAGATTGCCCTGGGGCACCACCGGGACGATCTCATCCACACGCTCTTGCTCAACCTCTTCTTCGCGGGCTCGCTCAAGGCGATGCCGCCCTTGCTGCGCAGCGACGACGGGCGCAACACCGTCATCCGGCCGCTGTGCTACGCGCCCGAGAAGGAGATTGCCCAGTTCGCCGAGCTGAAGGGCTTCCCCATCATCCCGTGCGACTTGTGCGGCACCCAGGAGAACCTGCAGCGCAAGCGCATGCAGCGGCTGGTGGAGGAGCTGGGGCGTGAGATTCCCAACGTCCGCCAGAGCGTGCTGTCGGCCATGGGCAACGTGCGGCCCAGCCACTTGATGGACCGCGAACTTTTCGACTTCCTCTCGCCGGTTGCGAAGGAAGAAGCCTCTACCGCCACCCCCCACCCTGAAGGGAACGCCAGCGTATGCCTCGAGAGCAGGCCTTGACCGCCCGTAAGCAGCGCAATGCCGCACTGATCGAGACGATGTTGTTGGCGGCCATCGCCGACGGCTCCGTCTCCCAGCGCGAGATTCAGACGTTGCTCCGGCGGGTCATCGAGCGCCCGGAGTTCGAGGGCACCAGTGCCCAGGAGCTCAACGCCCTGGTGGAGTCGAGCGCCCAGCGGCTCTCGGAGGCCACGGACCTCCAGGTGGTGCTCGCCTCGCTGCGCTCGCGGCTGCCGGACCACAAGAACCGGATGCTCGCCTTCGGCCTGGCCGCGGCGGTGGCGTTCGCGGACCAGCGCGCCACGAAGCTGGAGCTGGGGCTGCTCAAGACGATCCAGGCCGCGCTCGGCATCTCCGAGGACGAGGTGGCGCAGATCATCGACATCATCGAGAAGGGCGGAAGCCTGTCCGAGGCGCTGGGTGAGCCGCTGGAGCGCCTGTACGCCGAGGTGATGGTGCTGGTGAGCGCCGCGGACGGCCAGCTCAAGGAGGCGGAGGCCCGGGCGCTCGTGGAGAGCCTGGCGGCGGACCCCGCCTTCCAGGAAGTCAGCCCCGAGCGCGCCCAGGGGTTCGTGGGCGAGGCCGTGGCGGCGCTGGCCACCGAGGGGCTGCCGCGCCGGCTCCAGGTGCTGGCCCACGGGCTCACCACGCACAAGCAGCGGGTGAAGGCGTACCGGCTGGCCACCAAGATTGCCCACGCCTCGGGCAAGGCCAGCCCCGCCGAGCAGCGCCTACTGGAGCTGCTCCAGGCCACCTTCGGCCTGGCGGATGACGAGGTGGCTCGGCTCGACAAGGGCTCGGGGGCGTAGACTTCCTCTATGTCCGCCAACACCCCCTCTCCGGCCCGCAGTCCCTTCCGTTTCGAGCTGCCGCCGTCGCTGGGCACCGAGGGTGTGCGGGAGCGCGCGGACCGGCTCATGTCCTTCCTCCAGGGGGCGCTGGGCCGGCCCGTGGAGGTGAGCGTGGCCGCCAGCTACGAGGTGCTCGCCAAGGACTTGCTCTCCGGGCGCGCGGATGCCGCCTGGGCCCCGCCGTTCGTGTGCGCGCGCACCGAGGCCATGGGCGTGCGCGTGCTGGTGCGCGGCGTGCGCCTGGGCCTGTCCTCCTACCGGGCGGCGCTCCTCTGCAAGGCGGGCGCGGGGCTGTCCGTGGACCGGCTGAAGGGGCTGGCCGCGGCGTGGGTGGACCGGGATGCGGTGGCCGGCTACCTGCTGCCCACCTCCTACCTGAAGTCCCAGGGCGTGGAGCCGGTGCGGACCTTCTCCTCCCAG
Organism: Allostigmatella hybrida; assembly: GCF_020103775.1. Lineage (NCBI taxonomy): Bacteria > Pseudomonadati > Myxococcota > Myxococcia > Myxococcales > Archangiaceae > Allostigmatella > Allostigmatella hybrida. The sequence continues at coordinate 20,541 of NZ_JAHXBH010000048.1, forward strand.
CACTTCGCGGGCTCCTACCGCGGGGCGCTGGAGGCGGTGCTCTCGGGGACGGTGGCCGTGGCGAGCGTCTTCTGCCCGCCGGCCTCCACGGGCCTGTCCTTCACCGCCGGCGTGGACAAGGTGCTGGGGCCCGGCGCGGGCGACAAGTTCGAGCTGCTGGCCTACACGGACGAGGCCCCCAATGACGGGGTGCCGGTGTCCATGGCCGTCCCGTCGCTGCTCGCGGGCAAGCTGGAGGAGACGCTGCTCGGCCTGCCGGAGACGCCCGAAGGCCAGGCGCTGCTCTCGGGCGTCTTCAGCGCGGACCGCTTCGAGCCCGCCCCCCGCATGGGCTACCGCGCCCTGTACCGGGTGGCGCTGGCCAGCCTCTAATCCGGGCCGCCCCCGCCGGGGCAGGGGGCCTACTTCTCGCCCTTGCCGCCCTTGGGCGGGACGGTGGTCTTCCGGGAGATCTCCTTCTGCTCGGTGCCCTGCATGGACTTGGGCACCCGGGCCGGCGGCACCGCCTTGGCCGCCGCGGGGGCCTTGGGCGGGGGCGCCACCGCCGTGGGGCCGGAGGTCTCCTCGCCAGGGGCCTGCGCCTTGCGGCCGCCCATCAGGCGCGGGTCATACGCGATGATGGTGGGCTCGGTGGAGAACTCCTCCTCCAGCTCCTCGGTGTACAGCTCGCGCATGAAGGCGGCCAGGTGCCCGGTGGTGCCGGGCAGCCGGTGCTTCACGAGGAAGTCCTCGATGGCCAGCTGCAGCTCGCCCGCGGTGCCGAAGCGCTCGTCGCGGTTGCGCGCCAGCGCCTTGAGCACCACCGCGTCCAGCGCCTTGGGGATGCCGGGCGTCACCTCCGAGGGGGCCACCACCTTGGTGCCCACCACGGCCTTGAGCGTGGCCAGCTCCGACTCGCGCTTGAACAGGCGCGTCTGCGTCAGCAGCTCGTAGAACACCGTGCCCAGGCCGAACACGTCCGAGCGGTGATCCAACGGCTCGCCCCGGGCCTGCTCCGGGGACATGTACGCGTGCTTGCCCTTGATGGTGCCCACCACCGTCTGCGCGAGCTTGCCGGCCGCCTTGGCCACCCCGAAGTCGATGATCTTCACGCTGCCGTTGAAGCCCACCAGCACGTTCTGGGGCGACACGTCCCGGTGAATCAGCGACAGCTTGCGCCCCGATGGGCTGCGCGCGTGGTGGGCGGCATCCAGGCCCGCCGCCGCGTCGGCGATGACGCGGCACTTGAGCTCCAGCGGCATGTGGCCCTTGCGCTGGACCGCCCGCTTGTTCACCTCGGCGATGGCCTCGCCGTGCACGTACTCCATGGCGATGAAGTAGATGCCGTCCACCTCTCCCAGCTCGTAGATCTGGGCGATGTTCGGGTGGTTGAGGAGCGCCGCGATGCGCGCCTCGTCCAGGAACATCTGGATGAACTCCTCCTCCTCGGACAGGTGGGGCAGGAGCCGCTTCACCACCAGCAACTTCTGGAAGCCCACCGGCCCCTTCTGGCGGGCCAGAAACACCTGTCCCATGCCGCCCGAGGCGATTTTTCTCAGAAACTCGTATCGCCCGAAGGTCTCCACGTCATCGGGACGATACCTGCGGGGCCCCCGCCAGCGGAAGCCCGCCGGCGGGGATTTTCCCCGGTGTCTCAGAGACCCTGGCAGACGCTCCGGTAGCGGATCTGGATGTTCTGCCCCGTCTGGGGCACCGCGCCCTGCCGGAAGACGACCGCGTTGCGCGCGCCGTCATAGGTCCACTGCGACGGATCCAGCGTCCGGCCCTGCACGCGCACCGTCATCGCGTCCGTGGTGGAGGGCTGGGCGGTCAGGGTGAAGTCCGCCTGAGGCTCGCCCGCGCGGCGGATGAGGCGCTCCAGGAAGGACTCGTAGCTGCCCTGGCACACCGAACCCACCGCGCCGCCCGTGGCCTGAGCCACCTCGGCGAAGCGTGCCCCCGAGTCCCCGGCCGTGCTGCAGCTGCCGTCGGTGGGCACCAGCGCGTAGAACTGGGTGCGGTGGGTCATCCCCGGCCCCTTCATCGCCTGGAGGAACTGGATGTAGCTGTCCGGGGCGAAGCCGGAGTGGTCGTCCTCGTCGGCGAGCGCCACCACCGCCAGCCGGGCCGTGTCGCGCAGCAGCCCCAGGTTGCCGTCGTTGGGCTGCGGGGTGCGCACGTCATCCACGCTGTCCACCAGCGGCGAGGAGAGCGCCTGCCGCGTCGTCTCCAGGCCCTGCACCAGGTTGTGGCACACGCCCACCTCCACGTTGGACTGGAGCGTCTGGGCCGCAGTGGGCGAGGTGCTGCTCACCACGCGCGAGCGGCTGCCGTCCACCGGGAAGAGCCGGCCCGCCTCACCGCCCTGCGCGCCGCCCCCACACGTGGGGCCCCGGGACACCAGGCCCGTGCTGGTGACGCCGGCGCGCACATCCACGCCCTGCTGACGGGCATGCTCCAGCCAGCCGGGCAGCGCGGCCTTCAGCCGCTGCTGATAGGGCTGCATGGTCGTCGTGTTGGAGACCACGAAGAGGACGTCCAACTGGCTGTCCGTGCCCTGCGTGAACTGGTCGAGCTGCAGGCCCTCGTGGTTCGTCTCGGCCAGGAGCGGCACGAGCAGCGGGTTCGGCTCGGAGTCGGTGCGCAGGAACAGCGGGCTGAAGTGCTGGCCGAGCACGGTGCGCGAGTACGTCACCTCCAGCTCGAAGCCCTCGCCCGGGGCGAGCGTGCGCGGCGCCGTGAGCGGGGTGGCCAGCTGGAACTGGGTGCTGGTGCCCGCGCCGATCTCCGCCGAGACGACGGTGATGGGCTGGTGGCACCGGTTGGAGATGAGCGTGCGGCGCGGCTGCGTCTGGCAGTCGTACCGGATGGGCCCGAAGTCCACGAAGGACGGCGCGGCCACCAGGCAGCTCGTCTCGGACACGCCCCGCAGGGGCAGCGTCACCGTGGGCTGCGAGGGGTTGTTCACCGTGATTTTCAGCTCGCCCGCGTAGGTGCCCGCCGCGGGCGGCCGGAAGGCGATCTGGGCGCTGAAGGCCGTGTCGTAGGCGAGGATGCCGCCGTCGATGCGCCCGCCGGGCATGTAGAAGGCCCCGTTGGCGCTGTTGGAGACGTGGATGTCCTTCACCGCGCACTCGGCGCGGTTGGGGTTGCCGATGCGGAAGCCCAGCACCGCGCCCCGTCCGGGCACCACGTTGCCGAAGTCCAGCGCCGGCTGCGGCGTGAGTTCGAAGACGCACGGGCCGCTCACCCGCGCCCGCCCGGTGAGGACGATGGTGCGCTCCGGGGTGAACGGATCGCTGGAGAGCAGCGTGAGCGTGGCGCTGTGGTTGCCATCCAGCGTGGGCTCGAAGAAGACCTGGAGGTCGAGCGCGTCGGTGCCCGGGGCGATGGGCACGTCACCGGCCTGCAGCTCCGGCCAGGCGCCGCCCGTCCACGGGTACGTCTGGGTGCCGCGCGTGGCCACGTTCACGCTGAAGTTGCCCGTGCCCCCGCCGGCGCGCACGCCGCGGAAGAGCAGGTTGCCGTTGGTGCCGCCGTTGGTGATGCGGATGGTTTTGCCCAGCTTGCCGCCCACGGGCAGCTCGCCGAAGTCCAGGGCCACCGGGGCCACCGCCAGCGTGGGCTGGCCGCCGCGCGCATCCAGCATGACGTCCGTCTTGCGCGCCTTGTCCGAGGCGTAGTTCACCGTGAGGTTGGCCACCTTGGGGCCCGAGGCGCGGGCGGCGAACTCCATCCGCACGTCCACCGCCTCGCCCGGCTGCACCGCGCGGCCATCCAGCTGCGTCATGGTGGTGAAGGAGACGTCGCTCGTGTTGAGCGCGGAGATGGTGACGGGCCGCCAGGTGATGTTGCGCGCCCGGGCCACCGTCTCCGTGCGCTCGTGCACGGGAATGGGGGCGAAGGGCACCGGCGTGGGCTCGAACACGAAGGCGCTCGCCACGGAGTTGCCCGCCAGGTCCGCCGTGGACGGGGTGCACCCGTCACACGAGCGCACCTCCACGCGGGCCCCCATCTTCCCCAGCTCGCGCGGCAGGTACTTGGCGCTCACCTGCTGGGTGCTGTTGGGGGGGATGGTGATGGTGTCCGTGGAGAAGGTGCCCGCGTAGTCGCCGCCCAGCGTCACCGTGAGGGGCAGGTCCACCGGGTTGGTGATGGTGAGCGACAGCGTCCGGTCGCTGTCCACCTCCAGCGTCTCGAAGTCGAGCACCGGCGGCTGGATGCCCACCTGCGTGGGGGCGCCCATGCCCAGGATGCGCACGGTGTGCTCGTTGCCCGTGTTGGCGTCCGTGGCCACGCGCACCCGCTCTTCGATGCTGCCCTCGCGCAGCGGGTGGAAGCGCACCTTCACCGGCAGGGACTCGCCGGGCATCACCCGGCCGCCGCCGTTGGTCAGCTCCACCTGGTACGAGGGGTTGCCCTCCAAGGCCAGCGCTTCCAGGGCGGAGAAGGGCACATAGCCCACGTTGCGGATGAGCACCTCCCGCTCCCGCCACTCCCCGACGGGCACTTCGCCGAAATCGAGCGCTTCCGTGTCGACCACCGCGGCGGCTTCCACCGCCCGCGTGCGTCCCGGCTCGTGGCACGCCGCCATGGCCGCCACTGTCGCCAGCCCCAGGACCCGTCCCCAGCCCCACCCCTGACCCATGTCCGTCCCGCCCTTGTCCGTGTCCATGCCCCCCAGGAGGGGGCTCTTCCGGGAACTTCTGCTTTCAAGGACCGTACCAGCCCCCTTGGATCGTCAAATCAAGGGTTTACACGGGCGGGGTGGAAGGCCAGTGCCCTGGGGGGTGAAAGACTTTTCCTCACGCGCCTCGGATCAGGGGCAGATCAGCGGATGAAGTGTTCCAATGCGCGCGCCACGGCCTCGGGCTGCTCCATGTGGACGTGGTGGCCCCCGGACAGGGTGAGCGGGGGCGGGGAGCGCAGGGCGGCCAGCCGGGCGCGCGTCTGCGGATCCTCGAAGGACAGGCCGTGGCTGCCGTGGAGCAGCTGCACCGGGCAGGTGATGGCGCCCAGGATGGCGAGCCACTGGGCCTCGTCGAAGCCGTGGCCGAAGCGCCGGCGGTGCAGCGGATCAAACCGGAAGACGACGCCCCCTTCCAAGGGCTCCGTGCCGTAGCGCGCCAGGTGCAGCGAGGCGGCCTCGGTGAGCGTCGGGTTGTTCTCCCGGAGGCGCGCGGCGGCCTCCTCCACGCTCGCGTAGTGCTTGCGGCGGGGGCGCCGCTGGGCGTCCTCCAGGAAGCCGCGCAGCCGGTCCAGTGCACCCTCCGGGGGGCCGCCCAGGGGGCCCAGGCTCTCGATGAGGGTGAGGCTCTGGACGCGATCGGGGCGCGCGGCGGCATAGGCGGCGCCGACGATGCCCCCCAGCGAGTGGCCCACCAGGTGGACCTTGTCCAGGTGGAGCCCGTCGAGCGTGCACTCCACATCGAGCAGGTAGTCGGCGAAGGAGTAGCTGCCCCCGGGCGGCACGTGGGCGCTGCGCCCCATGCCCCGGAAGTCCAGGAGGATGAGCCGCCAGGTGTCCGGCAGGTGCTCCAGCACCCAGTCGAAGCTGCGCGAGTGGTCCAACCAGCCGTGGAGGAACAACACGGCGCGGCTGCCCTCGGGGTGGCGCTGGCGGACGTGCAGGGCCAGACCGTGGGCCGACAGGCTGTGGGGCTCGAAGGATGGGGGCACGCGGGGGTCTCCTGGGACCCCCGCTTATCCCGTTCGGGAGGCGGAAGATATGTCCGCCTCCCGAAAGGCCTGCTTCCCTACATCGTTTGCCTACACCGAGGCCTGCATCACCTTGTCCAGGGTGATGGGCAGATCCCGGACGCGCTTGCCGGTGGCGTGGAAGACGGCGTTGGCCACGGCGGCGGCGATGCCCGTGGTGGCAATCTCACCGATGCCCTTGATGCCCATGGAGTTGACGTGGGGGTCCACCTCCTCGACGAAGAGCACGTCGATGTCGGGCACGTCCGCGTGCACGGGCACGTGGTACTCGGCCAGGTCCGCCGTCATGACGCGGCCCAGGCGCGGGTCTCTCAGCGTCTCCTCGGTGAGCGCCATGCCGAGGCCGAAGATGGCGCCGCCGAGAATCTGGCTGCGCGCCGTCTTGGCGTTGAGGATGCGGCCGGCGGCCATGGCCGAGACGATGCGGCTGATGCGCACGGTGCCCAGCGCCTCGTCCACACGCACCTCGACGAAGTGGGCGCCGAAGGCGTAGCCGGAGTGCTTCTGCTTGTCGGGCAGCTCGGGGACGGTGTCCGCCTTGCCCTCCACGTGCGGAAGCTGCTTGCGCGCGAGGAGCTGCGCGAACGTCTCCGCCTTCTTCCGGTCCTTGCGCGAGACGAGCGAGCCGCCCTCGGTGAGCACGTCCTGCGCGGCCAGGCCGTGCAGGGGCGAGCCCGTGTCCGCGATGGCCAGCTTCACCAGCTCCTGGAGCACCTGCTTGGAGGCGTTCTGGATGGCGGGCGCGGCCGAGGCGGTGCTGGCCGAGCCGCCGGCGAGCGGCCCCGGGGGCAGCACCGTGTCCCCCATCTCCATGCGGACCTTCTCCGGGGCCATGCCCAGCGTGTCGGCGGCCACTTGGGTGAAGACGGTGTAGGCCCCGGTGCCGATGTCCGCGGCGGCGCACTGCACGGTGGCCGAGCCATCCGCCAGCAGGCGCACCGTGGCGGTGCACTGGAAGCGCATGGCGGGGAAGAGCGCGGTGGCCATGCCCGAGCCGATGAGCACCTCCCCGTCCCGGGTGGCCCGGGGCTGCAGCGAGCGCTTCTTCCACCCGAAGCGCTCGGCCCCCACGCGGTAGCACTCGAGCAGCGACTTGCTGCTCCAGGGCCGGTTGTGCTCGGGGTCCATGTCCGCGTGGTTGATGCGCCGCAGCTCCAGCGGATCCATCTTCAGCGCGTGCGCCAGCTCGTCCAGCGCGCTCTCCAGCGCGTAGGTGCCGGGGGCCTCGCCCGGGCCGCGCATGAAGGTGGGCGTGCCCGCGTTGAGCCGCACCACCTTCTGCGAGGTGTGCACGTTGGGGCACGCGTACAGCATGTTGGAGGTGTTGGTGAACGGCTCGGAGAAGCTGTCCTTCTCGGAGGTCTCCGAGAAGCCCGTGTGGCGCAGGGCGGTGAGCTTGCCCTTGGCGGTGGCGCCCAGCTCCACCTTCTGGACCGTGTGCGGCCGGTAGCCCACCAGGGTGTTCATCTGCTGGCGCGTGAGCACCAGCTTCACCGGGCGGTTCACGGCCTTGGCGGCCAGCACGCTCAGGATGCTGTGGGACCAGGGCAGCGCCTTGCAGCCGAAGCCCCCGCCCACGTAGCGCGAGATGACGCGGACGTTGTCCGGCGGCAGCCCGGCGAGCTGGGAGAGGAACATCCGGACGAAGTGGACGCCCTGGTTGGCGTCGTACACCGTCAGGTGCTCGGGGTCGTCCCACACTGCGATGGCCGCGTGGGGCTCCAGGGGGTTGTGCGTCTCGGTGGGCGTCGTGTACGTGGCCTCCACGCGCACGGCGGCCGAAGCCAGCGCGGCCTTCACGTCCCCGCGCTCGTGGCCCGGCGGCGGGGCGCCGAAGTTGCCCTGGGCCGGCTCCGCGCCCCCCATGCCCGCCTCGAGGTCCAGCGACGCGGGCTTCTCCACGTAGAAGGTGCGCACGAGGGAGGCGGCGTGGGTGGCGCGCTCGAAGGTGTCGGCCACCACCACGCCGATGGGCTGGCCGTTGTAGAACACCTCGCTGTCCTGCATGGCGGCCAGCCGCGGCATGATGGGGTTGGCCATGTACTTGTCCGCGCCCGCCAGCTTGGGCGCGTTGCGCGGGGTGAGCACCGCGAGCACGCCCGGGGCGCGCTCGGCCTCGGCCGTCTGCATGCGCAGCACGCTGCCGCGAGGCACCGTGCTCTGGATGATGGCCGCGTAGACCATGCCCGGCGGGTTGTACTCGGCCGCGTAGAGCGCCTTGCCCGTCACCTTCAGCTTGCCGTCCACCCGGCTCATGGGCGGACCAATGAGTTTGCTGCTCATGAGCGGCCTCCCAGCGTCGTCAGGGCGCGCACGATGATTCGCTGCGCCAGCTCTACCTTGAACCCGTTGTGCTCGCGTGCCTTGGCCCCCTCCAGCGCGGCCTTCGCCGCCTCCTGGAACAGCTGGGGCGAGGGCGCCTGGCCCACCAGCTTCTGCTCGGCGGCCACGGCGCGCCACGGCTTGGTGGCCACGCCGCCCAGCGCCAGCCGCGCCTGGCGGATGACGCCGCCCTCTACCTCCAGCGCGGCGGCGACCGACGCCAGCGCGAAGGCATAGGAGGCCCGGTCCCGGACCTTGAGGTACAGCGACCGCTTGGCGGCGGGCAGGGCGGGCACGTCCACCGAGAGCACCAGGTCCCCGTGCTCCAGCACCGTCTCGCGCTGGGGCGTGGTGCCCGGCATCAGGTGGAAGTCGGTGAAGGGCACGGTGCGCTCTCCCTGGGCGCCCTGGATGCGCACGGTGGCGCCCAGCGCGGCCAGGGGCACGCTCATGTCGGAGGGGTGGGTGGCGATGCAGGACTCGCTCACGCCCAGCACTGCGTGGCCGCGGTTGATTCCCTCCAGCGCGGAGCAGCCCGAGCCGGGCTGGCGCTTGTTGCAGGGGGTGGTGACGTCGCGGAAGTACGGGCAGCGGGTGCGCTGCAGGATGTTGCCGCCCACGGTGGCCATGTTGCGGATCTGCCCCGAGGCGCCCGCGAGCAGGGCCTCGGAGAGCATCGGGTAGCGCTCGCGGATGAGCGGGTGGAAGGCCACGTCGCTGTTGCGCGCCAGGGCGCCCAGGCGCATGCCCCCATCGGGAAGCTCCTCAATCTGCGCGAGCGGCAGCTTGCGCACGTCCACGAGCAGGGCAGGCGTCTCCACGCCGAGCTTCATCAGGTCCAAGAGACCCGTGCCGCCGGCGAGGAAGGTGGCCCCCTTCACGCGGCTGACCCGCTCCACGCTGGAGCCCAGCTCCTTCGGTTGTTCATAGTGAAAAGGATGCATGGTGGTTTCCCCGGGCCTACTGCTTCGGCTGACGCCGCACCTGTTGAATGGCGGCGATGATGTTGGGATAGGCGCTGCATCGGCAGAGGTTGCCGCTCATGGCCTCACGTACGTCCGTGTCCGAGGCGCCGCAGGGCTCCTTCATCAGCCCCGCCGCGCTCATGATCTGCCCCGGCGTGCAGTAGCCGCACTGGAAGGCGTCCTGCTCGATGAAGGCCTGCTGCAGCGGGTGCAGCGTGTCGCCCTCGGCGAGCCCCTCCACCGTCTGGATCTTCGTGCCCTGCTGCATGACGGCGAGCGACAGACAGCTCAGCTCGCGCCGGCCATCCACGAGCACCGTGCAGGCGCCGCACTGGCCATGGTCACAGCCCTTCTTGGTCCCGGTGAGCCCCATGCGCTCGCGCAGCGCATCCAGCAGGCTGGTGCGGGAGTCCACCTTCAGCATCTGCTCCTGGCCGTTGACGTGGAGGGAGACCTCCAGCTCGGAGGGCGCGGCGGGCAGCTCCGTGCCTCCGCCCGCCGAGGGCGCCTCGGAGGTGTGACGGCACGCTTCCAACAACAGGGCACTGCCCACCGTGGCGGTGGCGATGAATTCCCGCCGGGTGCTTCCACCCGGGGCTTCATCCGCCGGCCCTTCGGGGTGAGCCTGCTCGTCCGGCAACGGCTGCTTCGGATGCGTCATGGCACCTCCGTCAATAGGACAACGGACCTACGCTAATCAGAATGTTCCGCCTCGGGCCACTCCCATGACGAGCGGTAGCTGCCATCGGACTGTGTGCCCTCGATGAAGCGCGCATAGAAGGGGTGCGCGCTCAAGGTGGCCGAGTCTCCCACGACGAACAGGTGCCGCCGGGCCCGCGTCATCGCCACGTTCATGCGGCGCAAATCCGTCAGGAAGCCAAGGTTTCCGTCCGCGTTGGAACGTGTGAGGCTCACAAGAATCGCGTCCTTCTCGCGGCCCTGGAAGGCGTCCACGGTGTCCACCTCGATGTCGGGGGAGAGGGTCTCCACGCGCTCGCGCAGGTGGAAGGCCTGGGCGCTGTAGGGGGCGATGACCGCCAGCTCCCGGGGCGAGAGGCCGGCGGCGAGCAGGGCCTTCACCCGGGCGACGATGAGCTCCCCCTCGCCGGGATTGAAGAGGCTGTGGGTGCTCTCCTCCTCCTGCTCCTCGAAGCCCTTGCCGGCGGTGTCCAGGAAGAGCACCGGCGGGGCATCCAGCTCCACGCCCGGGGTGAGCACCGGCGCCAGGGTGCGCCCGGCCACGCTCTCGTGGGCGCGCAGCTCCCCGCCGTACATCTCGCGCGAGGGGAACTCCATGATGCGCGCGTTCATGCGGTACTGCTCGCGCAGCATCCGCTTCACGCCCTCGCCGTGGTCCCCGAGCAGCCGCTCGAAGAGGCTCACCCCCAGGCCCGCCTTCGCGGCCTCCTGGGAGAGCACGGTGGGCGGCAGCTGCTGCGGGTCTCCGGCGAGCACCAGCTTGGGGGCGCGCAGGAAGCCCAGGAGCGTCAGCGGCTCGGTGGCCTGGGTGGCCTCGTCGATGAGGGCCCGGTCGAACTCCTCGTGGGCGAGCACGCCGGAGCCGAGGCTGGCCAGGGTGACGCAGATGACCTGGGCGCGCTCCAGCACCGCGCGCACGGCCTTGCGCTCCAGCGCGCGCGCATCGTCCATGAGCCCCTTGGCCTCGGCGGTGGAGGAGCGCGCGTTGGAGAAGCGCTCGCGGCTGCGGCCCTGGGTGCGCTGGCGGCGCGCGTAGCCGAACAGGGAGAAGGCCTCGTCGAACAGCTCGCGGGAGAGGATGCGGTCGGGGTGCTCCTCCACGACGATGTCCAGGGTGTGCTCCTGGAAGCGGGGGGCCACGCGCGCCGGGTGGCCCACGCGGATGGCGCGCAGCCCCTGCTCCAGGCACAGCTCCAGCAGGTGGTCCACCGCGGCGTTGCTGGCGGCGGTGCACAGCAGCCGCTCGCCCCGGGCCACCGCCTGCACGGCCACCTCCGCGAGCACGGTGCTCTTGCCGGTGCCGGGCGGGCCGTGGACGAGGAAGAAGTCCTCGGCGGCCAGCGCGCGGCTCACCGCGTCCGCCTGCTCGGGGTTGAGCGGGCGCGAGGGGGGCGTGGCGGCGGGCTTCTCGAAGCGGGGCGGCTCGTTGCCGAGCAGCACCTCGCGCCGGCGGCGCTCGACGCCCTTGTCCAGGGCCTTCACCCGCGCGAGCCCGGCGCGCATGCGCTCATACGTCACGTCATTGGGGACGACGTCCAGGCGCAGCAGCCCCTCGTGGAGGAAGGGCGGCGGGGCCCGGTCGAAGGCGAGCTGGAGCCGGGTGCGCGTGGCGCGCGAGACGAGCGCCTGCGCGGGCTCCTTCACCTCGGCGCGGCGGGGCATCACCGCGACGGAGTCGCCGTTGTGGATGCGGGCGGGGAAGGGGGCCCGGTCCGCGCGGGCCAGCGTGATGAGGATGCGCCCGCCGAGGCCCACCTCCTCCTCGATGCTCTCCAGGTCCAGCACGGAGAGCCCCTGCTCGGCGCGCTCGCTCAAGGTGAGGCGCTCGGACAGGGCGGCGGAGCGGGCGCGTTCCGCCTCGCGCTCCAGCGACAGCAGCCTGCCAAGCTGATCAAAGAAGGAGACGTCTCGGGACATATGGAGGGGGACTCCCTGGGAACGGAAACAGCCCCACCATACAAGGTGGACTCTGGCCTGGGGGCCCGGGTTGGCGGCCCCAGCGCCGGAAGGCGGTGACTTTGCGGGAGCTACGACGGCTGCGAGACGCTGGTGCCGTGGCGGCGGGCAGGGGCCGCTGGCCCAGCGTTTGGAGCAGTGCCAGGGCACCTCCAGGCTCTGAGCCGCACCCCTTTCAAGGTGATGGAGGAGGAAGGCAGCAGGAGGGGTTGGCGAGAGGGGAAGCGGTGGCTTGAGAGGACAGCAAGGGTCAGGCGCCGGGAGCATCTTTGGAAGGAGCCCCCGCCGG